>NZ_JBMPGU010000010.1:0-178411 GCF_049323015.1 Thalassococcus sp. BH17M4-6
TCAGAACTCCACCACGGCGCGGATGGATTTGCCTTCGTGCATGAGGTCGAAGCCGTGGTTGATCTCGTCGAGGCTCAGCTTGTGGGTGATCATCGGGTCGATCTCGATCTTGCCGTCCATGTACCAGTCGACGATCTTCGGCACATCCGTCCGGCCCTTAGCGCCGCCAAAGGCCGTGCCGCGCCAGTTGCGGCCGGTCACCAGCTGGAACGGCCGGGTCGAGATCTCGGCCCCCGCAGGCGCCACGCCGATGATCACGGAGGTGCCCCAGCCCTTGTGCGCGCATTCCAGCGCCGTGCGCATCACGCCGACGTTGCCCGTCGCGTCAAAGGTGTAATCCGCCCCGCCCTTGGTCAGTTCGACCAGGTGCGCGACCATGTCGCCCTCGACGTTCTTGGGGTTCACGAAATCGGTCATGCCGAAGCGGCGCGCCATCTCTTCCTTGTCGTCGTTGAGGTCGACCCCGACGATCTGGTCGGCGCCCGCCAGCCGCAGCCCCTGGATCACGTTGAGCCCGATGCCGCCCAGCCCGAAGACCACGCCGCGGCAGCCGATCTCGGCCTTGGCGGTGTTGATCACCGCGCCGATGCCGGTGGTCACACCACAGCCGATGTAGCAGATCTTGTCGAAGGGCGCGTCCTCGCGCACCTTGGCCAGCGCGATCTCCGGCACCACGGTGTGGTTGGCGAAGGTCGAGCAGCCCATGTAATGGTGGATCGGCGTGCCATCCAGCATCGAGAACCGCGTGGTGCCGTCGGGCAGCAGGCCCTCGCCTTGCGTGCTGCGGATCGCCTGGCAGAGGTTGGTCTTGCCGCTGAGGCAGTATTCGCATTCGCGGCATTCGGGGGTGTAGAGCGGAATGACGTGATCGCCGGGCTTCAGCGAGGTCACGCCCTCGCCCACCTCCATCACCACGCCCGCGCCCTCGTGGCCCAGGATGGCGGGAAAGATACCCTCGGGGTCGTCGCCCGACCGGGTGAATTCATCGGTGTGGCACAGGCCCGTCGCCTTGATCTCCACCAGAACCTCGCCCGCCTTCGGACCCTCGAGGTTCACCTCCATCACTTCCAACGGTTTCCCGGCCTCTAAGGCCACGGCAGCTCTCGTGCGCATGATTGTCCCTCGTGCTTTTGTTTCGCGGACAAACTGCGCGATCAGACCGCGCGCCGCAAGGGCCGAGACCGCTGCGCGCGCACAGTCAATGGTCTTAACTGGCCGGACCGAAGCGGCGCGCGGTCAGTTTTCGAGGCGGTAATCCTCGTGGCAGGTGGCACAGGCCTTGGCCACCGCGCGCATGCCAAAGCGCAACTCGTCCAGCGTGCCGGTCTGCATCGCGCTGGCCGCGTCTTCCAGCATTGCGGCGTCGGCAACGAAGTCCGGCCAATCGGTCCAGATCTCGGGCTTCGCTTCGGATCTTGGGTCCTGCGCGGGCGTCTCGAACGCGGCGGGGATCGCGGCGGCATGGCGGGCCATGTCGCGGGCCAGCGCCTCTGCCTGATCCGGGTCGAAGGGCACCAGCGTCCTGGTCATCTTGCCAAGTTGCGCGGCGGTGTCCTTGATATCCTTCATCAGTTGCATGCGCTGCATCACGGTGGGATCGGTCACACCGGAATGCGCGAACGCGGCCCCGGCAAGACAGGCAAGAACGACAGCGGTTCGGATCGGACGGGGCATGGCGGTTCCTTTGTCAGCGTGGTGCAGCCACGGCGCGGGCACGGCGAAAGTTTCCCGCCCCCCACTTGATCTTGGGGGCATTTGCGGCAAGTCTCATGGCATGAATTCCCTGACGCCCTTTCCGGCCCGGCAGAACGGCCCCGAGGCGGTGGCTTTTCACCGCACAGAGCTGAACGTCATCCTGTCGCTTTACGGGCGCATGGTCGCCGCGGGGGAATGGCGCGACTACGGCATCTCGTCACTGCCGGATGTGGCGATCTTCTCGATCTTTCGCCGCACCGCCGAGAATCCGCTGTATCGGGTGGAAAAGCGCCCCAAGCTGCGCGGCAGGCAGGGCCAGTACGCGGTGGTCGGGATGGATGGCCAGGTGCTCAAGCGCGGGCAGGATCTGCAGACGGTGCTGCGGGTGCTGGAACGCAAGCTGATCCGCCCGGTCGACTGATCAAAGCCGCGCCTGCCGGGTGACCGGCCCGTCGCCCTGTGCGGCGATCCGGGCGATGGCCTGGGCCATCGGCTCGTAGCAGACGGCCATGGCGTGCGCGTTGGCGTGCAGCAGCGTCGCGGGGTCCGACACCCAGGCCACGTGGCCCTTCCAGAACAGCAGATCGCCGCGCCGGGGCGGGGTGCCTTCGGGCATCGTCGTGCCAAGCGCGGCCTCCTGCAAATCGCTGTCACCGGGACAGTCCACACCGCAAAGTGAAAGAGCCAGCTGGATCAAGCCCGAGCAGTCGATCCCCACGCTTGAATTGCCGCCCCAGAGGTAGGGCGCCCCCAGCAGACGCTCGGCCACTGTGACTGGGTCGGTTTCATGGGCCGCGACCGGGCGGAGATGCGGGGAGGGGATGAAGTAGTCCTCGCTCGGTGCAACCGCCGAGGCATGATCATCCGCGGGTTTCGGCAGGGACACCGTCGCGAACCGCCCGTCGTCCGCGACGACATGCATCCGCGCGCCCAGGGTCACCGGAATGACCCTGCGCGAGGTTTTCATGTCGTTCCAGCGATAAAGATGACTGGCCCGCGCCTGCACCACATGGGTCATCTCCTGCCGCGCGACCTCGTTTACCTCGTGGTGCCGCGCCCAGCCGCAATAGCCGTCCTTTTCGCTCTGCAGAAAGACCAGCCCCCGCACTTGATCCAGTATTGTAACCCGGTCCCCCATACGCAACTGCCGCACCATCCCGCGCGCTTTAAGATCGGGCTCGGACAAGAGGTCCATGGTGTCCCGGACCACGCGTGCCGCATCGCCGCTGGTGAAGCTCTCTGCCTCCACACGCCCACGCAGCGACTCATGCGCAACGCGACCGCTGAACGGGGTCAGCCGCCGGTCGGTCACAGGTTCAAAAGCCCCGGCAGCGCGTCGAAAATCGCGCGCGGCCCCTGCCCCAGCCCGCCCTTGCTGCGCCCCGGCGCGGCGGAGGGTTGCCAGCCGTAGATGTCGAAATGCGCGTAGCGCTGGCTTTGCGTGACGAACCTGCGCAGGAACAGCGCCGCGGTGATCGCCCCGGCGAACCCACCCGAGGGCGAATTGTCCAGATCGGCGATGCCCGGTTCGATCATCGTCTCGTACGGTTCCCAGAACGGCAGGCGCCAGACCGGGTCGGCCATGCGGCGCCCGCCCTGTTCGAGCGCCGCCGACAGATCGTCGTCATCGGTGAAGTAGGGCGCAAGGTCCGGCCCCACCGCAACCCGCGCCGCGCCCGTGAGTGTCGCCATCGAGATCAGCAGATCGGGCGGATCCTCATCCGCGAGCGCCAGCGCGTCGGCCAGCACCAGCCGCCCTTCGGCATCGGTGTTGTTGATCTCGACCGTCAGCCCCTTGCGCGAGGTCAGGATGTCCTGCGGGCGAAAGCTGCTGGCGGAAATGCTGTTCTCGACCGCCGGGATCAGCACCCGCAGGCGCAAGGGCAGGTCCAGCGCCATGATCATCCGGGCGAGGCCCAGAACGTTGGCCGACCCGCCCATGTCCTTTTTCATCAGCCCCATCGACGCGCCGGGCTTGATGTTGAGCCCGCCGGTGTCAAAGCACACGCCCTTGCCCACCAGCGTCAGCGTCGGGCCGTCGCCGCCCCAGCGCATGTCGATCAGCCGCGGCGCATCCACGCTGGCGCGGCCGACGGCATGGATCATCGGGAAGTTGTCGCGCAGCAGGTCATCGCCCGCAGTCACGGCGATTTCTGCGCCGAAGGTCTGCGCCAGGTCGCGCGCCGCCGCCTCAAGCGCGGCGGGGCCCATGTCGGAGGCAGGCGTGTTGATCAGATCGCGGGTCAGCGCCTCGGCCTGCGCCAGCGCCTCGATCCTTTCGGCATCGATACCGTCGGGCGCGACGAGCGACGGCACCTTTGGCGTCTGGTCGCGGTACCGCGAAAATCCGTAGCCCGAGAGCAGCCAGCCCAGGGCTTCGGTCGGTATCCGATCGGCGGGAAGATCCCCGGCCAGCCGGTAAGTGCCGGGCGCAAGGTGAGGCACGGCACCGGCCAGCGGAAACCGCTGGCGCGCCCGCTGCGCCGCCGTGCCATAGCCCGCCAGCGCCATCTGCGGAATACCGTCCAGCCCCGGTATCATCAGCGCGCTGCCCAAGGCCCCCGAAAAGCGGCTGGCCCCGACCCAGGCGCGCACCGCGTCGGTCTGCCCTTCGGTCCAGGTCGGCAGGTCGCGCGGCCCCAACAGGTAAAGCGGAAGAGCCTCGGCATCGGCGGCGGCGAAGGCGAACGACATGACGGGTCCCTTTCGGATCAGCGTGACCGCAGCCTAGCCGCGTGGCCAGCACCCGCAAGGGGGGATCAGATGGAAAGATCCTGCAGATCCCAGATCGCCATCAGCGACCCCTCGCCAGAGCGCGCCAGCCGCGCCAGCGTGGCCGCAAGGGCGGTCGCATCCCCGTCGTCGATGCAGCCGACCACGTCGCGCGCCACCCGGGCCAGACCGGTCATGCCGATCTGTTCGGCGATGCCGATCAGCCCGCGCGTGGTCTTGCGCATCTCTGCGAGGTCGTTGCGGCAATACATGCGGTCGATATGCGCCAGCCGGAACGCCAGTTCCTCCATGGCGCGGCAGACCACGTTTTCGGCGCCTTGCGGCCCCAGCTGGCTGTAAAGCGAATCGAGCCTGTCCGCGTCCAGCCGCGCCCCCTCACTGGGTTGAAGCACCCGTATCTGTTCCAAATGTCCACTCCCGGCAATGCCCCCACGGCCTGTGCACCCTGCCTCGACGCCGGTTCCCAAAAGGTTGAGGCGCAAAAGCCTTTTCGCTCGAATTCCTATAGAATTCGGCCTATAGCTCCGCCTGCGCTCAACAGTTGATGAGGATGTCATGCAGGCTGCCAAACCGCTTCCCGCTTATCTGGTCAAGCGGTATCACGGCTGGAAAGCGACCACCTACGCGGAAAATTCCGCCTGGTATCGCAGGCTGGCCAGCGAAGGCCAGCGGCCGCGCGCAATGGTGATTTCCTGCTGCGACAGCCGCGTGCACGTCACCTCGATCTTCGGCGCGGATCAGGGCGAATTCTTCATCCATCGCAACATCGCCAACCTGGTGCCGCCCTATGAGCCCGACGGCGCGCAGCACGGCACCTCGGCGACGGTGGAATATGCGGTGACGGCGCTCAAGGTGGCGCATCTGATCGTGCTGGGCCATTCCAACTGCGGCGGGGTGCAGGGCTGCATGGCCATGTGTTCCGGCGATGCGCCCGAGCTCGAGGAAACCTCGAGCTTCGTGGGCCGCTGGATGGATATCCTCCGCCCCGGTTACGAGCGGGTCAAGGACGAACCCGATCCTGCGGCGCGGCTCGACCAGCTGGAAAAGCAGGCGGTGCTGGTGTCGCTCGACAACCTAATGACCTTTCCCTTTGTCCGCGAGGCGGTCGAGTCGGGCGCCCTGACGCTGCACGGCCTCTGGACCGAAATCGGCGCGGGCGGGCTGGAATGGTACAACCCGGCCAACGGCAGTTTCGCGCCGGTCTGACGGCGCGGCGTTGGCCCGGGCGTCCTAGCCCAGATCGCCAGAATGTCCGCCCTGATGGACCTTGACGCAAGGCCTGCCCAGCCGTTGCGACAGATGCCGCAGCGGCACACCCATATCGGCGCCGGTGCTGACCGGGTCGTGGCTTTCCGCATTCACGATGACAAGATGGCCTTCGGCAAAAGCCACGCCGTAGCCCTTGGCGGCGAGCCGTTCGGACAGGTCCTCCCAGCTGGTGGCGTTTTCGAGGATCGGGGTCAGAAACCCGCGCAAGAGCGCGGCAGTTTCGCAATCCATCCGTGGGGGCAATTGGCTGGCCTCTGGCCATCCGGCGGAGGTTTCTGTCTGGTAACGCATGGAACTGGTGCCTTTACTGTCTGCCCGTTCATCCTGACGGGTCTTTGAGGCGGAAAAAGGGCCGATGCGGACCCTTTGATTTTTCGAGCGGCCATGTGGCCGGAAAGACACCCTTTTTCTCGTGCGACGCTGAAAAAAGCGACCGGCGGTAACCGGGAGTTAACCCTCCGCGGCGTCGGATGAACGGATGAAGATGCAAGCGATCACCCTTTCCCTGCCCGAACCGACGCTGCAGGCGGCCAAGGCGCTGGCCGATGCGCGGGACATCACCTTGGGGCAGCTGCTGCGCCAGGCCCTGTCGGACGAATTAGGCAAGGCCCAAAGAACCGCGAAGACGCCCAACCGGGCGGATGAGCAGCTCATCGGTCCCTTGCGGGCCCTCCTCGCCGCGGATTTCGGCCAGGCGCGCAGCTGGGACGAGCTGCAGTCACGCCTGCACGGCAAGGGCTTTGCCCTGCGCGAGGCGGGCGGCGGGCTGGCCTTGCATTCGCATCCCGAAGGCCTCCGGCTCTGCAAGGCCTCCGAACTCGGCCACGCCTACGCCAGCCTCATGCGGCGATTCGGCACCCCGTTTCCCGGTCACGCCCACCGGCATCTTGCGGATCGCCTGCTGGGGCGTCCCCAGCAAAAGGGGCCGCCCCAAGGCGACCCCAATGACGATTTCGACGTGATCGAACGCGATCAGCCCTTCTTGAGCACCCGCTGACCCAGCACCTCAGCAATCTGCACCGCGTTCAGCGCCGCGCCCTTGCGCAGGTTGTCGGACACGCACCACAGGTTCAGGCCATTGTCGATGGTCGAATCCTGCCGGATGCGACTGATGAAGGTCGCGAAATCCCCCACGCATTCGACCGGCGTGACGTAGCCGCCGTCCTCGCGCTTGTCGATCACCATGATCCCCGGCGCCTCGCGCAGGATATCGCGCGCCTCGTCCTCGTCCAGATGATCCTCGAATTCGAGGTTGATCGCCTCGGCATGGCCGACAAAGACCGGCACCCGCACGCAGGTCGCGGTGACCTTGATCGACGGATCGACGATCTTCTTGGTTTCGGCGACCATCTTCCATTCTTCCTTGGTCGATCCGTCTTCCATGAACACGTCGATATGCGGGATCACGTTGAACGCGATCTGCTTGGTGAACTTCTTGGCGGGCTTGTCGTCGGTCGGGTTGTAGACCGCCTTGGTCTGGTCCCAAAGCTCGTCCATGCCGTCCTTGCCCGCGCCCGATACCGACTGGTAGGTCGACACCACGACCCGCTTGATCCGCGCGCGGTCGTGCAGCGGCTTGAGCGCCACGACCATCTGCGCGGTCGAACAGTTGGGGTTGGCGATGATGTTCTTCTTGGCATAGCCCATGACCGCGTCGGGGTTCACTTCGGGCACCACCAGCGGCACGTCGGGGTCGTAGCGGTAGAGCGACGAGTTGTCGATCACCACGCAGCCCGCCTTGGCCGCGACCGGCGCGTATTTCTTGGTGGCGTCCGAGCCAATGGCGAACAGCGCGATGTCCCATCCGGTAAAGTCGAAGGCATCCAGATCCTGCGTCTTGAGCGTGCGATCGCCAAAGCTCACCTCGGTGCCCAGCGACCGCCGCGATGCGAGCACCGCGATCTCATCGACCGGGAAGGCCCGCTCTGCCAGAATGTTCAGCATTTCCCGGCCCACATTCCCCGTGGCACCGGCGACGACGACTTTATAGCCCATCGGATCGCTCCTCTTGATCTGCAAGGCCGGTCCGGCCTCAGTTGGCGCGCTGCATATCCCAGCCTTCGGACGGACGAAAGGCCCCGTGTGGACAGCCCTGCGCGTCCCGGACGCGCGCCGCGGCGCGCGACCGCGCGATTCGCACAGGGTCTCGGCAATCCAGGCCCGGGTGGCGCGCATAGATCACACGACTTTCCTTATAGACTGACCGCATAGGTGGATTTCTGCCATTTTCTGCAGTTGCAGCATATGCGCTCTTGTCTAATGTTTGAGCGGATGCCTAAAAGGTGACGTTCGTGACGGGAAGCAAACGGTTTTACAGAGAATGCCACCGGACGCGCTAGCCAAGCGTCAGCGAAGTGGTCAACAAATTGAATACGATATGGCGAGTTGTTCGCCTTCGGGGGACGCCTTTTGATGTTTTACAGGATCGCGACGACTCTGACGCGCGCTCAAAAGCAGTATTTTTTCATGGCCATAGATGCCGCGATGGTGATCGTGGCAATGGCGGCGGCGCTTCTGCTCAACTCTCGTATCGACCTCGATGTCGCGACGCTGGTGGGCCTTGGCCCCCTGCTGGGTCTGATGATGGGGTCGGGGCTCATCTTTTCGGTCTACCTCGGCCTGCCCCGGATCAAGCTCAACGCCTATGAAATGCGAGGCATCCTGCGGACGGCGCTGTTTGCCAGCGCTGTCGCGCTCACCGGTGCGGCCTTCAGCGGGCTGATTGCCCCGCCGGTCCCGTTCGCGGTCTTCGTGATCTTCGCGATGATCTACCTGGTGGCGTGTGCCACTTGGCGGATCGTGCTTCGACAGTTTTTGCTGCAGGTCTATCGCCGTGGGCAGTCGCGGATGCGGGTGCTGATCTACGGTGCCGGGCAGACCGGTCAGCAGCTTGTCGCCGCGCTGCGCACCGATGATGCGGTGGTGCCGGTCGCCTTCATCGACGACAACCCCACGCTGCAAAGCCTGATGGTCGCCGGACTGCCGGTGCACGCACCATCGCAGATTCAGGACCTGATCCATAACAAGGCGATCAACCGGGTGGTGCTGGCGATGCCGTCGATCAGCCAGTCCAAACAGGCCCGCATCGCGCACCGCCTGCGCGGTATCGGCTGCGAGGTGCATGCCCTGCCGTCCTTTGCCGAACTGGTGGGCGAAGGGGAATTGCGCAAACGCGTGTCCCCGGTGTCGCTGGATGATCTTCTGGGCCGGAACCGGCTGGAATCCGAGCTGCCCGGCGTCAGCCATGCCTACAGCGGGCGGCGCATCCTGATCACCGGCGCGGGCGGCTCCATCGGGTCGGAACTCTGCCGCCAGCTGATCGCCTGCAAGCCCGAATGCCTGGTCCTGCTGGATCACTCTGAACTGGCGCTTTACAACATCGACAAGGATCTGCGCGAACTGGCGAGCGAGCTCAAGATCGTGCCGGTACTTGGGTCGGTTCTCGACGAGGCGCTGATGCGCGACCTGCTGGCCAGCCACGGGATCGACGTGGTCCTGCATGCCGCGGCCTACAAGCACCTGCCACTGGTCGAATGCAACACCATCGCCGGCATGCGCAACAACGTGCTGGGCACCAAGGTGATCGCCGATGCCGCCCGTGACGCAGGCGTCGAACGCTTCATCCTCGTGTCGACCGACAAGGCCGTGCGCCCCACCAACGTCATGGGCGCGTCCAAGCGGCTGGCCGAAATGGTGGTGCAGGACCTGGCCACGCGCTCCTCGGGCACACGCTTTTCGATGGTGCGGTTCGGGAATGTCCTGGGCTCGAGCGGGTCGGTCATTCCGCTCTTCGAGGAACAGATTTCCCGCGGCGGTCCGGTCACCCTGACCCATGGCCGCGTGACCCGCTATTTCATGACCATTTCCGAAGCCGCGCGTCTGGTCCTGCTGGCCGGGTCTTTCGCCCGCGGCGGCGATGTCTTCGTGCTCGACATGGGTGACCCGGTGCCGATCGCGAAGCTGGCCCGCCAGATGATCGAAGGCGCGGGCTATTCGGTCAAGGACGATGACAATGTCGACGGTGATATCGAGATCCAGATCACCGGTCTGCGCCCGGGCGAAAAGCTGCATGAAGAGCTGCTGATTTCCCCCGACATGCTGACCACGCCGCACACCAAGATCCTGCGCGCGCAGGAAACCTATCTGTCCGAGCTCGAGATGGCCAACGCGCTCAAGGATCTGCGCCGGGCCATCGGCATGATGGATGAAGAGGCCGCACTGGCCGTGATCCACCGCTGGGTCGAACGCTACGAGGATGACAAGCTGGGCGAAGAGGCGGCGATCTAGTCACCGCCCCGACCAGCCCCTAGCGACCCGGAATATCGCTGCGCGGCGGTTCCGGCTGCCAGTTCTCGATGTGGGCCGCCGCCTCTTCCGCGGTTTCAACAAAGCGGAACAGGTTCAGGTCCTCGGCCGAGATCGTACCCGCCTCTGACAGCGCGTCCCAGTTGATGATCCTTTCCCAGAAGGCCCGCCCGAACAACAGGACCGGCACGCGCTGCATGCGCCCCGTCTGGATCAGGGTCAGCGCCTCGAAAGTCTCATCGAGCGTGCCGAAGCCACCGGGAAAGACACAGATCGCCCGCGCACGCATCAGGAAATGCATCTTCCGGATGGCGAAGTAGTGGAAGTTGAAACACAGCTCCGGCGTCACGTAGGGGTTCGGCGCCTGTTCATGCGGCAGCACGATGTTGAGCCCGATGGACCGCCCGCCTTCGTCTTCTGCGCCGCGATTGCCAGCCTCCATCACCCCCGGACCGCCGCCCGTCACGATCACGAATTCCCGGCCCTCGGTCTCTAGCGACTTGCGGGTCATCAGCCGGGCAAAGCTGCGCGCCTCTTCGTAGAACTGTGAAAGATCCGCCAGGGTCTTGGTGCGCGCGCCGTCCTTGTCGGCAGGTGCGGGAATACGCGCCCCGCCAAAAAGCACGACGGTCGATTCGATGCCCGCCTCGTCCAGCGCCAGTTCGGGCTTGAGAAGCTCGAGCTGCAGCCGGACCGGGCGCAATTCGTCGCGGCAGAGGAAATCCTCGTCCGCGAAGGCGAGTCGGTAGGTGGGCGCGCGGGTCTGCGGCGTGTCGGGTACGTGATCCGCGGTGTCGCGGTCCAGATGGGCATCGCGAAACGGGCTGCGGCGGTCGTCTTTCATGGCGGGGCCTTTCGTGGTTTATCCAATGCGTAGCGCCATTTCACAGGCAGCGCCAGCAACCGGAGCATCGCATGGACTGGACCACAAAAATTGCCGACGCCCGCCAGCGCATCGCGGGCCATGCGCAGATCACCCCGGTGATGACCTCGAACGTGCTGGCCCCGGTTTCGGTGGCGCTGAAGCTTGAGCATCTGCAACACACCGGCAGTTTCAAGGCACGCGGGGCGTTCAATACGCTGCTGTTGCAAGAGGTGCCGCCGGGCGGGGTCGTGGCGGCCTCTGGCGGCAACCACGGTGCCGCCGTGGCCCATGCGGCCCGCGCGCTCGGGCACCGGGCGGCGATCTTCGTACCGGAAATGGCCGGACCCGCAAAAATCGCGCTGATCAAGCGCACCGGCGCCGCCCTGACGGTGGTGCCGGGCGAATATGCCAACGCGCTCGACGCGGCGCGTGCGCACGAGGACGCGACCGGCGCGATGGCCATCCACGCCTATGACGCCGAAGCGACCGTTGCCGGGCAGGGCACCTGCTTTGCGGAATGGGATGCGCAGGGCCTCGATGCCGACACGGTGCTGATCGCCGTCGGCGGCGGCGGGCTGCTGGCGGGCGCGCTGGCCCATTGGCAAGGCCGGCGGCGGGTGGTGGCGGTCGAACCCGCGACCTCCTGCGCGCTTCACGCAGCCCGGGCCAAGGGCGGGCCGGTGGATGTGGAGGTGTCGGGCATCGCCGCCAACGCGCTTGGCGCTCGGCGCATCGGCGGCATCGCCTTCGACCTGGCGCGGGCCCATCTGGACGACGCGCTGCGGGTCGAGGATGCAGCCATCGCCGAGGCGCAGCGCGCGCTTTGGCAGGCGCACCGCATCCTTGTCGAACCGGCCGGGGCCTGCGCGCTGGCGGCGCTGCGGGCGGGGGCCTACGTGCCCGCCCCGGGCGAACGCGTGGCGGTGCTGGTCTGCGGCGGCAACATCGCACCCGACCCGCTGGCGGGCTGACACCGACACTTCTGTGCATTGTCTGATCCCGCCGCGCCCGGTATAGGGCGGCAAACCCCTTGCCGAGGAGACCGTTCAGATGTCCAATGCCCACCTGGAAACCGCCATCGAGGCCGCGTGGGATGCGCGCGACGAGATCACCCCAAGCACCGGCGGTGAAACCCGCGAAGCCATCGAAGAGACGCTGAACGCGCTCGACAGCGGCAAGCTGCGGGTGGCCGAACGGCAGGACAGCGGCGACTGGACGGTGAACCAGTGGGCCAAGAAGGCCGTTCTTCTGGGCTTTCGGATCAAGGACATGGAAATGCAGCCCGGCGGCCCGCAGGGTGCGGGCTGGTGGGACAAGGTCGACAGCAAGTTCCAGGGCTGGGGCGACAACCAGTGGCGCGCCGCCGGTTTTCGCGCGGTGCCGAACTGTATCGTGCGCAAATCGGCCTATATCGCGCCGGGCGTGGTGCTGATGCCGTCCTTTGTGAACCTGGGCGCCTATGTGGACGAAGGCACGATGGTCGATACCTGGGCCACGGTCGGATCCTGCGCGCAGATCGGCAAGAACGTGCATCTCTCGGGCGGTGTCGGCATCGGCGGCGTGCTGGAACCGATGCAGGCGGGCCCCACGATCATCGAGGACAACTGCTTTATCGGGGCACGCTCCGAAGTGGTCGAAGGCTGCATCGTGCGCGAAGGGTCGGTGCTGGGCATGGGCGTGTTTATCGGTCAGTCGACCAAGATCGTCGACCGCGAAACCGGTGAGGTCTTCATGGGCGAGGTGCCGCCCTATTCGGTGGTCGTCGCAGGCTCCATGCCGTCCAAGAACAACGTCAACCTTTACTGTGCGGTGATCGTGAAGCGGGTGGACGAGCGCACCCGGTCCAAGACCGGCATCAACGAGTTGCTGCGGGACTGAGCGCCGTCGGAGTTCTCAAGAACTCCGATCCGCTTTTCTTGAGAAAAGCGCGCCACCCTGCGCATCGGCCGGCCCGGAATTCTCAAGAATTCCGGGCCGTTTTTCTTGAGAAAAACGCCGCTCAGCTCAGCCGCCGCAGCGTTTCGCAATTGCAGAAGATCACAAACTGCCCGGCATTCTCGACCACGGAAAACCCACGGCGGCGCATCTCCTCCAGAAATGGGCCGACGCCATAATATCGCTCGATATCGCGGCGCTTGCGCCGGATCACGCCACCTTGTCGTGCCGACTTTGAGGCGAAGATGTCGATCAGGAAACGGTCGGGAGTCAGATAGTCGGGCATCGTCATACCGTATTGATGGCCGATCACGATTAATCATTGGTTACGGAAACCGCATCCGATCTGGGGCGTTAGCTCCTCATGATCGCCAGCCTGCCTCTTGTCCCGCTGCTGTGTGTCTTCGCGTGCGCGGCGCTATTCGTCGTGCTCGCGTCGATCAAGGCGACACAGCTTGCGGATGTCATCGCCGACCGCACCCGCATGGGCGAGGCCTTGGCTGGCGGCCTGATCCTCGGCGGTGCGACGTCGCTCGCCGGGGTGGTGGTCTCGGTCAATGCGGCCTTGTCGGGTGATGCCAGCTTTGCCTTTTCCAACGCCGTCGGCGGCATCGCGGCGCAGACGCTGTTCCTGGCGATGGCTGATCTGCTGCACAAGCGTGCAAACCTCGAACATGCCGCGGCCGAGCCTGCGAACCTGTTCCAGGCTGTCATGTTGATCATCCTGCTCAGCCTGCCGATCTGCGCGATGGCAGGGCCTGATCTGGCCTATTTCGGCATTCACCCGGTGTCCGTCGTGCTGTTCCTTGCATACCTTGCCGGGGTGCATCTGTCGTCAGTGGTCAGCGAATCGCCGATGTGGCAGCCGGTGCAGACCTCGGAGACGCGCAAGGACGATCCTGACGACGCCGACGATGCCCACAAATCTGCGCGCGGTCCGATCCTTCGGTTCGCCGGTCTGGTGGCGATCATGGCCGTGGGCGGCTGGGTCATCAGCCAGGTGGGCGCCACCTTCATCGACCGGTTTTCCCTGTCTTCGAGCCTTGTAGGCGCGCTCATCACCGCCGTAGTCACGTCTCTGCCGGAGCTTGTCACCACGTTAGTCGCGGTGCGGCGCGGCGCGCTGCAACTGGCCGTGGGCGGGATCATCGGCGGCAACACCTTTGACACGCTGTTCCTCGTCGCATCGGATGTCGCCTACCGCGACGGATCGCTCTATCACGCTGTCGACATCACCGACCTTTACTGGCTGGGCACCGGACTGATGATGACCGCCGTGCTGCTGGCCGGGCTGATCCTGCGGCAACGGCAAGGGCCGGGGCGGATCGGGATCGAAAGCGTGCTGATCATGGCGATCTACAGCACTGCCCTGGTGGTGGAGTTGACGAAGTAGGCCGCGCGCTTGACATTTCCCGCGCCGCCACGGCATCTGCGCCCATGTCGGAAAAACGCCCCAGCAAGCAACAGGTCTACACCCTTCTGGTCGAGGTCGGCCGCAAGGCGGGCGACGGGCTGCCGAAAGACGCGACCGGTGCCGCGCTCATGTGCTATGCCAGCGGTGTGGACGAGGCCGAGGCGGTGCGCGAAACCGTGGCGATCCTCAAGCAGGCCGATCTGGCGCCGCTTGATGTCACCGGCTATGGCACCGCCGACGAACGACGCGCCGAAGGGCACGAGATCGACGAAGACGAGGCCGAGCTGATGGCGCGGGCGCTTGCGGAAAATTCGGTGATCGTGGCGCAGATGACGCCGTTCTTCGACAAGGACTGACCGCGACGCCGCGATCCGCTGTCAGGCGGCGCGCGCCTCTGCCAGGGTGATCGCCTCGAACGGGCGCAGCACCTGGTAACCGGCGCGGTGGTGTTCGGGCAAAAGCGTGTGCGGGCAGGCATTCAGAAGGCTCGACCGCAGCCGGTCGCGGTTGCGGCGCAGCCGACCGACATACAGGCTTTCCATCGCGGCATCGGCGCAGATCAGCGCCTCGTGTCCCGGCAACAGCAGATGGCGATAGCTGACCAGCCGGTGACCGTCTTCGTAGACCGCCGCGAAGCCGTTCACCAGATTGATGGCCGGGATCAGCACCGCCTCACGGCCAAAGATATACTCGACCTCGGACCCGCCGATCACCAGCCGCTGATGCGGGGCGACGACGATATCCCGCCGCAAGCCGAAATAGGGCGCGCGCAGGCGCACCGGCTGGAAAGAGCCGAAGGCCGGAACGGTGCGTTCGACCACGTGCAGCACCGGTACCGCCCCGTTGTCCCGCGACAGAACCGTATCGCCGCAGTTCAGCTCCTTGAGCGGCTTGTACCCCATCGGCGTCGCCACCGGCACGGTGCCGGTCAGCGACGGCATGGGGCCGATGGGTTCGATCCGGTCGGACACCGCAAAGAACACCACGTCGGCGTCCATCTCGCACAGCTGCGGTCGCAGGGTCATGGTGTAGATGTCTTCGAGCATCAGCGGCGGCGGCGCGGGGGTCTTCACCACCTCGATCGTATCGGCCTCGGGCCGTTCGACCGCCAGCCGCCCCCAGCGGCGCGGGCTGTCCCAGCTGAAGGTCAGGCGCAGCACGTCGGTGCGCGCGTCGCGCCCGTGGCTGAGAACCGTGTGAAACACATCCTGCCCCTGGCTCATCACCAGCACGATGCTGCCGCCGGGGATGGCTTGCAGCGACAGCCCGCCTTCCCAGGGATGCCGCCGCTGGTAGGACAGCAGCGTCTGCGGCCGCCCGTCCGGCGACAGCCGCGTCTCGATCACCAGCGACCCGCGTGCCAGCAGCGTGTTGCGTCCGGTCTCGGATTCGTCAAAGGTCTTGGGGCAGACCCAGCCCATATCCTCGCCTGAAATGGCAATCCAGCTCATGCGGCAAGGCCCTGCAGCAGCCGCGCCTCGTAGCCTTTCAGCACCCGGCGCGCGGCGGGGCTGTAGCCCGCACCCGTCACCGGGTCGAGTTCGGGGAAAAGCGCGCAGATCTCTTCCAGCACCTCTTCCTCGAAAAGGTTGCGCACCTCGGCCCCGGGCAGGAAGCTTTCGGATTCCATGCCATTGGCAAAGACGATCTCGTGCTGATCGAAAAGCAGGTGGACATAGTCGACCTCGCCCCCCTCGACCGCGCGGATCGTGGTGCCGTTGACCAGATGCTTGGCGGCGACCAGAACCTCGGGGGCGCCGAACATCACATCGGCCAGCACGTCGCGCACGACCACCCGGTGCAACGGTGACAGCATCAGCGTGTCATGCGCGCCCAGCGCGCGCGCGGCGATACGGATGGGGGCGAACTTGCCCAGGGCGGCAACCCGCCGCTGGCCGCGCCAGCGCAGCGGCTGCAGGCCGTTGTCCTTGGTCACCACCAGATCGCCCGCGCGTAGCGTTTCCACCGCGCGCGGCCCGTCGGCGGTGTCGATCAGGCAGCCCGCCACGAAGCAGGGCACCGAATCCAGCGTCACAAAGCCCACGTCGTTGGTGCCGGTGCTGCTTTCGACCGTGTAGGTGAAATTCACTGTCTCGACGTCGCCGTCGCCGGTCACGTCCAGCGTGCCATCCGCAAGCAGCGTCACCGTCTGCCCGGTGGTCAGCGTCACCGTATCGCCCGCGGTGACGGCGATGCCGTTAATATGGGTGATGGTCAGCGTGCCGCCGGTCGCGTTCACATCATTGGCCAGAACGTCGACATTGGCGGTGCCGTTGGGATAGATTTCGGCAGTATCCTCGATCGCGACCAGCGTGGTCTGTACCGAATTGCCCGCGATCAGCAGGGTCGAGTCGTAGTTGTTGTCGACCACGTCGGCGATGCCGATCCGGATCGAGTTGACCACACCGGGCGTGACCGGAATGGTCAGCGTCATGGTGACGGTAAAGCCGTCCATCTCGGTGTTGTAATCCGACCCGGTGTTGTCGACGAACAGGTTCTGGTTGGAGATCGAGTTAAGGTTGTTGGGGTCTATATCGCCGTCGCCGATGGCCATATCGACCTGCACGCCATTGACCCAGACGCCGACGAAATCCTGATAAAGCGAGGTCTGATATTCCGGGTATTCCTCGGACGAAAAGACAAACTGCATCGTCATCACAGAGCCGGTGGGAATGAAATCCACATCCAGGAACGCCGCGTCATAGGTCCGCGCGCCCGCCGCCGCGTTGAAATCCGACACCCCGTTCGGACCGCTGGAATTGGTGGACTGGTTGTTGTCCTGGTTGGCCGACCCGAAGGTGTTGGTAAAGCCGCGCAGGTCACCGGTCGACAGCATGACACCGGTGTCGCCGGGGGTCACACCCGGGCTGACGCTGTCGCCGTTGCTGTAGATGCCCGAGGAATCGCGATCCCCGGTATAGCTGGCACTGACGACCGTGACGCCGTCGCCAAAGATTTCCTGCGCCATCTCAAAGGCGCTGGCCCCCCGATCAATCGGGATTTCCGATGCTGCGACCATACCTGCCTCGTGCCCTGCCCGAGGTCAGAAACAGCCGAAACCTGTGCCTATCTGGGGGGAGAGGCCCCCAAAATTGCAACATGATGTGTTCAGAACTGCGCGCCCTGCCTCTGGGCTTATTGTTATGTTATTGATAACACGCAGATTCATGACCTGTTAAGCAACTCCTGCGGGTAACGCTACGTAATCGCCGCAATGCTGCGCTATTTTGGCCACATTTGCCGGGCGTCGAAATGCGCGTTACCTGCCCCAAGGATCAGACCGAAAGGCCCCGTCATGTCGCAGACCAATCCCGAAACCCTGACCGCCGATCTGGTGCGTTGCGCCTCGATCACCCCTGAAGAGGGCGGCGCGCTGGTGCTGCTGGAGGACCTGCTTGCGGGGGCCGGGTTCACCTGCACCCGGGTCGATCGCGGCGGCGTCAGCAACCTGTTCGCGCGCTGGGGTGACAAGGGGCACAGCCGCACCTTCGGGTTCAACGGGCACACAGATGTGGTGCCATTGGGCGATCCCGACGACTGGACCATGCCGCCCTTCGGCGCCGAGGTGAAGGACGGGTTCCTCTATGGGCGCGGGGCCACCGACATGAAATCCGGCGTCGCCGCCTTTGCCGCCGCGGCGGTGGATTTCGTGACGCAGACCCCGCCCGACGGCGCGGTGATCCTGGCCATCACCGGGGACGAGGAAGGCGACGCGGTGGATGGCACCGTGGCGCTTCTGAATTGGATGGAAAGCGCCCAGGAGCGGATGCAGGTCTGCCTGGTTGGGGAACCCACAAGCCCCGACCACATGGGCCAGATGCTCAAGATCGGGCGGCGCGGATCGCTCAATGCGCATTTCACCGTGGTGGGGCAGCAAGGCCATGCCGCCTATCCGCACCGCGCGCTGAACCCGATGCCCGCGATGGCGCGGCTGATGGACCGGCTGGCCTCGCACGAGCTGGACAAGGGCACCGATCACTTCGATGCCTCGACATTGGCGGTCGTCACCATAGACACCGGCAACCCAGCGACCAACGTCATTCCGGCGCAGAGCCGCGCGGCGGTCAACATCCGCTTCAACGATCTGCACAGCGGCGCGTCGCTGTCCGAGTGGCTGCAGGAAGAAGCCACGCGCATCGACGCCGAATTCGGGACGAAGACGGATGTGAAGATCAAGATTTCTGGCGAAAGCTTTCTGACCCCGCCGGGCGATCTGTCGGCGCTGGTGTCCCGCGCGGTTGAGGCCGAAACCGGCGTGACACCCGAGCTGTCGACCAGCGGCGGCACGTCGGACGCGCGCTTTGTCAAGGATCACTGCCCGGTCGTGGAATTCGGGCTGGTGGGCAAGACCATGCACCAGGTCGATGAACGGGTCGAAGTGGCACAGATCCATCAGCTCAAGGCGATCTACACCCGCATCCTGCGCGACTATTTTGCCTGAGATGCGCCGACGGCTGATCGTCATGCTGAAAGAGCCGCGCCCGGGCCGGGTGAAGACGCGGCTGGGGCGCGACATCGGCATGACCGCGGCAGCCTGGTGGTTCCGGCATCAGACCTCGGCGCTCTTGCGGCGGCTGGACGATCCGCGCTGGTACCTGGCACTGGCGGTGGCGCCGGATTCAGAGGGTCTGCAAAGCCGGGTCTGGCCCGCGCATCTGCCGCGCTTGCCGCAGGGACCGGGCACTCTGGGCGACCGGATGGCGCGGCTGCTGCGTAACCAGCCGCCCGGCCCGGTCTGCATCATCGGCGGCGATATCCCCGGCATCACACCCGCGCATGTCTGGCGGGCGTTCCGCGCGCTGGGGGATCACGAAGCGGTCTTTGGGCCCGCCCCCGATGGCGGGTACTGGCTGGTCGGGCTGAAGCGCAGCAACCGGGTGCCGCCCGGGCTGCTGCGCGGGGTGGCGTGGTCCACCGATCAGGCGCTGGCACAGTCCGTGGACAGCCTTGGCGGCATGCGTGTCGCCCGGGTCGATACCCTGCAGGACATCGACACCCTGGCCGACCTCCCGCGAGGAAAGTCCGCGAGGACTTGAAGAGCCGCCGCTCCTCCGCCCGGGCCGGGCGTCTTCGCAGGTGACGCCCTGCGCGCCGCGTGATAGGCGAACGTCATGAGCAAGCTGCCGACAAAGGCCGACATCCTCGACTGGATCGCCGCCAACCCGACCCTCACCGCGAAACGCGACATCGCCAAGGCCTTCGGGATCAAGGGTGCCGCGCGCATCGACCTCAAGCGTCTGCTCAAGGAGCTGGAGGCCGACGGCCATCTGGAAAAGCGCAAGAAGACCTATCGCGACCCCGACCGTCTGCCCCCGGTCAGCGTGCTGCAGGTCAAGGCCCCCGATCCGGACGGCGATCTGTATGCCCAACCGCTGGAGTGGCACGGCGAAGGCACTGAGCCGGTCGTGCTGATCGTCCCGCGCGCCAGCGATCCGGCCCTGGGCGAAGGCGACCGCATCCTGGCGCGCCTGCAGGTCGTGCAGGACGAAGACCACAATTACGAGGCGCGGCTGATCCGCCGCATCGGCGCCAACCCCAGAAAGATCGTCGGCATCTTTCGCAAGGGCGCCGAAGGGGGGCGTATCCTGCCGATCGACAAGGGGTCTGACAGCGAATGGGCGGTGATGCCCGACGCCACCGGCGGCGCCCGCGAAGGAGAGCTGGTCGAGGCCGAACAAGCCGGGCCCAAGGGCCGCATGGGCCTGCCCCGCGCCCGCATCACCCAGCGCCTGGGCGACCCGTCCGAACCGCGCGCGGTGTCGCTGATCGCGATCCATCAGCACGGCATTCCCGACGATTTCCCCGACGACGTGCTGGCCGAAGCTGACGCGATGAAGCCCGCGGGCCTCAAGGGCCGCACCGATCTGCGCGATCTGCCGCTCATTACCATCGACCCCTCGGATGCGCGCGATCATGACGACGCGTGTTACGCCCATGCCGACGACGATCCCAAGAACCCCGGCGGGCATGTGATCTGGGTCGCCATCGCGGATGTCGCGCATTACGTCCGCCCCGGCACCGCGCTCGACCGCGAGGCGCGCAAGCGCGGCAATTCCAGCTATTTCCCCGACCGCGTGGTGCCAATGCTGCCCGACCGGCTGTCGGGAGATCTGTGCAGCCTGCACGAGGGCGTGCCGCGCGCCTGTCTCGCGGTGCGCATGGTCATCGACGCCGACGGCAACAAACGCGGCCAGCGCTTTGTCCGGGGCCTGATGCGCTCGCCCGCCTCGCTCAATTACCAAGAGGTGCAGGCGGCCATGGACGGCGAGGTGTCCGACCGGCTGGCGCCACTGATGGACGACGTCATCCGCCCGCTTTATGCCGCCTATGCCGCCTTGCACGCCGCCCGTGGGCGACGCCAGCCGCTGGACCTTGATCTGCCCGAACGCAAGATCCAGCTGTCCGAGGATGGCACTGTCACCTCGGTCAACTTTGCCGACCGGCTGGATGCGCACAAGCTGATCGAAGAATTCATGGTGCTGGCCAATGTCGCCGCCGCTGAAACGCTGGCCGCGAAAAAGACCCCGCTGCTTTACCGCGTGCACGAGGAACCGCCGCCCGAGAAGCTCGATTCGCTGCGTGACACGGCGGACGCCGCCGGGTTGCAGCTGGCCAAGGGGCAAGTGCTCAAGACCGCCCATCTCAACAAGCTGCTGCACGACGCTGCGGGCCGGGACGAGGCGGACCTGATCAACATGGCAACCCTGCGTGCGATGACGCAGGCCTATTACGGCCCTGCGAATTTCGGGCATTTCGGGCTGGCGCTGCAGGCCTATGCGCACTTTACCTCGCCCATCCGGCGCTATGCCGACCTGGTCGTGCACCGCGCGCTGATCACCGCCCACGGCTGGGGCGACGACGGGCTGAGCCCCGAGGATATCGAACGCCTGGACAGCACCGCGACGCATATCAGCGACACTGAACGCCGGTCGATGACGGCCGAACGCGACACCACCGACCGCTACCTCGCGGCCTATCTGTCGGACCGGATCGGCGCGGAATTCAGCGGTAAGATCAGCGGCATCGCGCGCTTCGGCGTTTTCGTCAGGCTGGACGAGACCGGGGCCGACGGGCTGATCCCGATGCGCAATCTGGGCAACGAATATTTCCATTTCGACCGCGACTCCGCCACGCTGATGGGCGCCGACACCGGCACGGTGATCACCCTGGGGCAGAAGGTCACGGTCAGGCTGACCGATGCGGCGCCGGTCACCGGCGGCATCGGGCTCGAGCTTTTGACGCTCGAGGATGCCGATCTGCCCCGCGGCCCGGGGCGTGGCGGCCCGCGCAAGGGGCGCGGTAGCAGCAAGGGCGGCCCACGTCGCAAGCTTGCCAAGGCCGGAAAGAAGGACGCAAAGACCCGCACCAAGGTCAAGCGGCGGCGATCCGCAAAGCGCTAGCCCCGCCCGGCAACCCCCCGCCCGCGCCGCACGGCCCGATTCACAAAGCTCGCGATCTGCGCTATCCTTGGATCAAAACAAGACGAGGCTGCAAAGCAGCAGGTGAGCATATGAAGACGCGCAAGATATTCGGGGCTCTGGCCATCGGCCTCGTGCCCGTGACCAGCGGGGCGGCAGCGGTGGATACGTCGCTGCGCCCCCTGCTGCGGCCCACGACCGAGGCCGCGAGCATCGAAATCGCCGCCGCGGCGCCCGCCACGGTCCCCGACCAAGGCACACGGCCGATGTCCCGCCCCGAGACACCGCAAATCGCCCCTGTCGATGCGGCCACCCAGGCCGGGTTCGAGCGCTGGATTCGCGATTTCCGCACCCGGGCCGCACGCCAGGGCATTCGCGAAAGCGTCCTTGACAGCGCCTTTCGCCATGCCCGCTATGACCCCGAGGTGATCGCCAGGGACCGCAACCAGTCAGAATTCACCAAGACGATCTGGGACTATCTCGACTCTGCCGCCTCGGACAAGCGGATCGAGAATGGCCGCACGAAACTGGCCGAGCATCGCGATATACTGAACCGGATCGAGGCGCGCTATGGCGTCGACAAGGAGGTCGTACTGGCGATCTGGGGCATGGAAAGCGCCTATGGGGCCTATCGCGGCAGCAAGCCCCTGATCGGATCTCTGGCCACGCTGGCCCATGACGGGCGGCGCGGTGCGTTTTTTGAAAAACAGCTGATCGCGGCGCTGGAAATCCTGCAGAACGGCGACACCACCCCCGCCCGCATGACCGGTAGCTGGGCCGGCGCGATGGGGCACACGCAGTTCATCCCGACCTCTTACCTTGATCTCGCGGTGGATTTCACCAGCGACGGGCGGCGCGACATCTGGTCGGACGATCCGACCGACGCGCTGGCGTCGACCGCCGCCTATCTGGCGCGGTTCGGCTGGGTCAAGGGCATGCCCTGGGGGGTCGAGGTGCGGCTGCCCGACGGGTTCGATTATGCCAGCGCCAACCGCCAGACCACGCGGATGCCCAGCGAATGGGCGCGACTGGGCGTGGTGGACATGAATGGCGGTGCGGTGCGGGATTACGGCGCGGCCTCGGTCCTGCTGCCTGCGGGGGCCGAAGGGGCGGCGTTTCTGATCTTCAAGAATTTTCGGGTGATCGAACGCTACAACGCCGCCGATGCCTATGTGATCGGCGTCGGGCATCTGAGCGACCGGATCAAGGGCGGTGCGCCGATCCAGGCCGACTGGCCCCGCGGCGACCGCGCCCTGACCCGTGCGGAACGCAAGGAACTGCAGCGACTGCTGACGGCGCGCGGCTTTGGCACCGGGGGCATCGACGGGCGCATCGGGCCAAACAGCATCAAGGCGCTGCGCAACTATCAGCGCACGGCAGGGCTGGCCCCGGATGGCTATCCGTCTCTGGCGGTGCTGAAAAAACTGCGCTGAGCCTAGCGGTGCGGGGCGGCGGGGGTGCAATCGCCCTTGGCGCAGGCCCGCACGGCCTTGAGCTGTTGGACCGTCGGCTTGACGTAAAGCATGCCGCCGCAGGGGTTCGCCTCGGCGATCAGCCGGTCGCCATCCTGGCGCAGAAAGGCAAGGTAGCGGGTTCCCGACTCTGCCCCGGCGCACCAAGGCCCCAGGCACAGCACACGCAACGTGACGTCGCGCGACACATCCCTGGTAAAGCCGTCCGTGGTCAGACTGCGCCCGGTCAGGCGCGCGGGGATGTCGGTCGCGTTTGCGGCGCCCCTTCCCTGCCCGTCACGGACCGGCAGCAGGGCGGGATCGAACTGCAGTGTGCCCAGCATGACGAAATAGGGCTCGGGCGCGGCATCGGCGGTCAGGTAATCCCGCGCAACATCCGGGGCCATGCAGGACAGCGCCTGCGCGCCCCCCGCCAGCAGCGACAGCACAGCCGCCAGCCGGATCACAGCCGGTCGCCGAAGCAGTCGAGCACGCGGGTGTAAACCTCGCGTTTGAACGGCACGATATGTTCCACCAGTTCGGATGCGGGCAGCCAGCGCCATTCCGAAAACTCGGGGTGGTCGGTGGCGATGTTGACCTGGGTATCGCCGCCGTGAAAGCGCATCAGGAACCACTTCTGCTCCTGCCCGCGATACCGGCCCTTCCAGATGCGCGGGACAAGATCGTGCGGCAGGTCGTAGGGAATCCAGTCAGGCGTTTCAGCCTCGATCGTGACCAGATCGCGGGACACGCCGGTTTCTTCCCAAAGCTCGCGCAGCGCGGCCTCTTGCGGGTCTTCTCCGGTGTCCACACCGCCCTGCGGCATCTGCCAGGCTGGGCTTTGAGTGTCGATGCGCTGACCGACGAAGACGTCGCCGTCGGCATTCGTCAGCATCACGCCGACGCAAGGGCGATAGGGCAGTTTGGCGATGTCTTCGGGTGTCATGCCGGGCCTCTCATCGGGAGTGCCGGAAAATTCGAATTTTCCGGTCCGTTTTCCTAGAGGAAAACGGCTGCCGGGGCGGCGACCCACCCCGGCAGCGACGTTGCTCAGTCGTTGGGTCCCAAGGCGGACAGGCCCTTGAGGATGTCGATGGCATAGGCCAGCTGATAATCCTCTTCGCGCAGGGCCGCGGCGGCCTCGGCCTTTTCGCGGTCCTCTTCGATCTGGCGGATCTCGTCCTCGGTCAGGCTGTCGTTGTTCAGACGTCCGCGCAGGTCGGCCTCGGACCTTGTGGCGCGGGTCGTGCCTTCTTCGTCCTCTTCCTCGTTGGGTGTCACGCGGGGCTGTTCGACGACGATGTCGGGCGACACGCCCAGCGCCTGGATCGACCGGCCCGACGGCGTATAATACCGCGCCGTTGTCAGGCGCATGGCGCCATCCCCGCGCAGCGGCATGACGGTCTGCACCGACCCCTTGCCGAAGGATTTCGTGCCCACCACGATGGCGCGGCGGTGATCCTGCAGCGCGCCCGCGACGATTTCCGAGGCCGAGGCTGACCCGCCGTTGATCAGCACAACGATGGGCTTGCCTTCGGCAAGATCGCCCTCGGTGGCGTTGTAGCGGTCGCCGTCCACCGGATTGCGGCCCCGGGTCGAGACGATTTCGCCCTTTTCGAGGAAGGCGTCCGACACCCGGATCGCCTGGGTCAGCAGACCGCCGGGGTTGTTGCGCAGATCCAGCACGAAGCCGTTGACCTTGTCGATGCCACCCGCTGCTTCGACCTGTTCGGCAAGCCCTTCCTCAAGGTTGGGGAAGGTCTGGTCGTTGAAGGTGGTGACGCGCAGCACGACGGTGTCGCCTTCGGTGCGGGTCCGCACGGCGGTGAGCTTGATCGTGTCGCGGATGATCGACACGTCAAAGGGTTCGGGCATGTCTTCGCGCACGACGGTGATGATGATCTCGGACCCGACGGGACCGCGCATCAGGTCGACCGCTTCGTCGAGGTTGAGGCCCAGAACCGATTCGCCGTCCACATGGGTGATGAAATCGCCCGCTTCTATGCCGGCCTCGTCCGCCGGGGTGCCGTCGATGGGCGACACGACCTTGACGAACCCCTCTTCCTGCGTAACCTCGATTCCCAGCCCGCCGAATTCGCCGCGGGTCTGGACGCGCATGTTCTGCGCGTCGTCCGGCGACAGGTAGCTGGAATGCGGATCGAGAGAGGTCAGCATGCCGTTGATCGCGGCCTCGACCAGTTCGGCCTCGTCCACCTCTTCGACATATTGCGCGCGGATGCGTTCGAAGATGTCGCCGAACAGATCAAGCTGTTCATAGACGCTGGTCGAGCGGGCGGATTCCTGCGCCAGCAGAGGTCCGACGAATTGGGTTGTCGCCACCACACCGGCCAGCGTGCCGCCCAGCGCGGCCATTACGAATTTCTTCATCTCGGTCTCATCCCTTGTCGGTTGCGAACCACGTCAGCGGATCGACGGGCGCATCGCCCTGCCTCACTTCTATATAGAGCGTTTCGGGGCGGCGACTTCCACCCCTTTCACGGACAGGTGACACGATGTCACCGGTCTCCGGCTCCTCCCCGCCCATCAGCCCGACGGGCGATCCGGCGGGCAGCACCTGCCCGATCTCGCCGTAAGCGGTATCAAGCCCGGCTAGAACGAACAAGAGATCGGCCTGCGGCTCGAGGATGACCACGACGCCGTAGTCGAGCAGCGGACCGCGGTAGCGAATCGTCGCCGCCGTGGGCGTGGTCACCAGAGCCTTGGCCGGGGTGGCCATCACGATGCCCGGCCGCGCCACACCGGCGGCGTCGGCCTGACCCGCGGTGCGCAGCACCTGCCCCGCGACCGGCAGCGGCACCTGCCCCTTGAGATCGTCAATCTCGGGCAGCGGATCGGCGATCTCGTCGGTGGTGATCTCGCTCAGCCCGCTGGCAAAGCCCTGCAGCGTTTCGGTGGCGGCGATCAGGATCGCGGTGCGCACCGGATCCTCGGTAAAGCGGCGGGGCAGATCGGTGCGGTCGGCCAGCGCCTGGCTGAGGCCGGTGCGCGCCTCCTGCACGCCGCGCAGACCATCCTGCAGCGTCTGCACCGCGTCCTGCTGAAGCTGCCGCAGGGTCGTCACCTCCTCGAGATCGGCGCGCAGGATTGCGGCGCGGTCGGCCAGCCCAGGCGTGACCGCGGCGACCAGCATACCGGTGCGCGCGGTGCCCACGGGCCCCGAGGGATGCAGCAGCGTTTCGGGCGAGGCGGAGCGTCCGATGCCCTGCAACACGCCCAGAAGCTGCGCGACCTCGGTGTCGCGGGCAGCGAGCTGGGTGCTGAGCTCGGTTTCCCGGATCGCCGCATCGCGCAGGCCGTCGCGCATCGCGCTCAACCCCGCCTCGTAAGCGCGCACGGTGCTGGTCAGCGCGGCGACGCGGTCGCGGGCGCTTTGCGCGGCATCGAGGCTCAGCGCCGCCTCTTCGATCTGGCGCGCGGCCAGCCGCGCGGCATCCGCCGCGTCCTGCGCGGATGCAGGCAGCGCCATGAGCGCCAGGCAAAGGGAAAGGCCGCGCATCACTGGATCAGGCTTCTCCCGGTCATCTCCTCCGGCTGCGGCAGGCCCATCAGGGCAAGCAGCGTCGGCGCAAGATCGGCCAGCCGTCCGTCGCGCAGCGCCGCGCCCTCGGGCCCGCCAAACAGCACCACCGGCACCGGGTTGGTGGTATGCGCAGTATGCGGCCCCCCGGTTTCGGGATCGACCATGGTTTCGCAATTGCCGTGATCGGCTGTCACGATCATCGCGCCGCCGGATTTCTTAAGCGCGGCAACCACCTGTCCCAGGCCCTGATCCACCGCCTCGCAGGCCTTGATCGCCGCATCCAGGTCGCCGGTGTGACCGACCATGTCGGGGTTGGCAAAGTTGGTCACGATCAGATCATAGCCATGCTCGATCGCCGCGACGAATTTCTGCGTCACCTCGGCTGCCGACATTTCGGGCTGCATGTCATAGGTCGCGACCTTGGGGGATTTCGGCATGAAGCGGTCTTCATCCGGTTCGGGGGTTTCCTTGCCGCCGTTGAGGAAAAACGTGACATGCGGATATTTCTCGGTCTCGGCCAGGCGGAACTGCGTCTTGCCCTGCGCAGCGACCCAGGCGCCCAGCGTGTTGACGATCTTCTTCTTCGGGTAGGCGGTGGACAGATAGGCGTTGTGCGCCTCGGAATATTCGACCATCCCCAGCATCGCGGCAAGGTCGGGCTTGTCCCTTGCGAACCCGTCGAACGCCGGATCGCCGATGGCCGACAGGATTTCGCGCGCCCGGTCGGCGCGGAAGTTGAGGCAGAAAAACCCGTCTCCCTCGGCCACGCCCGCGTAGTCGCCGATCACCGTCGCGGGGATGAATTCATCTTTCTTGCCCGCGTCATAGCTTTGCCGAACCGCCTCGACCGCGCTGCCGGCCGTCTTGCCCTGACCCTGGATCATCGCGTCATAAGCGGTCTCGACCCGTTCCCAACGGGTGTCGCGGTCCATGGCGTAGTAGCGCCCGATCACGGTCGCGATCCGCACGGGGGCGGCATCCTCCAGCGTTTCGGTCCAGTCGGTCAGGTCCTTAACAAAACCCTTGGCGCTGTCGGGGGCCACGTCGCGCCCGTCGGTGATGGCATGCAGGACCACCGGCACACCGGCTTTGGCGATCATCTGCACGGCGGCTTTGATATGGCTGATGTGCCCGTGCACACCGCCGTCCGAAACAAGGCCCATGACATGCGCCGCACCGCCGCTGTCTTTCAGGGTGTCGATGAATTTCAGGATCTCGGCGTTCTCGAAAAACGATCCATCCTCGATGGCCAGGTCGATCTGGCCCAGGTCCATCGCCACGATCCGCCCGGCGCCGATATTGGTGTGCCCGACCTCGGAATTGCCCATCTGCCCGGTCGGCAGGCCGACATCCGGGCCGTGGGTGATCAGCGTCGCATGGGGACAGGTGGCCATCAGCCGGTCCATCGTCGGCGTGTCGGCCAGCGCCGGGGCATTGGCGGATTTGTCGGGATTGAGCCCCCATCCGTCGAGAATGGTCAGAACGACTGGCTTGGGGATGGTCATGACATGCTCCGCCCGTTGGGGTCATTTGTGGGCGGTGTAGCAGAGGTACGCGGGGATGTGGAGAGGGCTAGATGCTTGTAAACTGAGTGCCTTTGTTCACTGGCAGTAGAAAAAGCCCGTTCTTGTTGTTGAGCCTCTGAACAACAATCTTGTCCCATTGCCAGAGGATCGTTGCCGCCTGCTCATTAATTTTTTGTTTCTGAACAGTTTTTGCGAGATAAAAGGCGATAACACCGGAGTTCAGTATGACTTTTCTTTCTGGTCGGCGCTTGGCGTTGGCCAAGTCTTTTGATATCACTACCCACCCGCCTTCCTTTCCTAGTTCCGAAAAATATTCGATGTCCGGAATTCCAATGCTAAACTTGTCTCTTAGCGCCACCGCCTCATGACCATCCTCTGAAACAAGGACGTTCAAACTTCGCGCAATAATTGGCGGCATGTTGTGGTCAAAAAGAACCTTAACCATATGCACCGGTTTTATCGAGATTTTGCTCGTACCGGACCGCATCCAAGATCACAGAATTTGGAATCTCATAAATTCTAGACAGATATGCCATGTCCTTGAACTCTTCAAATTCGTC
Organism: Thalassococcus sp. BH17M4-6; assembly: GCF_049323015.1. Lineage (NCBI taxonomy): Bacteria > Pseudomonadati > Pseudomonadota > Alphaproteobacteria > Rhodobacterales > Roseobacteraceae > Thalassococcus > Thalassococcus sp. BH17M4-6. The sequence continues at coordinate 28,713 of NZ_JBMPGU010000010.1, forward strand.
GAAAAGAACTGCTGTTGATATTCCAAATTCATCGACCATTGGTGAGCCGAACTGTCGACCCGGATCTATGACCACATGTTTCGCCTGTGCAGGCCGCCATCTTGCGGCGTTACCATCCTCGTATTCAAGGCCGCTCAGAGATTGCTTAATGATCTCTGTAAACACTTTTTGACCAGGACGTTTTTTGGATAAACTGACCATCTGACCGTCCAACTCCAGCGCTTCGTGTAAAATTTCACGGCCATCTGTTTTGAAACGAAGGGTCGAGAGCGGACGCTCGACACCATATTGCCTCTGAGCAAAAGAGATTGCGTATCGAATCGCCTGAAGAGATATACCAGCGTCACGGAAAGACTTGACGACCCGCAGTTCTACAACATCAGAGAAACTCAACTCGGTCGCGTCCTCCAAAGCTTGATAGTAAGCATTCCAGAGGGGCTCAGATGAGCCGGAACCTCGAGTCCATCTCAACACGTCTTGAGGTTTGCCTCCAATCAGTCGCGCTGCTTGTCTGGGCGAGTAAATTCCTTGACCTAAGATATTGAAATCCAGTGGCATTACTTCCCTTCTGCACCATCAGCACGCAATATCATACTAAAGGTAGACGCTCTAGCAGATTACTCAATGGTAAATCTAAGGCCAAAACTACACAACTCTACGCCAGCTTAGTCGGAAGGGCAGCCGCTGAAACAATGAGCTGTCCGGTTACATACATGTCGAAATTGCGGATCAACCCTGCAGCGACTTCACCACCAGCTCGCCCTCTTCGCGCGCCTTCATCGCCAGCGCGGCGGCGTGGGAGCCTGCGGCGGTGGTGAAGTACGGGATCTTGTCATAGAGCGCGACGGAGCGGATTTCGCGGCTGTCCTCGATGGCCGCCGCCCCTTCGGTGGTGTTCATCACCAGCTGGATGCCGCCATCCTTCATCAGGTCGACCACGTTCGGGCGGCCCTCGTAGACCTTCTTGACGCGGGTGCAGGGGATGCCGTGTTCCTCAAGGAAATCAGCAGTGCCTGCGGTCGCGACGATGGAAAAGCCCAGATCGCGCAGGATCGTCCCGGTCTCGACCAGCTGCGGGGTCTTGTCCTCGTCCTTGATCGAAAAGAACACCGCGCCGCTGTGCGGCAGCACCGTGCCCGCGCCCATCTGCGCCTTGAGGAAGGCGCGCGGGAAGGACCTGTCCCAGCCCATGACCTCACCGGTAGACCGCATTTCCGGGCCCAGGATCGTGTCAACGCCGGGGAAGCGGGCGAACGGCAGCACCGCCTCCTTGACCGAGAACCACGGCATGTTCGGATCGGCCAGCGTCATCGGATCGGCCAGCGGCAGGGTGGTGTCGTAATCGGCATTCTCTGGGTAGGCGGCGCGCATCGGGAAGTTCGACAGCGGCTCTCCGGCCATGATCCGCGCGGCGATGGAGGCGATGGCGCTGTCGGTCGCCTTGGCCACGAAGGGCACGGTGCGCGAGGCGCGGGGGTTGACCTCGATCAGGTAAACCTCGTCGTCCTTGATGGCGAATTGCACGTTCATCAGCCCGACGACGTTCAGCCCCAGAGCCAGCGCGCGGGTCTGGGCCTTGATCTCGTCCAGAATCTCGGGCGACAGCGAATAGGGCGGCAGCGAACAGGCACTGTCGCCGGAATGCACGCCGGCCTCTTCGATGTGCTGCATGATGCCCGCGACGTGTACGTCCGTCCCGTCACACAGCGCGTCGACATCCAGTTCGACCGCGCCGGACAGATAGCTGTCAAGCAGGACCGGGCTTTTGCCCGACACCACCACCGCATCGCGGATGTAGCGTTTGAGATGCGCCATATCCCGCACGATCTCCATCGCGCGGCCCCCCAGAACATAGGAGGGGCGGATCACCAGCGGGAACCCGATGCTTTCGGCGATGTCGAGCGCGGCCTGATCGGTCGCGGCAATGCCATTCTTGGGCTGCTTGAGGCCCAGCTTGTTGACCAGCGCCTGGAACCGCTCGCGGTCCTCGGCCAGGTCGATGGCATCGGGGCTGGTGCCCAGGATCGGGATGCCCTCGTCATGCAGCTCCTGCGCGATCTTGAGCGGCGTCTGCCCGCCGAACTGCACGATCACGCCATGCAGGGTGCCGTTGTCCCGCTCGACCCGCAGGATTTCCATCACATGCTCAAAGGTCAGCGGCTCAAAGTACAGCCGATCGGACGTGTCGTAATCGGTGCTGACCGTCTCGGGGTTGCAGTTGACCATGATCGTCTCGTACCCAGCGTCCGTCAGCGCGAAGCAGGCGTGACAGCAGCAGTAGTCGAATTCGATCCCCTGCCCGATGCGGTTGGGGCCACCGCCCAGGATCACCACCTTCTTGCGGTCGCTGGGCCGTGCCTCGCATTCGACCTCGCCCATCATCGGATGTTCGTAGGTCGAATACATGTAGGGCGTCTGCGCCTCGAACTCGGCGGCGCAGGTGTCGATGCGCTTGAAGCTGGCGACAACTCCGGCGGCGCGGCGCATGCGGCGCACATCCTGTTCCGAGAGGCCCGTCAGCGTCGCAAGGCGCGCATCGGTAAAGCCCATCATCTTGAGCGCGCGCAGACCCGCCTCATCGCTGGGAAGCCCTTCGGTCTTCACGCGCTCTTCGGCCTCGATGATCTCGCGGATGCGGGCAAGGAACCAGGGATCGAACATGGTCACGGCCTGGATTTCGTCATCGGTCAGGCCATGCCGCATTGCCTGCGCGATCACGCGCAGCCGGTCGGGGGTCTGCTGGGACAGCGCCTTGACCACGGCGGCATGATCGGCGTCGCCGTCATCAAGCCCCGGAATGGCGATCTCGTCGAACCCGGTCAGGCCGGTTTCCATCGACGCCAGCGCCTTTTGCAGCGACTCGTGGATGGTACGGCCGATGGCCATCGCCTCGCCCACGGATTTCATCGCGGTGGTAAGGTGCGGCTCTGACCCGGGGAACTTCTCGAACGCGAAGCGCGGAATCTTGGTCACGACGTAGTCGATGGTCGGCTCGAAACTGGCCGGGGTCACCTTGGTGATGTCGTTGTCCAGCTCATCGAGCGTGTAACCCACGGCGAGCTTCGCCGCGATCTTGGCAATCGGGAAACCCGTCGCCTTGGACGCCAGAGCGGACGAGCGCGACACCCGCGGGTTCATCTCGATCACCACCATGCGGCCGTCTTCGGGGTTGACCGCCCACTGCACGTTGGACCCGCCGGTTTCCACACCGATTTCGCGCAGCACGGCGATCGAGCCGTTGCGCATGATCTGGTATTCCTTGTCGGTCAGCGTCAGCGCGGGCGCGACGGTGATGGAATCGCCGGTGTGCACGCCCATGGGATCGACGTTTTCGATGGCACAGACGATGATGGCGTTGTCGGCCTTGTCGCGCACCACCTCCATCTCGAATTCCTTCCAGCCCAGCAGCGACTCGTCGATCAGGATCTGGTTGACCGGCGATGCATCCATGCCCGAGCGGCAGTAGAATTCGTAATCCTCGCGATTGTAGGCCACGCCGCCGCCGGTGCCGCCCAGGGTATAGGCCGGGCGGATAATCGCGGGCAGGCCCACATATTCCAGCGCCTCGATGGCCAGCCGCACCCCTTCCTTGAGATCGGCGCTGCCGTTTTCCTTTTTCGGGGCGGTGATGATCGTGGCCTTGGGGTTTTCCAGCCCGATCCTGTCCATCGCCTCGCGAAACAGCTTGCGGTCCTCTGCCATCTCGATGGCCTCGCGCCGGGCCCCGATCATCTGCACGCCGAATTTCTCGAGCACGCCCATCTCTTCCAGCGCCAATGAGGTGTTGAGCCCGGTCTGCCCGCCCATCGTCGGCAGCAGCGCGTCGGGGCGCTCTTTCTCGATGATCTTGGCGACGACTTCGGGGGTGATCGGTTCGATATAGGTGGCGTCGGCCAGCTCCGGATCGGTCATGATCGTGGCGGGGTTGGAGTTCACGAGGATGACCCGATACCCCTCTTCCCGCAGCGCCTTGCAGGCCTGGGCGCCGGAATAGTCGAATTCGCAGGCCTGGCCGATCACGATCGGCCCCGCGCCGATGATCATGATGGAGTTGATATCCGTGCGTTTGGGCATGGCAGACCTCTTCATTTGTCCGGCGGCGGACGGCAGGCAGACGGCGGTTTGGCAAATTGTTGCGGGTTATAGGCATGCTGCACTTGCGCGCAAGGGCCGAATGGCGATTCCGGCCCGTCGCGACATGGCGTTTCACCAGCGCCACGCAGCGGCGGCACGCGGCGTGGCGGGTTGACTTCGCCGCTGCGACGGGGTGTACCGGGCCGACCGTTTGACCGCCAGAGGATCCAACCATGCACGCCTATCGCAGCCATACCTGCGCCGACCTCACTTCCGCCAATGTCGGCGACAAGGTGCGCCTGTCGGGATGGGTCAACCGGATCCGCGATCACGGCGGCATCCTGTTCATCGACCTGCGCGATCACTACGGCATCACCCAGGTGCTCTGCGATCCCGACAGCGCCGCCTTTTCGGACGTGGAAAAGGTCCGCTCCGAATGGTGCATCCGCATCGACGGCGAGGTGAAGGCGCGCGACCCCGAGCTGGTGAACCCCAAACTGCCCACCGGCGAGATCGAGGTCTTCATCCGCGAGATCGAAGTGCTGGGCGCGTCGGATGAGCTGCCGCTCATCGTCTTCGGCGATCAGGAATACCCCGAGGAAACGCGCCTGCGCTACCGCTACCTCGACCTGCGCCGCGAGGCGATGCAGACCAACATGAAGCTGCGCTCGGACGTGGTGGCGTCCTTGCGCAAGCGCATGTGGGACAAGGGCTTTCGCGAATACCAGACGCCGATCATCACCGCATCGTCGCCCGAAGGCGCGCGCGACTTCCTCGTGCCCTCGCGCCTGCATCCGGGCAAGTTCTACGCGCTGCCGCAGGCGCCGCAGCAGTTCAAGCAGCTGATCATGGTGTCGGGCTACGACAAGTATTTCCAGATCGCGCCCTGTTTCCGCGACGAGGATCCGCGCGCCGACCGCTCGCCCACGGATTTCTACCAGCTCGACATGGAAATGTCGTTCGTCACTCAGCAGGACGTGTTCGACACGATCAGCCCGGTGATCGCGGGCGTGTTCGAGGAATTCGGCGGGCGCAAGGTCGACCCGGCCGCCGACTGGCCGCAGATTTCCTACCGCGACGCCGCACTCTGGTACGGCACCGACAAGCCCGACCTGCGCAACCCGATCAAAATGCAGGTGGTGAGCGAGCATTTCGCAGGCTCCGGCTTTGCCATCTTCGCCAAGCTGCTGGAGCAGGACGGCACAGAAATCCGCGCCATCCCCGCGCCGGGCGGTGGCTCGCGCAAGTTCTGCGACCGCATGAACGCCTTTGCCCAGAAAGAGGGTCTGCCGGGCATGGGCTATATTTTTTGGCGGGATCAGGGTCAGGGTATGGAAGCGGCCGGTCCGCTGGCCAAGAACATCGGCCCCGAGCGGACCGAGGCGATCCGCCGGCAGCTGGGCCTCGACGTGGGCGACGCGGCGTTCTTCCTGGGCGGCAAGCCCAAGCAGTTCGAAGGTGTCGCGGGCAAGGCCCGCACCGTCATCGGCGAGGAACTTGGCCTGACCGACAAGAACAGGTTCGCCTTTGCCTGGATCGTGGATTTCCCGATCTACGAAAAGGACGCGGACACCGGCGCCATCGATTTCGAACACAACCCCTTTTCCATGCCGCAGGGCGGGATGGAGGCGCTGGAGGGCGATCCGCTCGACGTCAAGGGTTTCCAGTACGATCTGGCCTGCAACGGCTATGAGCTGGTCAGCGGCGCGATCCGGAACCACCGGCCCGAAATCATGTTCAAGGCGTTCGAAATCGCCGGCTACGGCGCCGACGAGGTCAAGAAACGCTTTGGCGGCATGGTCAACGCCTTCCGCTTTGGTGCGCCGCCCCACGGCGGCTGCGCTGCGGGCATCGACCGGATCGTGATGCTGCTGGCGGACGAGGCCAACATCCGCGAGGTCATCATGTTCCCGATGAACCAGCGCGCCGAAGACCTGATGATGGGCGCACCGAGCGAACCGACAAGCGACCAGCTGATGGAACTGCGTCTGCGGGTGATGCCCGAGGAATGACGGGATCACGCCCTTCTGAGCGCCGAAAAGAACCAAAGGCCAGACTGAGCAGTCTGGCCTTTTTCGTTTGTCAGGGGATCGACCCTATCAGTCCTCGAGGCTGTCCTCGACCTTTTCATCCACCAGCTTGCGCTCTTCGGCCTTGCGCGCCTCGAACCGTTCGCCGTAGCCGGCGATTTCGCTTTCGGGGATGACCTCGCGGGCGCGGGCAAAGACCTCGTCTTCCTCTTCCTCGATGTGGTGCTCGTAATCGTGGCGCAGCTTCTTGAACTTTTCCAGCCAGCCGCCCGACGCCATGTCAAGCTCGTTGAGCTCTTCCATCAGGTCGTCCAGTTGCTGGTGCTCGTGCACCGAATGGCGCGCGGCGTCCTGGCCCCAGGTTTTCGAGATGAGCTTGGAATAAAACGTCTCTTCCTCGGCGGCGGCGTGGCTTTTGACGTGGTAATAGAATTCATCCCAGGCCTTTTTCCGATCCTCCGATGCGCCCGACGTGTCGGAAATCGTGTCGAGAAGGGTCCGGTGATGGTCGTGGTCGGCCTTGATGGCGGCATAGATGTCGGGCATGAGCGCAGTCCTTTTGCAATTCCGGGCCAAACGTGCGGGGTGTCGGCTTTGTTCCGCGCCTTGTTTTCGATCCGTCGGTCCGGCTACGCGCCATTTCGCCCATCCCTGCCCGAGGCCGCGCGAATGTGATGCGGCGGTGCTGTTTCGGCGCGGCGAGATCGGGTAGTATCGACTGAGAAAAGCAAAAGAGCAGAGCGATGTCTTTCGATCCCCAAACGGCCGACATCCGGTTCGGCTGCGGCCTGTCGCCGGTCGTGCCCCCGCCCGCCTCGGCCGAGGCGATGCTGGCCACGCTTAAGGCGCCCGACAGTGTTGCCGCCAAATTCCCGGTCGAAACCTTTGAGACCTTCCTGAACCGCATGAAATACCGGCTGTCGCTGACCCGCATCCGGCGCAAGAACCGCGGAACGCCCGAAGCGGCAGAGGCGCGCAAGGGCATCAAGGTGCTGAACCAGAAGGCCCGCAAGGCGCAGTTCGTCTGGCTGGGCCGCCACCTGTCGCGCCGGATCTGGACCGACGCGCCGCTGCGCGAACGGCTGACGTTTTTCTGGGCGGATCATTTCACCGCGACCGGCAAGGCCGGGGTCATCCGCCGCGGCACCTCGCCCTATGTCGAAAGCGCCATCCGCCCGATGATCACCGCGAGGTTCGAAGATCTGCTAATCTCGACGGTGCTGCATCCGCTGATGGTGCATTACCTCGACCAGCAAAGCTCTGTCGGCCCGAATTCGCCGCGCGCGCAAAAGGGCGGGCGGTTGAAGGGGCTGAACGAAAACCTGGCGCGGGAACTGCTGGAACTGCACACGCTGGGGGTCGGGGGGCCCTACACGCAGACCGACGTGCGCGAACTGGCCGAGCTTTTGACAGGGGTCACGCTGGCGCCCGAGACCGGGTTCAAGTTCCGCAAGGACTGGGCCGAACCCGGCGCCGAAACGGTCCTGGGAAAAAGCTATGGCGGCGGACAGGCGCATGTGCGCGACGTGAAGGCGGCGCTGCGCGATCTGGCACGCCATCCCGCGACGGCCCGGCACATCGCGCGCAAGCTGGCGGTGCATTTCACCTCGGACACACCGGACGAGGGCCTTGTCGCGGCGCTGGAGGCGCGGTTTCTAGAAACCGGCGGGCAGCTGACCGAGGTCTACCGCGTCCTGCTGACCCATCCCGCCGCGTGGGAGGTGGCCGCCCCCAACATCAAGCCGCCCTTCGAATTCGTGAGCTCGGCCCTGCGGGCGCTGGCGGTGCGGCCCGACGCGCTCGACACGCTTGACGAACGGGACATGCGGCTGCACGTCGCGCGGCCGCTGGCGCTGATGGGGCATATCTGGGAACGGCCCGACGGGCCGGATGGTCTGCCCGAGGAAGACACCGCCTGGCTGACACCGCAGGGGCTGGCGGCGCGGTTGCAATGGGCCGTGGCAGTGCCGCAGACCCTGCGCCCCGAACTGCCCGATCCGCGCGAATTCGTGCGCACCGCCCTGGGCGCGCGGGCCACGCCGAACGTGCACTTTGTCGCCGGGGCCGCCGAAACCCGCTGGGACGGGATCGGGCTTGTCCTGGCCTCGCCCGCGTTTCAGAGGATGTGACATGACCGAGATGCTCAACCGCCGCGCCTTTCTGGGCCGTTCCGCGCTGATCGGCTGTTCGCTGGCCGCCAGCCCGCTGGTCACGCCGCTCAGCTTTGCCGCCGTGCCCGGCGACAACCGGCTGGTGGTGATCGTGCTGCGCGGCGGCATGGACGGGCTGGACGTGGTCCAGCCCTACGGCGATCCGGCCTTTGCCGGGTTGCGCGGCGCGCCTGCCCTGGGCGATCCGGAGGGGCCGGTGGACCTTGACGGCTATTTCGCGCTGCACCCGGCGCTGCGGCCGCTTCTGCCGCTCTGGAAGGACGGGCAGCTGGGGTTTGTGCACGCGGTGTCGACCCCCTACCGCGACAAGCGCAGCCATTTCGACGGGCAGGACCTGCTCGAGGCCGGGCTGACCGATCTGGGCCAAGGCCGGTCGGGTGGCGGCTGGCTCAACCGCGTGGTGGGCCTGCAAAGCGGGGCGACGGCCGAAACCGCCTATGCCATCGGGCGCGACGGCATGGCCATTCTGGACGGGGCGGCGCCGGTGGCCCGCTGGGCCCCGGAAAGCGATCTGGCGCTCAGCCCGCAGGCGCTGAGGCTGGCGCAGCTGGTGATGCAGGACGACCCGGTGTTCAGCGCCACGATGGAACAAGCGCTCGAGATTGCCGACAGCGATGGCGATGCCGTGGCGGTGGAGGGTGGCCGCCGCAAGATGCTGTCGATGGTCAAATCGGACATGCAGAGCGTCGGGCGTGGCGGCGCCGAAACGCGGATTGCCGAGTTTGCCGCCAAGCGCCTGCGCGCCGACACGCGAATCGCGTCCTTTTCGATCAGCGGCTGGGACACGCACCGGTCACAGGACCGGGTGCTGGCGCGCGGGCTGAGCCGGCTGTCAGAGGCGATCCTTGGCCTGCAGAAGGGTCTGGGCGGCCAGGTCTGGAAGCGGACGACAGTGGTTGCGGTGACGGAATTCGGGCGCACCGCCCGGCGCAACGGGTCGGATGGCACCGATCACGGCACCGGCGGGCTGATGCTGCTGGCCGGGGGCGCGCTGCGTGGCGGCCGGGTGCTGGGCGACTGGCCCGGGCTGGACGAGGCGAGCCTGTACCAGCGCCGCGACCTGATGCCGACCCGCGACCTGCGCGCGCACCTGGGGTGGCTGCTGCACAGTCTTTACGGCCTGCCGCTCAGCACCATATCGCAAACCGTTTTCCCGGGCGTGGACATGGGCGATGACCCCAAGCTGATCCTGTAACGCCCGCCCGTCCTCAGATCACCGCACGCGAGGTCAGCCTGTCCTGCACCAGCCCCGCCAACTGCGCGATCCGGGCCTGCACCGGTTCGCCCTGGCTGCGCGCACTGGTCAACGCCTCGGCCGCCGAGACCAGCGTGCCGTCATCGGCGATTCGCCCGACACCGATCAGGAACTGCGCCACGTAATCGACCTTGTGGCCATCGGTGGCATCCCCCAGCGCCTCTGCCGCGTGGGCCATATCCTCGCGATAGGTGATCCGATCGGGGGTGACGGGCGCGGTGTCGGCGGCGCGCAGACCGACGGGCTGCCGATCCGGCGACAGGTGCGACAGGATCGCGTGCTGGAAGGCGGCAACGCCCGCAAACGGCTTTTCCAGGAACCCGTCGGCACCTGCCTCAAGCGCCTCGGATCCGGCGGCGCTGTCGCCACTCAGCCCAAGGATCACGCCGATCCGCGGCGAGGCAGACGCCAGTTCGGCGATCAGGTCGGCGCCCGATCCGTCGGGCAGGAACATGTCGACAATGGCCACAGACGGGCGGTAGACCTGCAGATGCCGCCGCGCCGATTGCAGGCAATCCGCCCGGCGGATGCGCGCGCCGCTGCGCAGGCACAAAAGCCGCAGCGCGTCGCAGGCGAATTTGCTGTCTTCCACCACCAGGATGGTCAGCCCCAGAAGGGGCCTTTGCCGGGTCGGCCGTTGGGCCCAATCCGGGGAATGTTCAGTGTCGTTCATGGCAGCCTCCGTACCCGCGTTACGCGACTCACCATGCGACAGCATAGCTAATCGTTCCTTAAGGCTGCTGGAAAAATCCGGTCGTTGTGTCGCCTTGCCCTGCCCGTCCGCGGCGGTCATAACCGGCAAAGTCGCAGCAAGGGAGTTTTGCCATGATCGGTCGTCTGAACCATGTCGCCATCGCCGTGCCGGATCTGGAGGCGGCGTCAGAGCAGTACCGCAGCGCGCTTGGCGCAAAGGTCGGCGCTCCGCAGGACGAACCCGATCACGGCGTCACGGTGGTGTTCATCGAACTGCCCAACACCAAGATCGAACTGCTGTATCCGCTGGGCGACGACAGCCCGATCAACGGCTTTCTGGAAAAGAACCCGGCGGGCGGCATTCATCATGTCTGCTACGAGGTCGACGATATTCTGGCCGCACGCGATCACCTGAAATCGACCGGCGCGCGGGTGCTGGGCAGCGGCGAGCCGAAGATCGGCGCGCATGGCAAACCTGTGCTGTTCCTGCATCCCAAGGATTTCAACGGCTGCCTGGTGGAACTGGAACAGGTCTGACCAGGCCTTACATCCCACCCCAGCCGCAACCGAAGGACCCCGCCCCATGGGAATCACATCCGCCCTCGTCCTCTATGCCGTTCTCTGGTTCCTGACCTTCCTGGTCGCCATCCCGATCCGCCTGCAGACCCAGGGCGATGTCGGCGAGGTGGTCGAAGGCACGCATGCCGGATCGCCCGAGGTGCACAACCTCAAGAAAAAGGCGTGGATCACCACCGGCGTGGCGGCGATCCTCTGGGCGATCCTGGCCACGATCATCCTGTCGGGGGTGATCACGGTCCGCGACATCGACTTTTTCAACCGGATGGCGCCCGCTGCGCAATCCGATGGAACAGGTGGGTAAAGGTCGCGGCCCCGAGAATCGGGATCAGCAGGTTCACCAGCGGCACCGACAGAGGCATGGCCATCAGGATCCCGGCGATCCAGATGGTGCCCAGGTTATCGCGGCGCATGGCCTTCGCGCCGTCGCGCCCGACCCGCCGCATGGCGGCGAGGGTGAAGTATTCCCGGCCCAGCAGGAAACCGTTCAGACCCCAGAAAATGAGCGGTGAGAACGGGGGAAAGAACGCATAGGCAATCAGCGCCAGCAGGTTCGCGCCGATCAGCACACCCAGAAAATTCAGCGTGTCGCGCACCGCATCACCGAACGGCACCTTTTGCGCAGGTGGCAGGTGCGGATAGTGCCTGTCCTCGACCGCCTGCGCCACCTCTTCCAGGAACATAGACGTGATGGCCGACGCGACCGGGACCATCAGGAAAATCGACAGCAGCATCATGACCCCGAAAGACCCCCAGGTCAGCAGATCATTGAGCCACGTCACCTCGCCCACCAGCGGCACCGTCACCTCATCGCCGAAAAGCGAGGACAGCAGCCACAGGAAGCCCGCGTAGAACAGCACGAGCAGCGCAAACGTGAGGCCGATGCCGAGCAGCAGAACCTTGCGAAAACGCGGATCGCCGATCTGCCCCAACGCGCTGAAGAACGAGCCGAAGATCACGCGGACACCCAGGTCGTGATGGTGTCCAGGTCTGGGCGCGGGCGATCGGGCGGCACACTGCTTTCGGTGCCGAGGTGCAGGTAGCCCGCCACGCGTTCGTTGGCGCCCAGGCCCAGATGCGCCTCGACAAAGGCGCGGTCATGCGCGACCCAGCCGGACAGCCAGTTGGCGCCCCAGCCCGACGCAAGTGCCGCGTTGAGCAGGGCCAGGCACACCGCCCCGGCGGAATAGGTCTGCTCGATCTCGGGGATCTTGGGCGAGGCGCGCTGCACCTCGATCACCGCGACGCAAAGCGGGCTGTCGGCGAATTGCTTGCGACCCTTCTCGGCCACCTCAGGCTCCAGCCCCAGCTTTGCCGCATGGTCGGTTGCCGCACCGGCCAGCCGGTCAAGCGCCGCGCGTTCCAGCACGATCATCCGCCAGGGTTCCAGCTTGCCATGATCCGGCGTGCGTGCAGCCGCCTGCAGGATCGGCATCAGCGCCTCGCGCGCCGGCGCAGGGGCGTTGAGCGTCTTGGCGGGGCGGGACCGGCGGGTCAGCAGAAAGTCCAGCGCGGCGGGGTTGGGATCGGGCATCGGCATCTCCTTCAACTGCGGCATATGTCTGCACAGCAGCCGGAAGATTCAACCGTTTTGCGCGTAGCGCGATGCCGGCTAGCGGTCGCCGGACCGGGAATAAACCCCTTCGGGCAGCGAAATCGCCGCCGCCAGGTCGCGCATCTGAGAGATCGAAAAGGTGATCTTGTGCACCCTGTCGGTGCGCGGATCGTATTGTTCGACGGTGATGCATTCTTCGAAGGAATGGACAACGACATCCTCCTGCAGGGGGCTTTCGCCTTCATCCACAAGGGTCACCACGGTCGCGTCGAATTCGTGCTCTATGCTGAACATGCCCGCAGCCTATCCGCGATGCCAGGCCTTGCCCAGCCTTTCGCGGCGCCGGTGCAGGGCAAAAAGCAACGGCGCTGCCACATGATCGTAAAGCGCTGCCGACAATGGCGCGATCACGGGCAGCCGCACCAGCCGCGCCAGCCAGCGAAGGCCCGGGATCCGGTCCCAGAGCACGGCAAAGGCGGGCATGCCGCTGATCAATTCGCCGTCGCGGATCACGTGGAATCGCCGGGCGGCATCGGCGCGATCCAGCCCCGCTTCGACCATTTCGGCCTCGTCCAGCCCAAGATAAGTCACGTCCAGCCCCTGCGCGCGGGTCCGGCGCTTGTATCCCGCCACCTCGCGCGCGCAGATCGGGCAGGTGTCGTTGTAGACGACCGTAAGGTCGGGATCGGATTCCGTGCTCATGGGGTTCAGATAGGCGTCGGCAGCGCGCCGCCAAGTGATCAAAAAGTGACTGGCCCCGGATGCCCCGGCATTCTAGATCAAAGGGCGAAACGGAGGTGTCATGCGCTGGTTGCTTATCCTGATGATCTCGGCACTTGCCGCCTGCGAGCCCTTGCCGCCGCAGGCGCCGCAACCCTCGCCGTCGCAAGACACACGAGCGACCGACGCCCCGCCGCGGTCCAATGCGGATCTGCGACAGCGCGCCGAAATCGCCGCGCGCAACTTTGTTCAGGTCGTGGAAACCGTCGAACCGGTGGCCGAGAGCGAATGCCGCCGGGTCGCGCCGCGGATGAATTGCGATTTCCTGATCGTGGTCGATGACCGGCCCGGGCAGGCCCCGAATGCGTTTCAGACCCTGGCGCGCGATGGCCGTCCCATCGTCGCCTTCAACCTCGCGCTCATCGCCTCGGTCGACAATGCGGACGAACTGGCCTTCGTCATGGGGCACGAGGCGGCGCATCACATCCTGGGCCACCTGACCCGCATGCAGCAGAACGCCGCCGTGGGGGCGGTGATCTTTTCCGGTCTCGCGTCGATGAGCGGGGCCAATGCCGCCAGTGTCCGCACGGCCGAGGAACTGGGCGCCGCCGTCGGCGCGCGTACCTATTCCAAGGACTTCGAGCTTGAGGCCGACCGCCTGGGCACGATCATCACCAAGCGCGCGGGCTACGATCCGATACGCGGCGCGGCGTTCTTTACCCGGCTTCCCGATCCCGGCAACAAGTTCCTGGGCACCCATCCGCCCAATTCCGCCCGAATCGACATCGTGCGCCGCACCGCCGGGGCCATTTGACCTCAATCAAGGTCGCGCGGGCCGCCCTGCCCTACCCTGCCTGTCAAGACACACCGACAGCGAGGGTACCATGCAAAGCCAAAGCACACTGAAACGCCACGCCATTCTGGTCGACCGGATGGCGTCGCACATGGACATCGACCTGGAAGAGGCGGCGCTGCGCGGGCGCATCACGATCTCCGAAATCGACGATGCGGTGCTGCGCTGCACCGCCTGCACCCGCCCCTGCGCCTGTGCGGCCTTGCTGGACAGTGACGCGCTGCCCGCAGGTACGGTGCCGCAGTTCTGCCGCAACGGCGATCTTTTCAAAGAGCTGAGCAAGTAGGCACGTCCGAAACGGCGCGCGCTTGCCGCCCGACACACCGCGTGTCAACTTCGGCGCCATGTCCGCCGACCGACCCGACCTTTCCCGTTGGGGCGTTTCCGCGCCGCTGCGCCCGCTGCCCGGTGGCGCGCGTAACCGGGTGTTCCGCACCGTGGGCCTGGACCGCGATCTGGTCTTCAAATCGACCCGCCGCAGCCCTGAGGCGCTGAAGTGGCTGGATCCTGTGCAAGAGGCCGCCAGAGTTGCCGGTTTTCATGTGCCCGGCCTGATTCCCAGCCTGCGCGGACATCTGGCCGAGTCCGGCTGGACCGCCGAGCCTCTGATTCCCGGCCTTCCTGCCACCCGGAGCGACCTTGCCGGATTAAGCCCCCGAATCACGGCCTTTCATCTTCTGACGTCCGCCCTGCCGCAGCGACCCGGCTTTGCCAGCGCCGCCGATCTTCTGTCGCAGGATCGCGGTGGGGATATCGATCTGTCGATCATGCCGACCGGGCTGGTCACCGCCTTGCGCGCCGCATGGCGACCCATCCTCGACCACCCGACCTGCGCGATTCACAGCGACCTCAACCCGGGGAACGTGATCCTGACGGAGGACGGACCGGTATTGCTGGATTGGGATGAAGCCCGGCGGGATGCGCCACTCTTTGATCTGGCCTGCCTGGGCCCATCCAACCCCGTCGCGGACCGCGCGGCCGTGGCCTGAGAAATCGCTTGCTGCTGGCAGACAGGGCCCGCGCGCGCACGGGCTTTGGCGCAGGACTTCAGCGCGCCCGCAGGTTCCGGGCCGATTCCTTGATCGCCGCGTATTGCCCGGACGGCCGGAACCGCCACAAGTAATCCGGCAGCACCGCCTCGAGCGACAGGGGCGTGATGCCGAGATCGGCAAAGGTCTTGACCCCGTCGCCGACGACGTTGTCGTTGCGAAGGTTGGCCACCTGATCCCTGGTGATCTGCGCCTTGACCAGCCCCAGCGACAGGGTCTGGCCCAGTTCCATCCCCCGCGCCATCAGACCCGCGATGGGAAAGGGCAGGTTCAGCACCAGCTTGCGCCGACGGATCACCGACAGCATCTGGCCCATCAGCTCGCGGAAGGTGTTCATGTCCGGCCCGCCCAGCTCATAGATCCCCGGCGCGGCCTTGCCGGTGGCGCCCAGCACCGCGGCCTTCGCCACGTCGTCCACATAGACTGGCTGAAACCGCGTGTCCGCGCCGACGACGGGCAGGATCGGCCCCAGGCGCGACAGCGCCGCGAAGCGGTTGAAGAACTGGTCTTCGGGACCGAAGACGATCGACGGGCGCAGGATCACCGCGTTCGGGAAATGCTCCAGCACACCGGCCTCACCTTCCGCCTTGGTGCGGGCATATTCGCTGGCGCTGTCGGGATCGGCGCCGATGGCCGAGATTTGCACCAGATGTGCGACACCTTCGGCCGCGGCCAAGCGGGCCACGCGTTCGGCCCCTTCGGCCTGCACGGTGTCGAAATGATTCTTGCCGCTTTCGGCCAAGATGCCCACGCAGTTCACCACGGCATCGGCGCCGTTCATCACTGCCCGTACGGACTCTTCGTTGCGGATGTTGCACAGCACCGGCTCGACCTGACCGACGACGCCGTAGGGCCGAACGAAGATCGCATCGTTTGGCCGCCGCACTGCAACCCGCACGCGCCAGCCTTCCTTGGCCATGCGTCGCGCGATGTACCGCCCGACAAAGCCGGAGCCGCCATAGATCGTGACGAGTTTGGACATCGGACGTCTCCCTGCCGGTTACGTGTGCTGCATACCTACCCAGCCCGTGCCGCTGACACAAGATGCCGCATCGCCGCGTCGGGCGGGCAGCAGGCTTCACCGGCATCAAAAACCCCGTTGACACCACTCCGACCCGGCAGTAAATGCCCCGCACGACACCTGCCCAGGTGGCGGAATGGTAGACGCGCTGGCTTCAGGTGCCAGTGGCCGCAAGGCCGTGGAGGTTCGAGTCCTCTCCTGGGCACCATTACTCCAGAAAACACGCTCGTTTCGCTCCAGCTTTGAGCCTTTGCTCGGAGCCGTAGACCTTGTCGGACACCATTTTCGCTGTAGATTTCGTCGACGCGTCATGATGCCCGCGTCAGGCTCTTTTGCGGATGTGTCGATGGCGCGAGCGTGGGGTTTTTCTGCTGATCAACCGGTTCAATTTTACGGGTTCGCTAAGGGCAAACACGCTCCGCCAATGGTTCCTCGAGACTGCGATACGAGACGGCCTGAGGGACATTAAGAATACGGCATTGGTGAGAGGGCGCACCAGGCCCCCGCAGCCTCGAGATGTCTCGTCGGCGCGCCCTCGTCGACAAAAGAGGCAATCTGAGTTTCGGTTCGCTAACGAGCGGCAGCCCCCAGCAGATTCAATTGGATTCCCGGGCTTTCTGCCTTTCAATGGTGATCACGAACCTGTGTGAAAGGGTCAATAGACGACTGGCGCGCTATCTAGCCTGCAAGGATCGCACGTGCAGCGTGGCGGCTGCCCCAGATCCGGCTCTTTTTCGAACGCGAGAGGCGCTCAATGAACTTCATTCGGCAAGCTTTGATATCTCTGATTGCCCTTGGCGCGGCAGTGTTCATCTGGATCACCTATGTTCCGTCATCGATCCCCTGGCTGGAGAAGGCCGGGCTTGCCGATCTTCTCGGAATCGAGGCCGCGGAGGGCGAGGAAAGCGCGGGCCGGGGCGGGTTTGGCCGGGGCGGACCCACGCGCGTCGTGGTGGCCGAGGTCACCGAGGGACGCATCGGCGACCGGATCGAGGCCATCGGGGACGGCCAGGCCGTGCGGTCAGTGACGCTGAGATCCGAGGTCGCGGGCCAGGTCGTTGACGTCATTCGGGCGGAAAACGGCGCGGTGGAGGCCGACGACGTCATTCTTCAGCTGGATGGGGAGGCCGAGAGAATTGCGCTTGAACGCGCGCGCATCCTGCTTGCGAATGCCGAATACGATGCGACGCGCATCGAACGGCTGGACGGGACGGGTGCCGTGACCGAAGTCCGGCTCAGGGAAGCGCGGCTGGCCCTGCGCACGGCCGAACTGGCGGCCGAGCAGGCGGAATACGATCTTGCGCAGCGCACCATCACGGCGCCGATTTCGGGTTGGCTGGGGGTCATCGACTTGGCCGTGGGGGACCGGGTGTCGCCGCAGGACGTGATCGCGACGATCACCGACCGTTCCGAGCTTCTGATCGACTTCCGCATTCCCGAGCGCGCCATCGGCATGGTGACCCAAGGCACCCCCATCGAGGTACGCGCCTTGGGCATTCCGGACTTCGAAATCGAAGGCGAGATCACGGCCGTCGACAACGTAGTGGATCGCACCAGCAGGACCTTGCGCGTTCAGGGTCGGATCGACAACAGCGATGATCGGCTGCGGGCCGGAATGGCATTTTCCGTCACGATGACCTTTCCCGGCGAAACGCTTCTGTCTGTCGATCCGCTGTCCGTCCAATGGTCCAGCGAGGGGTCGTTCGTCTGGACGGTGCGGGACGACAAGGCCGTGAAGGCGGCGGTCATTATCCGTCAGCGCAACAGCGACAGCGTTGTGGTCGAGACCGAAGAGCTTGAGGTGGGCGACAGCGTGGTGATCGAAGGGGTGCAGAACCTGCGCCCCGGCGCCGAGGTGTCTGTCGCCACCGACCGGAACATGGGTGCGGCCGAAACTGCGCAGACCGAACGCGCACGGCTCTGAGGAGGTCCCGCATGTCCAGGAATGAGAATGCCGCGACAATCCTTGGATCAGGTGTTGCGCTTTTTGTCCGGCGGCCGATCCTCGCCTTCGTGCTCAGCGCGCTGATCGTCCTGTCCGGCATCGCCGCGCTTTTCGGTGTCGAAATCCGCGAACTGCCCAATGTCGACAGGCCGGTCATCACGATCACGACGGACTTTTCAGGCGCCTCCCCCGAAAGCGTCGATCAGGATGTGACCAGCCGGATCGAGGGCGCCGTGGGCCGGGTCGCCGGGGTCAAGAACATCTCCTCGAACTCGCGGTTCGGCCGCAGCCGCGTAACGCTCGACTTCAACGAAGGCGCCGATCTGGATGTGGCGGCGACCGATACGCGCGATGCGGTGGCGCGGATTGAAAACCAGTTGCCCGAAGGGGCGGAAACGCCGCGCATCGTGAAGGCCGACGCCAATGCCCAGCCGGTGATCCGGATCGCCGTCACCTCGCCCGGACGGTCCCCGCAAGAGCTGACGCGCATCGTGCAGGAACGCGTCGAAGACCGGCTGATATCGGTAGAGGGGGTGGCCGATCTTCAGGTCTATGGCGACCGCGAGCCCATTTTTCGGGTCGACATCGACATGGCAGAGCTGGCCAGCCGAGGGCTGACGTTGGCCGATCTGCGGCGAACCCTTGCGGATGTCGCCTATGACGCCCCTGCCGGTGATCTGTCCGGGACAAGCCAGTCGATCAGCGTCCGGACCACGGCCACGGTCGCGGCCCCGGAGGAATTCGAGGAGTTGGTGATCTCGGACGACGTGCGCGTCGGTGACGTCGCGTCCGTGTCGCTTGGACCGGCAGGGGATGAAACCATTCTGCGCGCCAACGGGCAAACCGGGCTGGGCATCGGCGTGATCCGGCAGGCGACGTCCAACACGCTCGAAATCTCTGCCGCCGTTCGCGCGGTCGTCGCGGAGCTCGATCGCACCCTGCCCGACGATATCCGGATCTTCGTCACCTCGGATGACGCCGTCTTTATCAACGGCGCGATAAGCGAGGTTATGAAGACGCTGGGCCTCGCCGTGGGCATCGTCGTCGTGGTGATCTTTCTCTTTCTGCGCAATGTCCGCGCGACGGCGATCCCGGCGCTGACGATGCCGGTCGCGCTCATCGGAACGCTTGCCACGATCTACCTCGTCGGGTTTTCGGTCAACATCCTGACGCTGCTTGCGCTGGTTCTGGCCACCGGCATGGTGGTCGACGACGCCATCGTCGTGCTCGAGAACATTGTGCGACGACGAAGCGAGGGCATGGGACCGCGGGCCGCGGCGGCGATGGGCACGCGCCAGGTGTTCTTTGCCGTCGTCACGACGACCGCCACGCTTGCGGCGGTGTTCATTCCGCTCTCCTTTCTTCCGGGGCAGGCGGGCGGGCTTTTCCGCGAATTCGGCTTTACGCTCGCGATGGCGGTCATGCTGTCCTCGGTCGTGGCGCTGACGCTTTGCCCGACGCTGGCCAGCCGGCTTCTGACGAAAGAGCCAGACCCCGATCCGCGCGGGCCGTTCGTCTGGCTGGGCAACCGGCTGGCGGGGCTCTATTCAAAAACGCTGAACGTGGCGCTGTCGCTGCCGTTCGTGGTGGTCCTGGTCGCAGGCCTTTTCGCGCTGACGGCAGTCATGGTGTTCGGATCGATCCGGCAAGAGCTGACGCCCCGCGAAGATCGCGCCGTGGCGCTGTTGTCGGTGACGGCACAGCAGGGCGTGTCACTCGACTACACCACACGAAAAATGCGCGAGATCGAAGACGCGGTAGCGCCGCTGCGCGAGTCCGGCGAAATCGCCAACATCTTTTCGATCACCGGTTTCGGCGCCGACAATCGCGGCTTCATGGTGTTCACGCTTGCGCCCTGGGAAGCGCGTGAACGCAGCCAGGACGAGATTGTCGGCGATATCAATGGCATGCTGCGCGGCATCATCGGGGTGCGCGCCTTCGCGATCCAGCCCAATTCCCTCGGAATCCGGGGCGCCGGGCGCGGGCTGACCTTTGCGGTGACGGGCAACAGCTACGACCAACTGGCAGATGTGGCGGAGAACCTTGTCGCACGGATGCAGGAAAACCCGGGCCTCGGTCAGGTGAGGCTGGAATACGAGACGACGCAGCCGCAGCTTTTCATCGAGATCGACCGGACCCGCGCCTCCGACCTCGGGATCGAGATCACGGGTCTGGGCGAGGCGCTGCGCGCCGTGCTGGACGGACGCACCGTCGGGTCGGTCTTCCTCGACGACCTCAGCTACGACATCCAGATGCTTTCGACCTCTGACCCGGTCGATGATCCCGGCGATCTTCAGAACGTTTTCGTGCAGTCCGGCGACGGCCAGATGGTGCCGATGTCGAGTTTCGTGACGCTTGAGGAGCGCGCCATCGCGCCGGAACTGGAACGCGAGGGGCAGAACAGATCGGTCGAAATTTCCGCCGGGCTGACGCCCGAGCTGTCGCTGGGAGACGCATTGGCAGAGGTCAACCGGCTGGCCGATGAGGTGCTTGCCGAAGAAAACCGCATTGTGCCGCTGGCCGAGGCGGCGACCCTTGACGAAACGACCTCCGGCCTGCTGCTGACCTTCGGTTTCGCGATCGTCGTGGTGCTTTTGGTGCTGGCGGCGCAGTTCGAGAGTTTCGTGTCGGCCATCGTGGTGATGGCGACGGTGCCGCTGGGCCTGGCCTGTGCGATCTTCGCGCTGCTCTTTACCGGGCTGAGCCTGAACGTCTACAGCCAGATCGGGCTTGTCATGCTCATCGGGATCATGGCCAAGAACGGTATTCTGATTGTCGAATTCGCCAATCAGTTGCGGGACGATGGCCACGATGTGCGCCGCGCGATCCACGACGCCTCGACCATTCGATTGCGCCCCGTGATGATGACCATGACATCGACCGTGCTGGGCGGCATCCCCCTGATCCTGTCGACGGGCGCGGGCGCTGAGGCGCGCGAGGCGCTGGGGTGGGTGATCGTTGGGGGGCTTGGTCTTGCCACGCTTTCGACGCTCTACCTGACCCCGGTCGCCTATCTGCTTTTGGCCGGCTTATCGAAACCGCGGGCCGAACAGGAACGTCAGCTTTCCAAAGAGATCGAACATGCGATCGGCGGGGCTGCGGCACAGCAAACCTAGGTCGGCCCCCACGCCGCGCACGAGATCAAATACGCACAACGCTCAAACCTGGCGGGACGTGATATAGGACAGCAGGCCCAGGGCATCGTGCAGCGCGGTGCGTGATATCTGCCCGCCAAGGCAGACCCTGAGGCTTTCCGACGGCGTTCCCGAGACCGTGAAGGCATCGGCGGGCATGATCCCGACACCGGTGCCCGCCATGCGTCCGATCACCTCGGCGCGGCTCTGGCCTTCGGGCAGCTGCATCCAGACGTTGAACGCGTGGGGTTCGGACTGATACGCGGCCCCGGCAAGCACTTGCTCCGCGATGGCCTGCCGGGCCAGTGTTTCCTCGCGGATGAAACGACGGATGCGGTCGGCGGTGCCATCGGTGATCCAGCGCGTGGCCAGCGCCATCATCAGCGGCGAGGGCATGACAGAAATGGTCTTAAGCTGGTGCGCGAGGTCGCGGGCAGCGTGGCTGCTGGGGGCGACGGTGTAGGCGAGGCGGAGACCGGCGCCGATGCATTTCGCCAGACCGCCGATATGCCAGACCAGATCGGGGGCAAAGGTCGCCAGCGGCGCGGGCGGGTGCGGCGGGATGAAGCCATAGGCGTCATCCTCGATCAGCGGAAGGCGATGGGAGAGGATGATCTCGGCGATCCGTTCGCGCCGCGCGGGCGAAATCGTGCGGGTCGTCGGGTTGTGCAGCGTCGGGTTCAGGTACAGCGCCTTTGGCGCGTGGCGGCGGATGGCGTCGTCCAGGGCGTCGGGGTCGATCCCCTCGGCATCGCCGGGAAGCCCGATCACCCGCAGCCCCAGCCGTGCCGCGATGGCGCGAAAGCCGGGATAGGTCACATCCTCGCACAGCAGGCAATCGCCGGTCGTGGCAAGCCCCATGAGAATCGCCAGCATCGTGGGATGGGCGCCCGGCGTCACCGCGATCCGGTCGAGCGATGGAACCAGCCCCCGAAGCGACAGCCAGGTCGATGCGGCCTCCTTGTCGATCTGGCCGCCCGTCACCGACTGGTAGCGCAGCAGGTCGATCATGTTCGCCGACACCGCCTGCAGACCATCCTGCATCCGGGCCAGAAGTTCCGCATCCTCGGGCTCGGGCGGCAGGTTCATGGTCAGGTCGATATCGGCCTGACGCCGCGCATCGCGCGGGCTGTCGCTCGCGCGGTCGCGCGCGACAAAGGTTCCGCGGCCGACATGGCTTCTGACCAGCCCGCGGCGCTGCGCCTCGGCATAGCCGCGCGAAACGGTGGTGAAGTCGATGCCAAGCCGATCGGCAAGCCGCCGCTGCGGCGGCAGGCGATCCCCAAGGCTCAGCACGCCGTCGTCGATGCTCTGGGCGATGGCATCGGCCAGTTGCAGGTAACGGGCGGCACCGTCACGGCGCAGGGTCGGGGTCCAGCTTTGCATGAAGATACGATACAGGCGATTCCCCGGAATTGAAGCACTTTGTATGGATTTTTGGCCTAAGCGCTCATCCGTCGCGCATTTCCCGCATCGTATCGCGGCTTTTTCAGAAAAAACCGACGGAAAAGCAGGCGAAGCGACAATAGCCGCCGTTAAATTGTATGGAGAATTGATTATAATATTGATTGCAGTCTTTCGCGCCCTCACGCTCGGGTCACAACACAGACAAACCGTCGCCCAACACCCGGAGGAAGCGCATGCCCGCAGTCACCATGGAAAAGCACAAGGACGGAGATTTCTTCGTCGATTACGAAGACAAGGTCTTTGAGGACGTCAAGGCGGAAGAGGGCCAGAAGGCCCTCGTGACCTTCCACACCGTCGCCTTCGAAGGGTCGATCGGCCTTGTGAACATCCTCAACGCCATCCGGCTGAACCGCAAGGGATTCGAGACATCGATCCTGCTTTACGGACCCGGCGTGACGCTGGGCATCCAGCGCGGCTTTCCAACGCTCGGCGATGCGGCCTTCCCGGGCCACCAGAATTTCGCCGACAACCTCAAGAAGTTCATGGCCGAAGGCGGCAAGGTCTATGCCTGCCGCTTCGCGCTACAGGCGCTTTACGGCCATGGCGAGCCGTCGCTGCTGGACGGCATCATTCCCATTGCGCCGCAGGACGTGCTGGATCTCAAGCTGATCCACGTCCGCGACAATGCCGTGATCGTCGACACCTGGACCGTCTGACCGCAACTTGCCGGGGCCGTCGCAGGCCCCGGCCCCACCCACCGGAGGTGTCATGTCGCGCATCGTCAAAGCCGCCGCCGTGCAGATCGCGCCCGATCTGACCAGCCGCGAGAAGACCCTGGCCCGGGTACTGGACGCCATCGACGAGGCCGCGGGGAGCGGCGCGCAATTCGTCGTCTTCCCCGAAACCTTCGTGCCCTATTACCCCTATTTTTCGTTCGTCCTGCCGCCGGTGCAGCAGGGCAAGCCGCATCTGGCGCTTTACGAACAGGCGGTTGCCGTGCCTTCGGACGAAACCCGGCGGGTGGCCGAACGCTGCGCCCATCACGGCGTCGTCGTGGTTCTGGGCGTCAACGAACGCGATCACGGCTCGCTTTACAACGCGCAGCTGATCTTTGACGCTGACGGCACGCTGCGTTTGAAACGGCGCAAGATCACGCCAACCTATCACGAACGCATGGTCTGGGGTCAGGGCGACGGCGCCGGTTTGCAGGTGGTCGAAACCCGCGTGGGCCGCATCGGCGCGCTGGCCTGTTGGGAGCATTACAACCCCCTCGCCCGCTATGCGCTGATGACCCAGCACGAGGAAATCCACGCGGCGCAGTTTCCCGGCAGCCTGGTCGGGCCGATCTTTGCCGAGCAGATCGAGGTCACCATGCGCCATCACGCGCTGGAATCGGGCTGTTTCGTGGTCAATGCCACAGGCTGGCTGACCGAGAAGCAGATCGCCAGCGTGACGCCGGACGAGACCCTGCAAAAGGGCCTGCGCGGCGGCTGCATGACCTGCATCATCACGCCCGAAGGCCGCCACGCCGTGCCGCCGCTGACCGAAGGTGAAGGCATCCTTTACGCCGATCTCGACATGGCCCTCGTTACCAAGCGCAAGCGCATGATGGACAGTGTCGGCCACTATGCCCGGCCCGAGCTTCTGTCCTTGCGCCACGACCCCACACCGGCCGTCACCCGCCAAGTGAGCGCGCCCGAACTACCGTTCCAACCCATCCCGCTGGAGGATTGATCCCGTGTCAGACACAGGCAGCATCATCACCGACCTGCAAACCCGCGGCATGCGCATGATCGACCCGCGAGCCGGGGCTGACAGCCGCCGCGGCGGGGCCGGACCGACCGACCACAAGGCGGTGACAATCGACGAAATGACCGTGATGATCCCGGTCCACACCCACGCCGCCTTTGACAGCCCCTACGTCGTGGATGCGCCGGATGCCCAAGGGCGCGCCCGGGTCACGAAAGACGGCGCGTTCTTTGCCGAGGTGAGCTTTCCCAAGCGCGCCAGTTTCCTCGATCTCGCCACCGCCGACGGGGTGCCCTACGGCCATATCGCGCAGCTGCATGCCAAAGATGTGCTGGCGACGACCGTACTCCAGACGTGCATCCGGTATGAGAGCCGCAAGAAGTCCTGCAAGTTCTGCGCCATCGGCCAAAGCCTCGCCGCCGGGCGCACCATTGCCCACAAGACGCCGCGGCAACTGGCCGAGGTCGCCGCCGCCGCGGTGCGGCTTGACGGGGTCAAGCACATGGTGATGACCACCGGCACCCCCGCGGGCAAGGATCGTGGCGCCAAGGTTCTGGCCGACAGCGCCGAGGCGATCCGCGCCGCCGTCGACCTGCCGCTGCAAGGCCAGTGCGAACCGCCCGAGGACGACGCCTGGCACCGGCGCATGAATGAGGCGGGGATCGACAGCCTTGGCATGCATCTGGAAGTCGTTACCCCCGAGCTGCGCACCGAGGTCATGCCCGGCAAGGCGCAGGTGCCGCTGGAGAAATACTTCGACAGCTTCGCCGCCGCGGTCGAGGTTTTCGGCTGGGGCCAGGTCTCGACCTATATCCTCGCCGGTCTGGGCGACACTGCCGAGGCGATCCTCGACATCTCGGAACGGCTCACGGCGATGGGCGTCTATCCCTTCGTGGTGCCCTTCGTGCCGGTGTCGGGCACGCCGCTGGAAAGTCATCCCGCGCCGACGCCTGCCTTCATGCATTCCGTCTTGCCGCCGCTGGCACGGATGATCCGCGACAACGGGATGAGTGCGAGCGACATCAAGGCCGGATGCGGGCGCTGCGGGGCCTGTTCGGCCCTGTCGGCTTTCGAGAAATTCGCACCGAAGGAAAGGGTTCTCGCATGATCATCGAAAAGCCCGACGCCTTCGTGACCCCGGAATTCCTGATCCGCCAGGCCACCCTGCCCTGGGAAATCGGCGGTGCTGCCTCGCTGCGCCACCGGACCTTCGTGACTGAACAGGGAATCTTTGACGATCACGACCGCGACGCCGTCGACAAGGTGGCGCTGCCGCTGGTCGCCATCTCGACCATGGCGTCCGAGGCAGACGACGTCGTCGGCACCGTCCGCATCCACGAGGCCGATCCGAATGTCTGGTGGGGCTCGCGGCTGGCCGTGGCGCCGGGTTATCGCCGTGTCGGGCGGCTGGGGGCCGAGCTTATCCGGCTGGCCGTGGGCACCGCCCATGCGCGCGGCGCCAAGCTTTTTCTGGCCTATGTGCAAATGCAGAACGTGCCGCTTTTTGAAAAGCTGAACTGGCAATCGCTGGGCGCACAGGACCTGCACGGGCATCCGCACATGAAGATGCGCGCAGACCTCGCCGCCTATCCGCCGATCGAGGACCCGGCGCGCGGCTGGATGGCGCTGACACGGCGCCGCGCGGCATGACCGACGTCGCCGCCCTTGCCGCGACGCTGGCCGCGCATCCCCATGTGACGGGCAAGCGCGACATCGACACGGTCTGCGCCGCGCTGGCACTGGGGCAGGACAGCCCCGGCCGCCCCGGCGACGATGCGGCGGCGCTGCCCGACGGCGACGGCTGGCAGCTGATGGCGACCGAAGGCTTCATGAACGACTTCGTGGCGCAGGCGCCGTGGTTCGCGGGGTGGTGCGCGGTGATGGTAAACGTCTCGGACATCGCGGCCATGGGCGGGCGGGCGACGGCGCTGACCAATGCGCTTTGGGCCCCTGATGCGGGAATCGCCGCCGAAATCCTGCGCGGCATGGCCGAGGCGAGCGCCGCCTACGGCGTGCCCATCGTCGGCGGCCATTCCAACCTGCGCACCGACCGGCCGCAGCTCGCGGCGTCTATCTGGGGGCGCGCCAAGGCGCTGATCACCAGTTTCGATGCCGAACCGGGCGATGCGCTGATCGCCGCCGTGGACATGCGCGGGCACTATCCCGGCGACAGCGACAATTTTCCGGCCTTCCTCAGCGCCCCGCCCGACCGGCTGCGCGGCGACCTTGCGCTGCTGCCCGAACTGGCCGAGGCAGGTCTCGTCCGCGCGGGCAAGGACATCAGCCAGGGTGGCATCGCCGGCACCGCGGTCATGCTGGCCGAATGTTCCGGCGTCGGCATCGAGATCGACACCGACGCGATCCCCCTGCCAGCGGATACGGCACTGGCGCGCTGGATGGTCACCTTTCCCAGCTTCGGCTTCCTTTTGGCGGCGAAACCCACCGACGTGGCCGCGATCTGCACCCGCTTAGCCGCGCGCGATCTGTCGGCGGGCGTCATCGGGCGGGTCACGCCCGGCAGTGCCGTCACGCTGTGCGCGGGTGATACCCGCGCCACGCTTTGGGATCACGCAGCGCAGCCCTACCTCGGCCTCGCCCCGGCACCGGAGCCCGCCCATGCCTGAAGTCAACTTTCGCATCCGCTGGCCCGACGGCAGCGAAGAGACCTGCTATTCGCCCTCGACCGCGATCCGGAGACACCTGAGCGCCGGGGAAAGCTACGCTCTACACGATTTCCTTGACCGCAGCCTCGCCGGGCTCGACCTCGCCGCGCGCCGGGTCGAGGCGAAATACGGCTTTCGTTGCAGCTCCGCCGATGCGCAGGCCGCGCGCATCACCACCCGCGCCGCGGCCTTTTCCCCCGAGGAGACGATCACATGCCTATCCATGACCTGAACCCCACCCGCACCCATCTGCCCGTCGTCATCGTCGGCGCGGGCCAGGCCGGGATGTCCGCGTCGTGGTATCTGTGCCGCGCGGGCATCGACCATGTGGTGCTGGAGCGGAACGTGCGGTTCAACGCCTGGAAGAACCAGCGCTGGGACACATTTTGCCTTGTCACGCCGAACTGGCAATGCCGCCTTCCCGGCCATCCCTACCGGGGCGACGACCCCGAGGGGTTCATGCTGAAGGACGACATCGTCGATTATGTCGAGGCCTTCGCCGACAGCTTTGACGCACCCCTGCGCGAAGGCGTGACCGTCACCCGCGTGGAACGGGTCGGCGATGGCGGTTTCGAGGTCGATACCGACGCGGGCCTGTGGTCGGCGGATCATGTGATCGTCGCCTCGGGCGGCTATGATCGCCCGGTGACGCCGCCCTTTGCCGCCGATCTGGACCCGTCGATCACCCAACTGCACACGCGCGACTATCACCGCCCCGACGATGTGCCCGAGGGCCGCTGCCTTGTGGTGGGCACCGGGCAATCCGGCGTGCAGTTGATGGAGGATCTGCGCATCGCGGGCCGCGACGTAGCACTGGCCGTGGGCCCCGCGCCGCGCAGTCCGCGCCTTTATCGCGGCCGCGACGCCACCGACTGGCTGTTCGAGATGGGATATTACGACCGCACCATCGCAGAGCAGCCGGACCCCAAGGCGACGGAGGCGAAGACCAACCACTACATGTCGGGGCGCGATGGCGGGCACGAGATCGACCTGCGCGCCTTTGCCCGCGACGGGCTGCCGCTTTATGGATCCGTCACGGGGATGGCGGGGACGACGATCCGGTTCGCCCCGGATCTGGGGCGGAACCTGGATGACGCGGACAAAAGCTACCTGGGTATCCGCGAGATGATCGACGCCCATATCGCCGAACATGGCATCGACGCGCCACCGGCAGACCCTTTCCGCAAGGTCTGGCAGCCGGAGCGCGAGATCACCGAGATCGACGCAGCGGAGGAAGGGATCACCTCGGTCCTGTGGTGCATCGGGTTCCGCCCGGACTACAGCTGGCTGAAGGTGGATTGCCTGGACGACACGGGCCGCCCCGTCCACCGGCGGGGGGTCTGCGACCGCGACGGAATGTACTTCCTGGGCCTTGGCTGGCTGCACACCTGGGGGTCTGGCCGGTTCCTGTCCGTGGGCGACGACGCCGCCTTTGTTACGGATGCGATCATCCACCGGCTGACCGGCGACGAGCGGCGGCGAAGCAACGGCTAAATCGCGATGGGCCTTGGCGGTACCGACAAGCCCCGCACAGGCATCCGCCAACTTCCTTTGCAAGCTGCCGAAACGGGTGTCGGATAACGATCTCAGCGGCGGATGGAACCGTTGCGTCGTTCACCCGCCCCGGTCAAGCGCCCGCCGGGCGCGGTCTCGGATGCTTTCGGCGCGTTCCGGCTTTGGCAGGCCCAGGTCGATGGCACGAACGGCAGCGTCGTGTGCCTGTTGCCAAAGGTCCAGCCCAAAGCAGGATCGGGCCAGCAGCAGATGCGCCTCACTCCTCGTCGGGTCGATCGCCACGGCGGCTTCGGCGTGCCGCTTTGCGGCCTCAAGGCTCTGACGCCGGTCGCCGCCGACGCTTGCGTCCCTGAGCGTCAGGCGGGCAAGCAGTTCGAAAGCGGGCGCGCACCGGCCGTCCAATCGCACGGCACGTTCGGCATGCTGCCTGGCGGCCTCCTCATCGCCCGCGCTCCAGTACCGCTGTGCCAGCGTCAGACTATGCCGCGCCTCTGCTGCGCGTGTCGCGGCGCGGGCGGGCGCAAGGCGGCCGGGGCCACCTTTGCCGCCCGTCAGGCTGCTGAGCAAGACGGCGGGGCTCCGCCCGGCCGCGGCCTCGATGAGCGCGTCCAGAGCCCTTTTTTCCTTCGTGAATCGGGTGCCGTCGTGCAGCAGCACGAGCCGCACAAGATCGCTCAGTTCTTCAAGACTGAACCGAGCGTCATGCAGCACTCGCAGCAGATGACCCTGAAGCGCCTCCACATCCCCAAGGTGCTGTTCGAGGACCCCGTCATGCCAGCTTGCGGTCACGCCTGCGGGGTCCATGATCTTGCGATAGACGACGTCCGGAACCGCGGCGAAGGTCCCGCAAAGGCTGTAGGCGAGCGAGAATGGCAGGTCGGCGCGGTAGCCTTTCTGCCCAATTTCGGGCATCCGCAGCCCCTGCCGCACGGGACCGGAGCGCAGCAGGCTTTTCAGACCAAAGGCAGGCGGCGCGCCGGTCAGGCAGGCGGCGGCGCGGGCAAAACGGTCGCCTTCGATGTCCTGAAAGTGCCGGGTGCGGCGGGCACCGCGCGTGATCTCGATCGCGCCAAAGGCCGAAACGGCATCGGGCTTTTCGCTCATCCGTGCCAGCAGCCGTTCCAGGCAGATCGGGTCGAGCGTGTCGTCGTGAAAACAGAACAGGAAGAAAGACGTGTCTACAGCGTCGAGACAGGCGTTCACATTGCCGACCCAGCCCAGTCGCGTGTCATTCTCTGTCACCGAGACGCGCGGGTCATGGGCGAAGCTGCGGCAAACCTCGGCGCTGCGGTCGTCAGAGGGATCGACCGAGATATGCAGCCGGAATGCCTCGTGCGTCTGTGCAAGGACGCTTTCAATGGCCCGGCCAACCGTGTGTTCGGACCGGTAGACCGGAAGGCAGACGGTCACGTCGGGCGTCATCTTGGCGCGATCCTGTCTGCGATCTCTTCCGCGAAGAGCGGCGCAAGCGTGAGCTTGCCTGTGTCCACAGTGTGATATCCCGGCGGCCCAAGCGTGCTGAGGCCGACATCGTGCCGCGCATGCAGTTCGCTCTGCGGATCGTCGACATCGGTCTGGCCCCAGCAGAAGATCACCCCCGGGACCGAGGACCGTTCGGTGCTTTGCGCCGCGAGCCGCGCGATGCCGGGGACGCGCCTGGCCAGTTCTTCGACCGCCGAATCGAACGTGCCGACCAGGAAGCTGTCGGGCGTGTCGTTCCAGTCGTCGGGCGGACGGATCCGGTCGGTCCGGCGGATGCAGCTGGTCGGATACCAGCTCAGGTAACATGACCCGCTTGGAAGGGTCACGAAATCACCGTAGGGACCAAGGACCATCGTGGCCGAGGCGCCATGGGTCTGTCCGCCAGGCACCTGCATGCGATGGGCCACCTTCTGCCGAAAGAGAAAGGGCCGCGTCACCTCGATCCCAAGGGTCGCATCGACGCGCAGCCTGTCGTGCCACAAGGCGTTCACGACCTCGGTGAACGGCCCCTCCAACCCGCCATCACCGGTCAGAATGTCGAACCGGCCATCGGAGCGTGTGCGGACCGCTTGCACGCGCGTGCTCCACAGGCCGGTCACGTGCCCCGCGCCCCTGATCGCCGTCCGCAGCGCATGGGCCATGCGGCTCAGGTCGATGGCGCGCTCGGGCGTTCGGAATGCGGCGACGACGTATTGCGGGTCGTAGGTTTCTTCAAGCTCCGGCTTGGTCAGGCGCTGGACCGGTGGCAGGTCGGGGCGACCAAGATAGCTGTTGGTCGCGGCGCTCAGGTGCTGGCCGATAGTGTCGTCGATCTCGGCGTAAACCCTTTCCAGCCGGTCGGGATGCTCAAGGCTGTCGGCCATCACAAGATAGTCGAAGGGGCTGGAGGCCGACTGCATGATCTCGGCCGCGGGCCACCACCGGTCCAGCAGCGCGGAAAACCGCGTCGCACCGCGGGCCATGAGCCGGGCCGTGGCCTGGGTGCGGTCCCTGGCGTAGACATAGCCCAGATGGATCTTGCCTTCGTTGTGCAGGCTGGTGCCCGTCACCGGCTGGTCGCCCGCGTCGATCAGGACAACGTCCCGGCCGCGTTCGGCCAGTTCCAGCGCGCTCAACGTTCCCAGAAGGCCGGCCCCCAGCACGCAAACGGTCAATCCTGTGCCCCCTCATGGAAAACGGTGCGCCGGGGTGACATCACGGGCGATGTGGGCGCAGACCAGTCAAGCTACGCCGCAACCATGCATGACTTGGCGCAAAAGCAAAACAGTTCCGCCACGGGCGACCGGATTTGACGCAGCCGCATGCGTGACCGGGCCGCGCCGTACCGGGAACGCGGTGGACCTTCGGCCCTGTTCTTGGTTTCATTGTCATGCAGAATGCGCGGAGGAACGACCTTGAGCAGTTGGGCAAAGCCGCAGGACCCTGCACACGGCACATGCGGGTTTGTCTTTGCGGCGTCCGGCCAGGCCTATGCGACCCTGGCGGAACAGGCCTGCGATACACTCAGGAACACCAACCCGGGGTTCGAGGTCGATCTTTTTACCGATTGCGACGTGCGGCCGGGGCTTTTTTCCCGGGTGCATCCGCTTGATCGCAGTTGGTTCCGGCCAAAGTTCGAAGCGCTGTTGAAGTCGCGGTTCGACCGGACGATCTACCTTGACTGCGATCTGGTGGTGGTGGCCGACCTCAGCGATGTCTTCTGGCTTTTGCAGAAGCACGATATCGCCGCCGCCCATGCGCCTGTCCGAAACGCCGGGTTTGCGACAAGCTGTTGGCGAACGGAGATCCCCAACAGCTTTCCGATGATCAACGCCGGGGTCATGGGCGTTCGGAACAGCCCGGAGAGCAGGGCCTTTCTGTCCGACTGCCAGACCGCGCTGATCGAAAGCGGGCTGCCCCGCGACCAGATCATCGTGCGTGAACTGTTGTGGCAAAGCGGTCTGCGCCTGGCGGTGCTGCCGCCGGAATACAATGTGCGCGACGAACGAACCACGTTGATGAAGGGATCGCGCGTCGGCGCGCCGCGGGTGCTGCACAGTTCGGCCTTTACGAAACGCATGCAAAGCCCCGACCGGGCCCCCACGCCGCACGAAATCTATGGCGAGGTGTTTCTCGACCACGTCGATGCGCTGATCAGGGCCGACCGTCAGCTTTCCCCCGGCGGGCAGCGGCAGGTGCAGGATCTGCCACTGGGGCGCATGGTCAAATGGCGGGCGGCGATGCCGGACTAGCCATCGCTCTCTGGCTGCGGGTCATCCCGTCCCGGATGTCAGACGCAGGCTGAGGCCCTGACTGAACGGATAGGTATATCCCATAAGCGCGATTTCGCGCTTGTAGCGGCGCGCGATGATGTCCCTGTACTGGGCGTGCTGCGCCGCCGAGGTCAGCACCTTGGCGAATTTGCTCCGGCTGTTGGTCTGGTTCAGATGCGCAGGCGCACCCGGCAATGCGTCGGCCCCACACCACGCGCCAACCACCCGAAACACCTTGCCGATCTGGCCGATGTCGACGACCATGTCCGGCAGCACCCGGTTATCGAGCGTAATCATCGCCCATTGCGACCTGATGTGCACATCGGCATCGCGGTCCCGGATCGTGGCAAGCTTCTCGGCGAAATCGATGAAATCCATGTCTGCCTCGAACCCCTGCGCGCCAAGGGCGGGGTGCACCTGGGGCCTGCAGATCTTGTCGACATAGGTCGACACCAGCCGTTCCCACGGGTTGCGCAGGACCGCAAAGGAAAACGTCTCGGCCGCGATCCTGGTGAACTGCGGCTTTGAAATCCGCGGCCAGTCGACCTCTTGGTGGATGTTCCTCATCGTCCGGTAATCGGCGTCCGAGATGAGCGGCAGTAGCCAGGCCCGCAAAGAGGTATTCGCCACCTTCGGGACCGCGAAGTACGCCAGTTTCTGGGGGGCGAAGTGGATGATCACGTGCGTTGCGTCCTTCGGTGGCTGTCAGATCCGGAAGGCGCGCGGGTAAAGCAGCTTGCCGATGCGCCGGTATCTCGGGGAACTCAGGTTGGTGAAAAAGAATGCCGGGTCCTGGCGATACTGCCGCGCCGCGTCGGGACTGCCGATGTGGGCGACGAAGAACGCGACGAAGGGAGTGAGCAAGCGCCGCCAGCGCAGCGGGCCGTAGACGCGCGATTGGTTCGTTTCGCGCCAGATCACCCTGGCGCCTTCGGTCCAGATGGAGGTGGCGGGATCGGCAGCGTCGCTGACGATCTGGTTGCTGGAGCGCCCGCTGTACACGTTTTCGAAACTCAGCCCCTGGAACAGGCGCGCATCGGCCGGTGCGGGATTGTCCAGCATCATCCGGAACCCACTGGTCGCGTCGTTTCCGGTCAGCAGATGACGCCCGATCAGATGCCCGAAATGGACCTTCATGTCCTGGCTGAACGCGACAACCGCATCGTGGCAGTCGCGCGCGAACCGGACGCGGGGTCCTTCCTCGTCCGTGGACATGAAAATGGGCCGCACCCCGTCGCCATCCTTTTCGGCCTTCAGGAAACTACCCTCAGCGTTCAGGAACATCGCCTCGAACATCAGGATGTTGCGCGGGTAGCTGTGGCTGTCGCGGGCCGGGTTGATCCGGTCGACATAATAACCGCGCGTGTGGGTTTCCGGGTTGGGGATGTTGCGGTCGATGTCCTGGAACGTGGCGAAATAGTATCCGCGCAGCTCGTCGGTCTGGAACAGCTTCTGCAGTCCCGCCTGCAACGTACCAAGGTGGCCGATATCGACAACGGCGCCGGTTCGGGCGGTGGTCTTGTTCAGGCCCGAATTTGCGCAGAGTTCCAGGTAGGCCTCCCGCTCCCGTGCCGCATTGCGCAGCACGGGCGTGGCAAATTCGCGGTCGGACACAAGACTGACCAGCCTGTCGCGGTCGGTCGCAAGACCCACGCATTCGTCAGCGGTGGCAAAGCCGTACCGCGACAGAAACTCTGGTCCCAGATCCGCGGCGTCCATGCCGAACCGGTTGGACAGCAGCGCCGACAACGGCATGGGGGTAAAGTTGGTGTCAAGCAACGCCGGAAGGTCCGCAGGCTCGAAAAGCCCCGCCGTCCGGATCGCGCGTCGGGAAGCCAGCACGTAGTGCGATCTTGGCGCGTCTTCGTCACCCGCGGCCAAGGCATCGTAGCAGCGTTTGACGATTTCACCGTCCCGCGACAGGAAAAACAGATCGCGCACGCCATCGGCCTTGGCGTTTTTGAGTACCCAGGCGGCCATTCCGAAAAAGAGCGGACCCAGAACCGCATATCCGCAGGTTTGAACAGAATGCTGCGTGAACCCCGGTACAGGCGCCCGTGGCGCGCCGACGATACGGCGCGCGACCAGCCCGCAGACGGCGCTGCGCATTTCACGGTTGGGGATATCTGCGTATATCCGCGTGAGGGGCGACAGCTTTTCCGCCACCTTCGGCGTGGCGGACAGTTCAAACGTGGCAAGGCCCGCCTGATCGCCGCGGATGATATCCGAGAAAGGATTGTCGCCGATGTGCAGGATCCGGTCCGGCGGCACGCGTTCGGCATCGAGCACATGCGCGAAGAGCGTGCCGGATTGCTTGAGCGCGCCGGTTTCCGAGGACAGATAAAGCGCGTCCCACCCTTCGATCCCGGCGGCCTGCAACCTCAGCTCGATGAACGCGCGGTCAAAGAAGGTGTCCGACACGAGGATCACGCGCTTTCCGGCGGCCTTGGCATGGCGAAAGGCATCGCGCCCGACACGGCGCGGGACAAGCACCTGGTCTTCGACGGACAGCTCCAGCCGGTGCAGCCATGCGGCGTCGTCCGGGCCTAGCCCGAACCGCTGGGCCAGCGCGCCGTACCTGTCCTCAAGCCGGACCTCTTCGCCCACGGCACGGTCGGACGCAAGCGCGCGGGCGGATTTGCGCGCCTCGATGAAGTTGCTGAAACGATTGGGAAAGCGGTCGTGCACGTGGCGCCCCATGTGCAGGAAAATATCCGCAGGGTCCGCGACGACACGTTCGAGCAGCGTGTCGAAGATGTCAAACGACACGACGGCTGCCGCGTCGATCCTGGCGGTCAGATCGGCAAAGTCCTCGGGGCTGTCCACGAAGCCGGTCAGATCCGGCTCGAACCGGATGCTCGCCGCCTTGGCGGCGCCCGGTCCGGCAGGGCGCGCGCCCTTTCGGTTCGATTTGGCCGCCCGGACCTCTTTCAGCTGGACCCGCGTCGCCTCGGCCTTGTCGACTTGGGCGTAGCTCCAGTAAAATCCCAGCATGTCCCGCACCTTGTCCTTGCTGTCGCGGAAAAGGATGGGCTCGCAGCGGGTCACCGGCATGACCGGTGCCAGCAGCGCGGACCAGAAATGCGGGCTGATGAAATCCTGACAGACCGAATGGAACTGGCCCGGCTGGTCTGGCCGGTCGAATTCGATGATGGGTCTGAACAGAAAGCGGGTTGTCTTGTCGAAATACTTCGCCTCGTGCACCACGGAAGAAGAGATCGACACGACCTCGTCCAGATGCGGGCTCGACAGCATGCGGTAGGTCGGATGCGCGCTGACCTCGGCGAAAGGGCGCGATGTCACGAAGCGCAAGATCGCCTCGTCCCCGCGTTTGAGGTAGGGGTGGCGCTGGTAGAACACGCGCGTCCGGCGCGCGCCAAGGTCTTCGAACGCCTGCCTGTAGTCCAGAAGGCTCAGCATCCGGCCCCGATCGCAGACGGATTTGTCCTTGAGCGTCTGGCCGAAGAACGCCGCCGATCCGGGCGGAATGGCGGCTTCCTCGCGGTGCCAGCCCTTGTAGGTCTGAATGCGGATCCGGTCGGCATACAGGTAGAACTGGCTTTCGGGCACGTGGAAGGCCCCGATGCCGGCATGGATCTCCGGATCGTTGGATTGGAACGCGAAAAGAATGTCGTCGTAAAAGCGGACCGGATGAAGCCAGAGATCGATGTAGGTGGCACCGGTGCGGGCCAGCATCCGTTTGGTCTGCGGCGAAAGCTCGTACCCGATCACCAGACTGTGCTCGTCCAGCCCGACGGACTGCAGCGCCTGCACGGAGCGATCGGTGAACAGCGCATCATCGAACCACATCTGCGCGACGTCGGGATCGCACTCAAACCCCGCATCGGCAAAGAACGCGCGTCGACTGAACCGGGCGCCGTCGCTTTCGCCCGAGGCCAGCACGCGCAACGGGGTCTGCGTGGCCATCCCAAGCGGGCGTTTCAAAAGGTCGTGCATCCAGCGCAGGTTCGACCACTGTTCGTCTTCCGAGGTCATCAGGAAATCGCTGCACAGCAGGATTTGCCGGATGGCACTGTGCCGGGATGCTGGCGCGGTTCCTTGAGACACGTTCAAAAGATCGACCCTGACCCGCTTGCACCGTTCCTGACTGCCCGATTTGAGCCATAGCGGCCCTGGTATTGCAAGTGATGGCTGCGGCGTTCCAGCCTTGGTCAGTCGCGCGGATAGAGCCAGCGCCCGATGCGCCAGTAGGTCGGGTGCCGCAAGCGCCGGAAAAATCCGATCGGGTCGTCGCGGTAATGATCGACGTCATGCGGTTGGCCCAACCGCGCCACAGCCATCGCGACGAACGGCGTGAACACCCGCCGCCAGCCCAGCACGCCGAATCCTGCCTGTCGCGGTCTGGGCCGTCCGGACAGTGTCGCGAACCGCCGGGCTGCGCGCGGATACAAGACCGCGGCGCCTTCTTGCCAGCTTGATGTGCCGCCACCCTCCGCCGCGATCAGGGGGTGCGGTGCTGCCTGCTTGTCCGGGTCATCAAAGGTCAGTCGGCCGATCAGGCGCGCATGCGCGGCGTCGGGGCGGGCCAGCAGGGTGGCCAGCGGCAATTCGGCCATATCGGGCGGTATCTCGGCCCCGACGATCTCTGGCGCGATATCTCTCAGCGTCCGCGCCATGGCGACCGCGCCGTCATGCGCGCGGGTCACGAATTGCTCTCTGTCGCGGGTGTCGGTCTGGCCGGTCGCGAGCCCGTGCCATTCGACCCCGGCCCGGGCAACGCCGGTGTAAGAGGGCCCCGCCCGGCACAGCAGGGTTTCGTAGACCCGCCTGTTGCGCTCGATCTGGCGCGTACCGGTGGGGTTGAACCGCGCGGTGAAATAGCCCTGCGACCGGTCGCCGGGCGCGCTGGTCGCAAGGTAGAAGCCCGCGATGTCGCGCCCCAGCAGGGATGACATCGCGGCCTGCATCGTGCCCCTGTACCCGATATCCACGATTGCGCTGTCGGCCTGGTCCAGGCGCAGGCTGGTCAGGTAATCGCGGTAATCCCGCGCCAGCTGCCGGTTCGCCGCCACCGCCGGGCCCGCCATGTCCCGCGCCAGATGCGCGAGGGCGGTGCGTGGGC
Source organism: Thalassococcus sp. BH17M4-6 (assembly GCF_049323015.1). Taxonomy (NCBI): domain Bacteria; kingdom Pseudomonadati; phylum Pseudomonadota; class Alphaproteobacteria; order Rhodobacterales; family Roseobacteraceae; genus Thalassococcus; species Thalassococcus sp. BH17M4-6. The sequence continues at coordinate 65,940 of NZ_JBMPGU010000010.1, forward strand.
AGTCGATGCCGATGACGGCCTGGGCATCTCCGATGCCGCAGCGCGCCAGCAGGTCGGCGTCGGGCTGCTGACCGGCGTGGCGCGCGCACCATCCGGCCACGGTTTCGCCGTGGGCCACATGCTCCAGACAGCCAAGAAAGCGTTCTTCACTGGTCACCTCGGTGCGCCGGGCAATCTGGCGCGATGCGATGACGTCAAAGGTTTCGCCGCCCGGGAAAAGTGCGTCATAGGAGCGGCGCATGACCTCGCCCTCGCGCGTCAGGAACCCCAGGCGCGGAGCGCGTGCCCGGTGCGCCGAGTGATGAAGCCAGATCGCAAAGCCGCAAAGCAGCGGACCGAGGCAGACCGCGCCAAACCGCCAGGCGCGCGAGGCCGAACGCGGGTCCTCTGCCATCGCAAGCGCCGCCGATTTGATCAGAAACCCGGTCTCGATCCCCCGCTCCAATCGGTTGAAGGCCGATCCGAGGGTCGGAAAATCCCGCCGAACGGCGGCATCGGGCGGCGGGACATGGGCAGCGCGGAGGCCGTTTTCCGTCGCACGACTGATATCGCTTTGCACGTTGTCGCCGTGGTGACAGATCTCGGCGGCAGGCACGTTCAACCGGCTGAGCACGGCGGGATACAAGCCGCCCGATTTCTTTGTTTTCCCCAGATCGGCAGAGGTGAAGATCCCAGACCATCCCGAATACCCGGCCTTGGTCAGCAGGGCGGCGCATTGATCCGCGCTGTAAAGCGTATCGGACAGGATGATGGGCGCGCGGACGCGTTCAAACAGCCGTTTGCCGCGTGGCAGGGGATGCACGGCGGCCAACTCTTCCTCGAATTCAAGCGCCACCAGCGACGCGACATTCTGCCCGTCCGGCGCGGGCCGGATGGCGGCGTAGACCTCTGAAAGTCTCGGCTCTTGCCGCCCCTCTGCCGCCGCGGTCTTCCTCGCGACAAACTCCGCTTTCCGGCGCGTGTCGCTGAACGCCCCGGGCGCGATACCCAGCAGTTGCGCCGCCTTGGCGGCGATGGCATCGAACACATGGTCGGGCCGGGCGTATCTGCGCGTGATCAGCGTGTCGAAAAGGTCAAACGAATGGACGGTCATCCGAGGCTGAGGCGCGCCCCGTTCGGGCAGGTGCTGTTCAGCCCAGTGAAAGCCAAGCGCATCGCGCAAGGGTCCGCCGGCGGCGGTGTGGGGTGGCGAAGGAGGCGGGGCCGCCAGGTCCAGCATGCCGCCCAGGATGTCGCGCCAGAATGCTGCATCCGTCAGCTTTTGGTAGGTGCCGACATAACCGTCCGGACCGTCAAGCGGCACGGCGGGGTCCAGAAAACGTTGCCCCATTTTACCGAAAAACCGCGCTTCTTCGGACAGGGACGACGACAGCGACGCGACCCCGGCGATGCGAGGGTCGGACATGAGCGCGTAAGAAAGGCCCGACAGGCGCGAGACGTTGGAAAACCCGTCGAGAAACGCGGAAACCTCGGGATCGGACCGTCCGAGCTTTGGATGATCGAGGTAATAGATATGCGGAACCCGCGCCGCGAGGTCAGCGAATTTCGACGCGTGGTCCTGCAGGGTGTGAAAGCCTTGCGGGCCAAGAACCGACTTGTCGCGCGGCAACTGCCCGGCAAAAAGAAAGGCGCCGTCGATCAGGCCGTGCTGCACCGCGTCGGCCTGAAGCTGCGTGATGATCCCGTTGGCCATTTCCTGCAATGCGTCGTCCGGATATTGGTGCCGCCGCAACCGGCTGTTGATGCGCGGATCGGATGACCGCAGCGCGAAAAGGATGTCGGGGGCGAAGCGCACCGGATGCAGCCAGATGTCGATCCAGGCAATGCCGCAAGTCGTCAGCGCATCGCGTGTTCCCTTCGACAGCTCGTACCCGAGAAGAAGCGTTTCGCTTGGCAAGGCGGAGATGAGCATGGCCTTTGCGGCGTCTGGAAGGCCTCTGCCATCGAACCAGCGATGCCTGTCACCGACGGCACCTGTCGCCCCGGCCGCTGTCAGGAACCGCGCCTGATCGAACCCAGCGCCGATCCCGCAGGTCACCAGGACGGTCCCGATCACCGACGACAGGGGGGGTGCTACGTAGCGTTCAAGCCACCTGACCGAAGCCTTTTGTTCGCTTGGCCGCGATGCGAGAAAATCGGCAACCACCTTGACATGCTGGATGGGCATTTGGTCTTCTTGCATTGTTTTCAGGGTGTGGCCGGTCGCATTCATGTTCATTCAAGTCGAACGACGGCCTGGCATGCAACTGCTATCGGTGGTCGCGGTGTGGGATAAGAGTTGCAGTCATGCAGAGACGTGCCCACGATCCTGGCCTGAACTCGCTCATCATCACCGGGGCCAGCAGCGGCATTGGCCGCGCCCTTGCGCTGGAATACGCGCGGCCCGGACAAACGTTCCTGCTCTGCGGACGCAATGCCGAGCGGCTGGAGGCGACGGCGGCAGCAGTGCGCAAAAAGGGCGCAATTGCTGAGCTGTGTTGCGTATCAGTCCGTGACGCACCGGCCTTTGCCGCTGTTATCACCGGTTTCGATGCGCGCTGCCCGGTCGATGGGCTTTTCTTTGTGGCGGGGGTCAAGGCCGGGAACCAGGACGCCATCGAACCCGCACCAGAGGTGCGCCGGGTCATCGATGTGAACCTCGTTTCGGTGATCCTGGCGGTTCAGGTGCTGCTTCCAAGCTTGCGGTCGCGCGGGTCCGCGCGCATCGTCCTTGTCAGCTCGTTCGCGGCGCTGACGCCGCGCGGCGAACTGCTGTCGTACTCGGCCAGCAAGGCAGCGATCATGGCCTATGGCACCGCGCTGCGGCGGGAATTGCGGGGCACCGGCCTGTCTGTCACGACCGTGGTGCCCGGTTTTGTCGACACGCCGATGACCGACCGCCACCTTGGCCCGGCGCCCATGCTTGTCCCTGCGGAAAAGGCCGCGCGGATCATCCGCCGGGGGGTGGCGGCGCGCCGGGCCAGGGTCGTGTTCCCCCGGCTTCTGGCCTTCGGGGTCTGGTGGCAGGAGTGGCTTCCGCCGCGGCTTTCGGACCTGATCGGAGAACGGTTTCGCGCCGGGGTTCTGGCGGACGACGACGAACTGGGACGACGTGGTGACGAAGGTAACAGCCCATGAACCGGATGAGATCGGCTTTCACATGACCCCGACCCGGCTCAAACTGCGGGCGTGCAGGCAGAACGCCCGGGCATCGGATCAGCCTCCGCAGGCCTGTCGCCCCGTTGCACTGGTGTCGGTTGCGCAAAGCGGATGGCGGACATCCAGGGGCCGCGCATGACGAACCGGAGCGTCGCAATTGTCGGCTATGCGGCCCGCCTGCCCGGCGCGCCGGATGTCGCGGCTGTGTGGGATGCGCTGGTCGGGGGCACATGCGCCATTCGTGACATTCCCCCTGACCGTTGGGCCGCGGCGCGGTTTCTGAGCGATGAGGAGGATGCGCCCGGCAAGACCTATGTCGCCCGCGCCGGTCTCATCGACGATGTCTTTGCCTTCGACAACGCGCATTTCGGGGTTACCCCGCGGGATGCCCGCCAGATGGATCCGCAGCAACGGCTGCTGCTCGAAACGGTCGCGACGGCGCTGGATCATGCCGCCATAGACCCGGCGCGGCAGGATCGCACACGGATCGGGGTCTTCGTCGGTGCGTCGTCTTCGGATCATTCGACCCTTGCGCTGGAGGATCCGGACACTGTCGGGCCGAGCTACATGGTCGGCAACACGCTGTCGATCCTGTCAAACCGGATATCCTTTGCCTGGGATCTGCAGGGTCCCAGCTACTCGGTCGACACGGCCTGTGCCTCGGGGCTGTTTGCGCTGGATCACGCCCGGCGCGCCATCGCGGAGGGCGAGATAGACACGGCCATCGTCGCGGGCGTCAACGCCTTGCTGTCGCCGCTGCCCTTTGTCGGGTTTTCGCACGCCCGCATGCTGTCGAAGACCGGGCTGTGCCAGGCCTTTTCCAAAGATGCGGACGGATATGTGCGGGCCGAAGGTGCCGTGGCCTTTATCCTGCGCGATGAAAACAGCGCCCGCGCGCAGGGCGATCAGATCCGGTCGATCCTGGTGGCGTCGGGCACCAACAGCGATGGCAGGTCGCCCGGCATTTCCCAGCCCAAAAGCGCCACGCAGGAACGGCTGATGGCCGAGACGTGCCGCCGGTTCGGGGTCACACCGGACGACCTGGCCTTTCTCGAAGCGCATGGCACCGGCACGGCCATCGGCGACCCAGAGGAAGCGCAGGCGATTGGCGGCGCCTATGGCAAGCGTCGTTCGACGCCACTGCCCATCGGATCGGCCAAGAGCAACTTTGGTCATCTCGAACCGGCCTCGGGCCTTGTCGGGCTTCTCAAGGCGCAGCTTGCGCTTGAACATCAGACGATCCCGGCGTCGCTGCACTGCGCCGAGCTGAACCCGAACATCGACTTCGACGCCCTGGGCTTGAGCGTTGTGCGCGAGACGCAGCCGATCCCGCAGCGCGACAAGCCCTGGTTTGCCGCGGTGAATTCCTTTGGCTTCGGCGGCGCGAATGCGCATGCGATCCTGCGCCAGCCGACGCCGGTTCCGACGGCCGGTGATCAGCCACTGCCCCGCGGTCTGATGCTGAGCGCCAGTTCGCAGGACGCGCTGCGCGCGCTGGCACGCCGCTGGGCGGACAAGGCGCAGGGCGCGGGCCCCCACCTTGCCTCCGAAATCTTTGCCGCCAACACGCGGCTGACCCGGCATCGGCACCGCCTGTGCCTGCGGGCGGGCAGCGCCCAGGGGCTGACGGCGGCGCTTCATGCCTGGCTGGAGCGAGAGGCGACATCCGAGGCGGCCAGCGGCACCGCGCGCTTTGATCAGGGGCGGGTCGGGTTCGTCTTTCCCGGCAACGGCGCGCAATGGGCCGGCATGGGCCGACAGGCGTTCCTGGGCGATCCGGTCTTTCGCGACTCCTTCCAGCGAACCAGCGACCAGTTCCAGGCGCTTGGCCTGACATCCCTTGTCGATCGCCTGATGGCGCCCGATCTTGCGGCATCTCTTGACCGCTCGACCGTCGCGCAGCCCTTGCTTTTCGCCCTTCAGGTCGCGTTGGTGGACAGCCTCGCCGCACAGGGTGTGACGCCACATGCCGTGCTTGGCCATTCGGCGGGTGAATACGCCGCAGCCTGTGCAGCCGGGGCTTTGTCCCGCGAAAACGCGGTCTTCGCGGTCTTCAGCCGCGCGACCGCGCTTGCCGAACTGCACGGGACGGGCGGCATGATGGCGCTGGCGACATCCCTTGATCAGGCGCAGGCGCTGATCGCCGACGCCGGGCTGGCCGCCGACATCGCCGCCGACAATGCTGACAACAACGTCACGGTTTCGGGATCGGTGGACACGCTCGACAGGCTGCGGCGGCTGGCGCGGCAGAACCGCATCGCCGCCAAGATGCTGCCGATCCCCTACCCATATCATTCGCACCTGGTGCAGCCCTTCCGGGACCAGCTGATCCGCGACATGGGCGTGATCGATCCTGCGGACCCATCTGTCGATCTCTACTCGGGAACACTGGCCCGCAAGATCGCCGCAGCGGACCTGACGCCGGACTATTGGTGGACCATGACGCGCGGCACCGTCCGGTTCAGGAAGGCGCTGCGCGAAATGCTGAACGACGGCATCGGCCTTATTGTCGAGATCTCCGGCCGGTCGGTGCTGCGCGGCAATATCGCGTCGATTGCCGCACAGGAAAACCGCGGCGTGCAAGTCATCGCGTCGCTCGAAGACAAGCAGACGGACGTGTTCACGCCCGGCCGCTGCGCGCTCGACGTGCTGGCGCACGGCGGAGCCGTCGACGAAACGCCGCTGCTGGGGCGCCATCAACCGTTTGTCGGCACGCTGCCCGCCTACCCGTTCCAGCGCACGGAATTCCGCCTGAGCTCGGACAAGGGGATCGACCTTTTCGGCCAGGGGGCGGAGCATCCGCTCTTGGGCCACCGGATCGCGCAGAACGTGGATGTCTGGAGAACCGATCTGTCCGTCGGGCGCCACGGCTGGCTGCGCGATCACCGGGTCGGCACGGATATCGTCGTGCCGGGCGCAGCGATTGTCGAAATGCTGTGGTCAGCGGCGAAAGAGCTGTCGGGCGAGGCCGCGTGCGCCCTGTCGGACGTCGAATTCCTTCAGCCCATCATGCTCAAGGACACCGGTCAGGCGGATGTCCGGGTCGTGCACGATGCCGCCTCAAGGCGGCTGTCGGTCGGCCTGCGCGCGGGTCCGCATTGGCGCACCGTCGCCTTTGCCACCCTCACCCAGGCCGCCGCTGCCGCACCAGCCAGGGCGACGGCCCGGCCGGTCGGCCCGGCGGAGGAGCTTTACCCCAGATTGGCCGACATGGGGCTGAACTATGGCCCGGCGTTCGCGCTGGTCACGGGCCTGTCGGTCAGCGGTACCAACGTGTCGGCCGACCTCGCGCAGCCCGGTGAGACGACCGATGGCTTCACCCTCAACCCCTTCAGCCTTGATGCCGGGCTGCATGCGCTTATCGCCCTGATGCCCGACCAACGGCAGGCAAGGCCATTCGTGCCCGGTCGCATCGGGCGGATCACCTGCGGGCCGGACGCGGGGATCAGACGCGCCGACATTCATCTGCGCCGCGCGTCTGATCACGGCCTTTGCATCGACGTGACCTACTACGACGGGTCGGATTGTCTGTGCGTCCAGCTTGACGAGGTCTGGCTGCGTCCCTTCCGCGCCGCGCCACAGCACCGGCCTGCCTTCTGGGATGAACGGCTTGTCCCTGCAAAGCCGTGCCCGGATGCGGATCTGACACGCCGCGCGACAGAGGCCTTCCTGGCCGGACCGGCTGACCCCGATCTTGGCGTCATCCGGCAATCCATCGCCGGGCGCGTGGCTTATGACAGGGCCACCGCTGCGGAGCCGTCGACATGGGGCGCAAAGCGACAGATCGCGCTGGACGCGCTAGAGGCCATGAACCTGCTTTCGGAAGACGGGGACGGACAACTGACAACACGGCAGACCTGCCCCTGGCCCGAGATTGACGAGTTGATCACCCTTCTGGTGTCCAGCTGCCCGGACGCGACGGACACGCTGAACGGCATTCTGCGGCATCAATCCGGTGACGCGCCCGGGGATGTCGGCATCACCCGCGTCGCGACACGCGTGATGTCGGCACTGTCCGGGCATGACGCGCGCATTCTTGTCGCCGGACAGCTCGATCCCGCACTCTTCGCGACGCTCGCGTGCGGCAAGGCGCATGTGGTGGTCGGCGCCGCGGATTCTGACGCGGCTCAGGGATTCGAGATCGTGCTGGGGGCCAACGGCATCGCTCCCGTCGCGACCATTGCGGACCTGGCGGAAGGGCCGACATTCGATCTGGTCGTTGTCGTGGATCCGGGCTCCGGCCTGCCCGGCCCGATGCGGCAGAGCCTGATGGCCCTTGTCGCCCCGGGCGGGGCGATCATGGCGCTGGAGCGGTCGGACGATCTCTTCGAACTTCTGACTGCGCCGGAGGTGCCAGGGCCAGCAGACAGCATTGCCAACGCCCTGAAACGGCGCGCGTTCACCGTGACGCAGCATGTCGCACCCGATGAACCGTCTGTCTCGCTCCTGATCGGGACGGCAGCCCAACCGCAGGTGACGGACGATGTGCAAGGTGACTGCCCTGCCGCATTGGCAACACTGGACGGTCAAAGCCTGGGCGGCGACGCTCGGCTTGTCATCTTGCCGGAACAGGCCGACCCGCTGACGACGGTGGTGGCGCAGGCTGAGGCGTTCAAGCAGATCGACGCAGCGACCGCTCCGGTCTGGGTCGTGCAAAGCGGTCTTGAAGGCGCGCGATCCTTGCGCGCCTGGCGCCGCTGCATCGTGAACGAGACGGGGCGCGACATCCGCGTGGCGTCGGTCAGCGCAACGACGCCGCCGGAATGTGTGCTGCGCCATCTTTCGACAACCCCGGAAACCGAGCTCGAACTGCACGGCTCCCGTGCCCTGGCCCCCCGCCTGTCGAAACGGCTGCTTGAGGATCTGGTCGATCCGGCGGAGCATCGCTATGTGCTGGCCCAGCCGCACGGCCTGCAGCTGAACGACCTGTCCTGGCGACGCGACGATCGGACACCGCCCGTGGGCAACGAGGTACAGATCGAGGTCGAGGCCGTCGGGCTCAATTTCCGGGACGTCCTGTGGGCGCAGGACCTGCTGCCGCCCGACATGCTGGACGGCGGGTTCGCCGGAGCAACGCTGGGCATGGAATGTTCCGGCACGGTGGTGATGTCGGGGCCGGAGGCGACCCTGCAACCCGGCACGCCGGTTCTGGCCTTCGTGCCCGGGGCCTTCGCCAGTCATGTGACCGTGTCCGAAGACACCGTGATGCCCGCGACCGACGCGGCATCCCTGCCCGCGGCCACGTCGATCCCGGTGCCTTTCCTGACCGCGCTTTACGGGCTGGAGGAACTGGCCCGCCTGCAGACAGGCGAAACCGTTCTTATTCACGGGGCGGCGGGCGGCGTCGGGCTGGCGGCGGTGCAGATCGCGCGGCGGATCGGGGCCGAGATCATCGCGACGGCGGGTCGCCCGGCCAAACGGGCCTTTCTGAAATCCCTTGGCGTGCGCCATGTGCTCGACAGCCGGACGCTGGAGTTCGAAACTGGGGTGCAGGAACTGACCCGGGGCCGCGGCGTGGACGTCGTTCTGAACTCCCTCGCCGACGAGGCCCTGAAGCGGTCGCTCGCCTGCCTGGCGCCGTTCGGGCGTTTCATCGAGCTGGGCAAGCGCGATTTCCTCGCGAACACCCCACTTGCCATGCGGGTCCTGCGGCAGAACATCTCGTTCCACGCGGTCGACGTGGACCAGCTTTTGAAACATCGCCCCGACACGGCCAGACGGCTCATGGCCAGCATCGTAGAGCGGATGGCCGCCGGGGAATACGAGCCTTTGCCGACGGCGGTGTTCCCGCCCGAGGACGTCACCGGCGCGTTTCGCCGGATGCAGAAATCCGATCACATCGGAAAGATCGCGTTGCGTCCGAAGACGCCCGGGCCAAACGTTGGGAAGGCGACCCAAGACCTAGGAACGGTGTGGCTGGTCACGGGCGGCTCCTCGGGCTTCGGCTTCGCGACGGCCCGGTGGCTGGCGTCCAAGGGCGTGGGCACCCTCTGGCTCTGCAGCCGCTCCGGCGAACTGAAGCCGGAGCAGGCTCAGGCGCTCACCGATCTGGGCGCCACGGTCAGAACCGTTGCCTGCGACGTTTCGGATCCGTCGGCTGTCGCCGGGCTGATGGCGCAGATCGGGGCGGACGGTCCCGGCCTTGATGGCGTGGCCCATTGCGCGGCGGTCTATGGCGACGGGTTGTTCGGCGAGGCTGACCTTGATGCCGTCAAGGCACGGCTTGGCGTCAAACTGGGCGGCGCGGTACATCTTGATGTGCAGACGCGGCAGTTCGACCTGCGGCATTTCTGGCTTTACGGTTCAGTCGCGGCGCGGTTCGGCAACCCCGGTCAGGCCGACTATGCCGCGGCGAATGCGGCGCTCGAGTCCCTGACCGACAGGCGGCAGGCCGACGGCCTTTGCGGGACGACCTTCGCCTGGGGCCCAATCGGTGATACCGGATACCTGGACCGCAGCCCGAACGTCGCCGAGGCGATTTCAGCGCGGACCGGCGGGCTGATGACCACCGATCAGGCCTTCGCGCATCTCGAAAGCGCGCTCGAAGCCGGGGCCCTGCCCCCGACGCTGACAATCGCGCCAGTGGACTGGCACTCGATGCTGCGCGGATTGCCGGTACGCACGGATCCGCTCTTCTCTCACCTTGCCAAGCGGCTGGTGGCCGAAAGCGATGCGGCCAGGATCGATCTGAAGGCGATGATCCGTGATCTTGGCGAGGCGAGGGCCCGGGAGAAACTGATCGAGATCATCAGGGCCGAGGCAGCGGCAATCATTCAATCCGCGCCGTCGGACATCGACATCGACCGGCCGCTGGTCGATATCGGGCTGGACAGCCTCATGGGCCTCAACCTCAAGATGGCGGTCGAGGAACGGCTGGGGCACAGCCTGCCGCCAGTGTCGATTGGCGAGGGGCTGACGCTGAGAGACATTGCCCGCGATGCAATTGCGCATGCAACCGGTGCTGCGGATCCGGCGGCTTTGAGGGATCAGATGATCGAACGACACGTCACCGATCCGGACGCCAAGGATCAGCTGAAACAGGGGCGGGCCTCAGCCTGACAATCGGAACCGGGATGGAGAAAGATCACAAAGCGACCCTGCTGCGAAAGCTTCGCCAGATCAACGAAACCCTGGCCGTGGCCGAGGCGCGCCCGAAACCGGCCGCGGCACCGCGTCGGGTGCCGTTCGACTTTGCCACGCACGAGAAATTCTCGGAAATCTCCCTGGCCCGACAGGCCGGCGCGTTTCTGGGTGTCGAGTCGCCCTTCTTTCGCAACGCCCGTGCCGCGGACGGCACGCGGATCCTGATCGGCGACACCTGGGTCGAGAACTTCGCCGCCTACGATTACCTCGGGCTCAACACCTGTGACGCCGTCAGGGCCGCTGCGGCGGCGGCCGCCCGGGAATGGGGCGTGTCGGCGACGGCGTCCCGTCTGGTCGGGGGAGAGCGGTCGCTGCATTCCCGTCTGGAGGAAAAGCTGGCGGCCTTTCTTGGCACAGACGCGGCGCTGACCTTTGTTTCGGGCCACGCGACGAACGTGGCGGTCCTGCGCACGTTGCTGGGTCCGCGCGACCTCGTCCTGGTGGATGCGCTTGCCCATAATTCGATCTTCGAAGGGATCAGGGCGTCGGGCGCCGCGCACCTCACCTTTCCGCACAACGACTGGCAGTGGGTCGATGACCAGCTCGAAACCAGGCGGCACAGCTACGACAACGTTCTCATCGCGATCGAGGGGCTATATTCCATGGACGGCGACGCGCCGGATCTGGCGAAGTTCGTGGAGGTGAAGTTTCGCCACGAGGCCTGGCTTCTGTTGGACGAGGCGCATTCACTGGGCGTGCTCGGCGATACCGGGCGCGGCATTGCCGAAGAGCAGGGCATCGACCGGTCGGCCATCGATGTGACCATGGGCACCCTTTCAAAGACCTTTGCGTCCTGCGGCGGTCTCGTGGCCGGGTCCACGGCGCTGACCGACCTTCTGCGCTATCACGCGCCGGGATTCGTCTATTCCGTCGGGCTGTCGCTGCCCAATACTGCAGCCGCCCTGGCGGCGGTCGAAACGCTGGCGCGTGAACCCGAAAGGGTCGGACGGCTGCGCGAGTTGTCGCGCCATTTCAGACGCAAAGCGACCGACCTGGGCCTCGACTGCGGATTGTCGGACGGGTTTGCCATCGCCCCGATCATCATCGGCGACTCCCTCAAGGCGACGAAGATGTCGAACGCGCTACTGGAGAAGGGGTTCAACGTCCTCCCGGTGATCGCCCCGGCGGTGCCGGAAAAATCGGCGCGCCTGCGGATATTCCTCACCCAGGATCACGGGCGGGGCGTCATTGACCAGCTTCTTGACGCAGTGGCAGAGCTTTCGTGAACGGTTTCGTATTCGTCCCCCAGGCCCCTTTCTGTCCGCCTCCCGGTCGGCCATGACATCGCCGGTCCGCGCCTTTCTATTCCTGCAATCGCATCCGTCCTTTTTCGGACGCGCGGTGATCCGCGACATGCGCGCAAAGGGACAGACCTGCCACGTCGTCAACCTCACCTTCGGCGACTGGTTTTTCCGAATGGGCATCGGCGCCGTCAATTACCGCGGGTCGCTTGCGAACTGGCGCGCATGGCTGGGCGGGTTTCTGGAACGGTACGGGATCACCGACATCGTCTATTACGCCGATCAGCGCCCCTATCATCGCATCGCGAGCGAGGTCGCCGAAGGTCGCGGCATCGCCTGCTACGCCTATGAATTCGGATACCTCCGGCCCGATTTCATCACCCTGGAGCGCACCGGGATGGGCGTCCGGTCGCATTTTCCCGCCGATCCAAAGGTGATCGAGGATCTGGCCGCCAAGGTCGATCACGCCGAACCGGACGGGCATTATCCCTACGGGTTCAGCGACGAAGCCCCGACGGAGGTGTTTTATCATCTCGGATCATGGCTGCTGTCCTTTCTCTATCCCGGGTACGTGCGCGACCGGCGGTTCAATCCCGTGACTGAATATCTGAGCTATCTTCCCAAGCTGGCGTTTCGCAAAGGCCGCGCGCGGCACGCCCGGGCGGTGACCGACCAACTTTGCCGGCAGGACACGCCGTTCAACCTGGTGCTGCTGCAGATGCAGGGCGATTACCAGGTCCGGTGGGCGACGCGGTACGAAAGCCTCGACCAGTTCGCCACTGACGTGATCACGAGCTTCTGCGTGCATGCCCCGCCCGACCGGCACCTGGTCTTCAAGTTGCATCCGCTGGAAAACGGGCTGCGGGATTGGGCCGGTCTGATCCGAAAAACCGCCGCACGGCTCGGCCTGCCGGACAGGGTCCACGTGATCGACGGCGGCGACCTCATCCAACTGATCGACAGGTGCGAGGGCGTGGTCACGATGAACAGCACCGCCGGTCTGACGGCCCTGCAGCGGGGTGCGGCGGTCTGCACGATGGGCATCGCGGTCTACGACATGCCCCGCATGACACACCAGACGGGTCTGGACGCGTTCTGGACCGATCCGCAGCCGCCTGTGCCGTCGACCGTGGCCGCGTTCCGGCGGCTGCTTATCGCCGCGATCCAGATCAAGGGAAATTTTCTCACCCCTTCCGGGCGGGCACGTGCGGTCCCGGAGTTTTCCCGTCGCCTGATCGAAAGAGACGTGAACCGCCACGGCTGCTTCGTCACCCCTCCGCCTCGGCTGGCCCGCGCCCACGCCATGGGTGTGCCGACCCTGCCGGAGTGGGGCACTTGACCGCGGCGCCCACCGTCCTAATGCTGCAAGGGCCGCTAGGGCCGCTCTATGGTCAGATTGCGGGGCATCTCAGAACCGCGGGCTGCAACGTCCTGCGTGTGCAGTTCAGCGGCAACGACGTCGCCGACTGGCCGCATGCGGGCGCGTTGGAATTCACGCAACCGTTCTCTGATTGGGAGCGTTTTCTGGACACCACCATTGCACCGCTTGGCGTCGATGTGATGCTGCTGCATGGGGACAGGCGCCCCTATCACCGGGTCGCCACGGACTGGGCGCGCCGCCGCGGCATCGCGGTTTTCGTGTCAGAGCTGGGGTACATGCGCCCCGACTGGATGATCCTCGAACGTGACGGCGTGTCCGCCCTGTCGCGGTTTCCGTCCGATCCTGCCCGTATCCGCCAGATCGCAGCCGAAAGCCCGGACATCGACCTTGCGCCGCGCTGGACGTCGCGCATATGGCCGCGCGTTGTGGGCGAGCTTCGGTTTTCGCTCTTCAACACCCTCTACGCCCGCCGTTTCCCGCACTACCAAAGCCACCGCGATCAATCCGCCTGGCGGGTCTATCCGGGCTGGGTCTTCGGACAGGTTCGAAGGCGGTTCAGACAAATTCATCCACTGCCGACCGCACCATACTATGTCTTCGCCCTGCAGTTGGACGGGGATTACCAGATCCGGGATCACTCCCCTTACGACGACGTTCGGGACAGCATCGTGGCCGTCGCCAGATCCTTTGCAGCGCATGCCCCCCGCAAAGCGACGCTGGTCATCAAACCCCATCCGCACAGCTTCGCTATTGGCCGGGTCAGGGCGACGCTCAGGCAGGTGTGCCAGCGGTTCGGGCTGGACGGGCGCCTGCGGATGATCAAGGGGGCGACAGTCGCGGAGCTTTGCAACGGGGCGGCGGGATTCGTCAGCGTGAACAGCTCTGCCGGGTTCGAGGCGCTTGACGCAAGCTGCCCGACCCATGCGATCATGCCGACGCTCTACGACGTGCCCGGCCTGACCCATCAGGGGGATCTCGATGCCTTCTGGGCAGCGCCTCGGCAGTCTGACAAGGACCTGTTTTCCGACCTGGTGAAGGCCATCTGCCACACCGTGCAGGTGCGCGGCACGATCTACCACCCCGACGGCTGCCGACACGCCGCCGCCGCGATGGCCCGGCGGATGATCGAATGGACAGCCAAACGCCCCACGGCAACCCCGCCGGACCCCGCGCGCCTGATCAAGGCCGCCGACATGGGGGTGCGCTATGACTGACCCGGTGATCGTGATCGGGGCCGGCATCTCTGGCCTGGCCGCCGCGACGGCGCTGCGGAAACGCGGCCGCGCGGTTCAGGTCATCGAGACGTCGGACCGGCCCGGCGGGCGCGCCGTCACCATCCCGAGGCCGGACGGAAGCGGCGACCGCGTCGACGTCGGAACGCAGTATTTCCATTCCAACTACTCTCGCGGCAAGGCCCTTTTGAAAGACGCGGGCGTCACCTGGCGGCGGCTGCGGGGCGGCACGTATTTTTTCGACGACCTTCACCCCGCGGGCGGTTTTTCCACCGGGCATCGGTTTCCCGTCATCCGCTCGATCGGCCTGCGCGGCAACGTCGCCTTGTTCGCGCGCGGCCTTGCCCGCATGCTGCGGCATCCGATCCATCCCTACGCGGTGACATCCTACCCCGGGCCGGACAGTCTGACGGCGTTGGAGGCCGTCACCGATCCGGTCGAACGGGCCTACACCCTGCGGGCGCTGATCTCTGTCGGGGCCCTGGTCGAACCCGAAGGCCAGCCGGGGTTCGACATCTCCTACCTGCATCTGGTCCGGCTGATGCGGATCATCCTGATGACCGACTACCTCGTGCTCGACGACGGGATGGCGGCGGTGCACACGGCGCTCGCCGGCCGGTTGGACGTGTCCTATGCGACCCGGGCGCAGGGGCTGCTGTGCAAAGGTAGCGAGGACGGGCCGGTCACGGGTGTCGTGCTCACCGACGGGCGTGTCCTGCGCGCCTCTGCCGTTGTGGCCGCCGTCCCGCCGCAGGCATTGGCCGAGCTCCTCCCGCGGGACTGGACGTCGGAACAGGCGTTTCTGCGCGACATTCCGCATCCGCCCGGGGTGATCGTGACGCTGTTTCTCGACCGGCCCCTGAAGGGGCGGTGCTGGTCCTTCGTCTTTCCACATGACCCGGCGCGGCTGGTGAGCTTTTGCGTCGACGCCGCGCGGAAATCCCCCGCCATGGTCCCCAGCCGCCGGTCGGCGCTGCAAGCCTGGATCTGCTGGCCCAAAGCGGGCGATGTCGCCGCGACGACGGACCCCGACCTCGTGCGCCGCGTCATCGCAGAGCTTTCGTCCTTCTTTCCCAAGCTTGCCGATAGGGTCGACAGCAGCGACGTCACGCGGCACGCGCAGGCCGTGCCGCAATGCCTGCCCGGCCATTCCGAACGCGCGCAGCAATTCCTTGCCGCGATGGACAGGCGTGACGGCTTGGAGGTCTGCGGCGACTTCCTGTCCGGCGGCTATGTGGAAAGCGCGCTGGCCAGCACGGAGCGCGCCGTCGCCCGCGTCTTGGCGCAAGCCCCGAACCGCCGTATCTGAAAGGAAGGCCGGGCCATCCCGAAACCGGCGAGGTCTTCCCGGAGGTCTGACCTTGATCCCCACCTTTTGACCAAGACAGGCAAACGCCCTCCGCGCGTCCGATCCGCGTTACTCATCCGTACCGCTGGTCCTTGAGGAGAACATCGGGCCACCCTTCCAGCGCGGGAAACCGTAGCCGTGGATTTCGACCAGATCGATGTCTTCGGGCTTTTGCGCGATGCCTTCGGACAGGATCGCCTGCCCTTCCGCTGCCATGGTGCCGACCAGATGGCGCGCGATGTCTTTGCGGGCCATCGCCCCGGGTGCGGCAGCGGTAATACATTGCGCAAGCAGCTTCGCCACGCGGTCCGACGGGTGTGGTGTCCCGTCGCCCTCCGCATAGTCGTACCAGCCGCCGCCGGTCTTCTGCCCCTTGCGCCCGGCCCGGACAAGGATGTCGGCCAGGGTCTCGGGCACATCCTCGCCAGCGGCGCGTGCGCCTTCGCGCTGCAGAAAGGCGATGTCGAGCCCGCCCAGATCCTGCGCCTCGAACGGTCCCATCCGGAACCCGTAGTCGCGCATCGCGGCGTCGACCTCGGCAATCGCCACTCCTTTTGTCACCAGGTCCTCTGCCTCGGCGCGGTAGCGTTTGAGGATGCGATTGCCGATGAACCCTTCGCAGATGCCGGCCTGCACCGGGATCTTGTTCAACGCGCGGGCAAGGGCAAATCCGGTGGCCAGCACGTCCGGCGCGGTATCGGGGGTGGGCACGATTTCCAGCAGCTTCATGATGTGGGCCGGGCTGAAGAAATGCAGACCGATGAATCGGTCGGGGTTGGGCAGCCCCTCGGCAATCGCGCGGGGATCGATGTACGAGGTGTTGGTCGCCAGCACCGCATCGGCGCGGCAGACCCGGCCCAGCTCGGCAAAGACCGCGCGCTTGACCTCGAGGTCCTCGAACACCGCCTCGATCACCAGATCGGCCCTGGCAAGGTCGCCATAGTCGGTGCTGCCGCGCACACCTGACATGCGGTCGGTCCTGGCGTCGGTGGTCAACTTTCCGCGTTTCACCGCGCCGTCGAAAATCCTGCCGACGGCCTCTAGACCGCGTTCCACGGCATCCCGGTCGCGTTCGATCACGACGACCTGCAAACCGGCCTCGCGACAGGCGGCGGCGATGCTGGCTCCCATGGTTCCGCCGCCGATCACCCCGACGGTCCTGACGTCGCGGGGCGGGATGTCCCTGAGGGGCGCGGGCTTCGGCGCGGCGCGTTCGGCGAAAAAGACGTGGCGCAGCGCGGCTGCCTCGTCCGAATCGCGCAACTCGATGAAGGTGTCCCGTTCGTAAGCCATCGCCGCGTCAAAGGTGTTCTCGGTCGCGAAACGGATGCTGTCGAGCGCGCGCAGCGGCGCCTGATAGCCGGCCTTAGCCGCGCTCTTGCGCGCCGCCTGCCAGAACGTGTCGGGCATCGGTTCCAGCGAACGATCGGACACACGCTCTGGCAGGTCCGACCCGAGCGCCTCTCGGGCAAAGCCGATGGCCGCGGATTCGAGGTCGACGCCGACGACCAGATCCACCAGCCCCGCATCCAGCGCCGTCGAGGCCGAGATGGGTTTGCCGCCGGTCGCCAGATCGACAGCCGCCGCCACCCCCGCCAGTCGGGGTGTGCGCACGGTGCCCGACGCGCCGGGGATGAGGCCCAGATTGACCTCGGGCAGGCCGACCTTGGCGCTGCCCAGCGCCACGCGGAAGCGGCAGCCCATGGCGATCTCCAGCCCGCCGCCCAGCGCCGTGCCGTGAATGGCCGCGACCCAGGGCTTTTGCGCCGCCTCGATCCGGGCGACCACGTCGGGCAGGTGCGGCTCGACCAATGGTTTGCCGAACTCGCGCACGTCGGCGCCCGCGATGAACGTGCGCCCCGCGCAGATCAGCACCACGGCGCGGACGGATGCGTCGGCATCCAGTTGCGCCACCAGATCCCACAGCCCCTTGCGCACCTCGGCGGACAAAGCGTTGACGGGCGGGTTGTCCAGAGTGACGACGGCGATGTCGCCGTCATGGCGCAGGGTCAGAGGTGTCATGTTCGGACTCCCAAGTAGTCTCTTCGATTGTGCGGCTTGACGATCCTGCGCGTGCCACCGCGAGTCTGCGCGACCCGCAGGACCCTGGCAAGACGCACAACACGATCGGTGCCACCGCTGCCCGGATGGCAGTCTGCACGGCGCTTCCGCAAGGTCCCTTGGCAGGTGATCGGATCTGTCATGGTGGCTCCCCAAGCATATTCAGTATCATTGACCGTCCGGTCGGTTTATGCAACAAGTAATCTCGGAGGCGCCTGGAGGAGCGTCGGGAGAATGACATGACGACACCGCAGACCGTACCTTCGGCCCTTTGGTCGGACGCTCAAGACCTGACGCTGAACCGGCCGGATGCGCCAAGGGCGGATGGACCGCTCCTGAGAAACGACCATCCATCGTTAGGGGGACATAAGCCATGACCGGCACCAACGATATGAGCCCGCAAGACCTGGCCGAGGCCTGCGCCAACGAAATGTGGACCTCCGACAGCGCCTCGCAACGGCTGGGCATGACGCTGAGGCACATCGCCCCCGGCGAGGCGACGCTGGGGATGGAGCTGACGTCGGACATGACCAACGGACACGGCAACGCGCATGGCGGCTATCTTTTCACGCTGGCCGACAGCGCCTTTGCCTTTGCCTGCAACACCTACAACGCCGTCACCGTCGCGCAGCATTGTTCGGTCACCTACATCACCCCCGGCACGCTGGGGGACAGCCTGACCGCCACCGCGCGCGAGGTGTCGCGCAAAGGCCGGTCGGGCATCTACGATGTGACGGTCACCCGGGAGGACGGGACCGTCATCGCCGAATTCCGCGGCCATTCGCGGTCGCTTGGCACGCCCATGCTGTCCGGGACCGCCCGGACATCTGATCATGAAGGGAGGAACCCATGACAGACCTGACGCCCACGAAGGGCTCGCTCGACCCGATCGAGATTGCCAGCCGGGACGAGATTTCCGCGCTTCAGGAAAAGCGCATGGCCTGGTCGCTGCGCCACGCCTACGACAACTCCCCCTTCTATCGCACGCAATTCGACGCGCACGGCGCGCATCCCGACGATTTCAAGACGCTCGCGGACCTCGCCAAATTTCCCTTCACGCTCAAGCAGGATCTGCGCGACACCTACCCCTTCGGCATGTTCACCGTCCCGCGCGAGGAACTGGTGCGCGTGCACGCCTCTTCCGGGACGACCGGCAAGCCCACGGTTGTCGGCTATACCCAAACGGACGTCGACAACTGGGCCGATTGCGTGGCGCGGTCGATCCGCGCCGCGGGCGGGCGCAAGGGCGACATCTGCCACGTGGCTTACGGCTATGGCCTTTTCACCGGCGGGCTGGGGGCGCATTACGGCGCGGAACGCCTCGGTTGCACCGTGGTCCCGATCTCGGGCGGGATGACCGAACGGCAGGTCACGCTGATCCAGGATTTCGGGCCACAGATCATCATGGTCACGCCGTCCTACATGCTTTCGATCCTCGATGAGTTTCGCCGCAAGGGCATTGATCCGCAGCAAAGCTCACTGCGTGTCGGGATCTTCGGGGCGGAGCCCTGGACCAACGCCATGCGCGCAGAGATCGAAGCGGCCTTCGACATGCACGCGGTCGATATCTATGGCCTGTCGGAAGTGATGGGCCCTGGCGTGGCGCAGGAATGTGTGGAGACGAAGGACGGCCTGCACGTCTGGGAGGATCACTTCTATCCCGAAATCATCGACCCGACGACCGGCGACGTGCTGCCCGATGGCGAGATGGGCGAACTCGTGTTCACGACGCTCACCAAGGAAGGCCTGCCCATGGTGCGCTACCGCACCCGCGACCTGACCCGCATCCTGCCCGGTACCGCGCGGTCGATGCGGCGCATCGAAAAGATCACCGGCCGCAGCGACGACATGATCATTCTGCGCGGCGTCAACGTTTTTCCCACCCAGATCGAGGAACAGATCCTCAAGTGCGACGGCCTCGCCCCGCATTTCCAGATCGAACTGACGCGCGAGGATCGGCTGGACGTCATGACGGTGCATGTGGAATGCACCCCGGCCCGGGCCGACACCGATGCCCGCGCCGCCTCGGCCAAGGAACTGTCGCATCACATCAAGTCGGTGGTCGGCGTATCGACCCGCATCAAGGTGCACGATCCCGAAGGCGTTGCACGGTCCGAAGGCAAGGCCAAGCGCGTGGTGGACAACCGCCGCGTCTGAGCGGTCATCCGGGTGGGAACATCAGGTCCGGTAGCCACGCGGGCAGCAACCGTCCAGCCGCCGGACAAGCAAGAAACGAAGGTATCCATGGCCAGAACGCGCGCCAGCGACTTTGAGGAAAAGCAGCACAGCCTGCTTCTGACCGCCGCGAATGTCTTCGCGACGCAGGGCATGGAAAAAGCCTCCATGTCGCAGATCGCGTCAGAGGCCGGCGTGTCGAAATCGCTGCTCTACCACTACTATCCGTCAAAGGGCGCGCTGATCTTCGCGATCATCAAGACCCATCTCGAAGAGGTGGACACCGGACTGGAAGACGCCAGGGACGCGGCGCTGCCGCCGCGCGAGCAGCTTGAACGGCTGGTGATGACCGTGCTGGAGGCCTACAAGGGCGCCGACGATCAGCACAAGGTGCAGCTGAATGCCGGTCCGGCCCTGTCGGACGACCAGAAGGCCGAGATCACCCAGATCGAGCGCCGCATCGTGAAGCATTTCTCTGACGTCATCGCCCGCTTGCACCCGCACCTCAACAGCCCCGAACGGCCGCTGCTGATGCCGGTGACGATGTCGCTTTTCGGGATGATGAATTGGGTCTACATGTGGTTCCGCGACGGCGGAAAGATCAGCCGCGACGACTATGCCCGCCTGGCGACGACGCTGCTCCTCGACGGGATCACGGGCCTGAGATAGCGGCCGCGCGCATCCCGGAACCGCGAAGCCGTAGCTACGCCTCTTCCGGCAACGGCCAGCTTTTGGCGACCATCGTCAGCACGTCGTACTGCGCGACGACCTCGTCGTGCTGGTTGGTGACGCGGCAATCCCAGCGCACTTCGCCGTAGACCGTGCCTTCGCGTGGATTGATCTCTTTGCAGGTCAGTTGCACCTGAAGACTGTCGCCGAAATAGACCGGCGTGAGGAAGCGCAGGTTGTCGACGCCGTAATTCGCCAGCACCGGACCGGGATCGGGTTGTACGAACAGACCCGCCGCGAAGGACGCGATGAGGTAGCCATGCACCACGCGATCCTCGAAGAACGGGTTCGCCTTGGCGGCGTCGCTGTCCATGTGGGCATAGAAGGTGTCGCCGGTGAACTCTGCGAAATGCTCCACGTCCTCCTGGCTGACCACACGGGCATCGGTGGTCAGTTGGTCGCCGATGCGCAGCTCTGCCAGCGATTTGCGGAAGGGATGCGTGCCCTGTTCTGCCGGCGCGCCGGACACCCAGTTGCCTGTCACCGCCGACAAAAGCCGAGGCGTCCCCTGCACGGCGGTGCGCATCATGAAGTGCTTGACCCCGCGCATGCCGCCCATCTCCTCGCCACCGCCCGCGCGGCCCGGTCCGCCGTGCACCAGCGGTGCAAGAGGCGCGCCATGGCCGGTAGAGCTTTTCGCGCTGTCGCGGTTGCCCAGCATCACGCGCCCGTGGAAGGGCGCGATGCCCAGAACCAGCTCTGCCGCGACAGCATTGTCGTTGGTGAAGACCGAGGAGACAAGCGACCCCTTGCCTTTCATCGCCAGGGTGATCGCCTCTTCCAATCCGTCGTAGCCCATGACCGTGGCGACCGGGCCGAAGGCCTCGACCTCGTGCGGGGCGCAAGCGGTCATCGGGGCGGCGCAGCGCAGCAGAACCGGGTTCAGGAACGCGCCCCTTTCAGCGTCGCCGGAAAGGACGTCGACCGTGTTGGGATCGCCAAAGACGATTTCGGCCTCGCGGGCAATCTCGGCGATCTTCTCGCGCACACCGTCGCGGTCACCGAGGGACGCCAGCGCGCCCAGCCGCGTGTCCTTTGCATCGGGCAGGCCCGCCGGGGTTTTCGCCAGCCGTTCCGACAGCGCTGCGATGACGTCACCCTCCAGCGCTTTCGGGACGATGACACGCCGGATCGCCGTGCATTTCTGCCCGGCCTTGGCGGTCATCTCGCGATGCACTTCACGCACGAAAAGATCGAATTCCGGTGTATCGGGTCCCGCATCGGGACCGAGGATGGCGGCGTTCAGGCTGTCCGCCTCCATCGTGAAGCGGACGGCGTTTTCGACGATCGCGGGTTGCGATTTCAGCTTGCGGCCTGTCGCAGCGGAGCCGGTAAAAGTGACAACATCCTGCCCTGTGACATGGTCGAGCATGTCGCCCACCCCGCCGCAGACAAGCTGCAGCGCGCCGTCGGGCAGGATGCCCATGTCTAGAATGCGCCGCACCACCAGCTCGGTCAGATAGGCGGTCGAGGACGCGGGCTTTACCAGGCACGGCATCCCGGCGATCAGCGCCGGCGCGATCTTCTCCAGCATCCCCCAGACCGGGAAGTTGAAGGCGTTGATGTGGATCGCGATGCCCCGCATCGGCACGAGGATGTGCTGGCCGACGAAGCTGCCATCCTTCGACAAAGGCTCGACCGCGCCTTCTGGAATAACCTTGGCGTTCGGCAATTCGCGCCGCGCCATCGACGCGAAGGTCAGCAGCGTGCCGATCCCACCATCGATATCGGGCCAAGCGTCCTTGGGCGTGGCCCCGGTGGACAGGCTTTCGGCGTGGAACGCGTCCTTCATCTCCAACAGCTTGAGACCGATGGATTTCAGCATCAGCGCACGTTCATGGACCGTATGCGCGCGCAGGGCCGCGCCGCCCACTTCGCGCCCCCAGACCAGTGCGCCCGCAAAATCCAGCCCCTCGGAGCCGATATAGGCATGAACTTCGCCTGTCGCGGCATTGGCCAGCGGCTTGCCCGCGCCTTCGCCAGCGCGCCAGGCTCCGTGCACATAGCTTTCGAGGCGGCGCGCGGTGCGTCCGGTATCCAGCATCTGCTCGTCCCTTTCCGTTCAGTTCAGACCAAGCGCAGAGAGCGTCTGTTCCGCCTCGGCGCGCCACGCGCTGCGCAGGGTTTCATTGTCGGTGCGGCGCAGGCCCATCGCCTTGAGCCGTTCAAACCGGTCGGACTGGGCCGGACCAAAGGTTTCGGCCACGCGCGGCATCCAGTAGGCGACCGACGCCTTCGCCGCGTCGGGCGCGCCGATCCGTTCCAGCCCTTCCAGCCCCAGTTCCATGTGCCGCCGTTCGCGCGGCAGCAGGCCACGCAGCACGTCCGCGAGCGGCTGGTAGGAACACTGGGTCAACTCACCCAGCGCATGCTGCGTCGCCTGCCCCATCAGCACGTTCATCACAACCGCATCGGTCCAGCCGGTCAGCGGATAGTGAAAGACCGACAGGCGCATGTCCCCGCCGTGGCGCCTGGCCTCGAGCGTGCTGTCGCGGGGTTCGCGCGCCGACCAGTCATGCGCGCGGTCGTAAAGGGTCTTGTCCGTGCCGAATCCCTCCATCAGGTCCAGCACCCGCTCGGCGTGGTCGGCTTTTTCCAGTGTGATGCGGCTGGCGGCAATGCGCGACTTGATGCCCGGCGCCCAGTTGATCGCGGCGGCGAACCCCGCCGAAGCGGCCAGCTGGCTGTCGACAAAGGAGGACATCAGCCGCAAAAGCTCACCGCGGTAGCGCGGCGGCACGTTTTCGGGCGAGGTCAGCTTGCCCCCCTGCGCGAGGTAATCGGCAAAGGTCATGGTGTCGAAATCATTCGTCATAGCTCAGCACCACCCTGTCAGAAAGCGGGACGCACTGGCACGACAGCACATAGCCCGCCCGCACCTCGTAATCCTCGAGCGCGTGGTTGATCTCCATCTCCACCTCGCCTTCCAGCACTTTGGCGCGGCAGGTGGAACAGACACCCGCCTTGCAGGAATATGGCGCGTCCAGGTTGTGACCCAGCGCGGCGTCCAGCACCGCAGTGCCATCCTTGGGCATGCGGAAGTTGCGCGTCGCCCCGTCGAGCGTCACCGACACCTCGCAGGTATTGCCCGCAGTCGCCGCCTGTTTCGAGATCACGCGTTTCTTCACGCGGCCCGGCTGGGACGAGGCGAAAAGCTCGAACTTGATCTGCGCGTCGCTCAGCCCCGCCTGGCGCAGGCTTTCGGCGATGGTCAGCATCATCGGCTCGGGTCCGCAGATGAACGCGGTGTCGACGCTTTCCGCGTCGATCCAGAGTCGGAACAGCATCTCCATCTTCTCGGCGTCGATGCGGCCGGTGAACAGGTCGATCTCCTGCCCTTCGCTGCCAAGAATGTGGATCACCGAAAACCGCCCGAGGTAGGTGTTCTTGAGATCCTCCAGCTCTTCGCGGAACATGATCGAACTGACCTGCCGGTTGGCGTAGACCAGCGTAAAGGTGGCGTCGGGTTCCCGCGCCAGCGTGGTCTTGATGATCGACAGCAGCGGTGTGATGCCCGAGCCGCCGGCAAAGCCGAGATAGGTTCTGGCGCTGTCGGGGTCGATCTGAGTGAAGAACCGGCCCTGCGGCACCATCGCGTCCAGAGTGTCGCCGGCTTTCAGCTCTTCATTGGCCCAGGTCGAAAAGGCCCCACCCTCGACCCGCTTGATCCCGACCTTCAGGCATCCCTCGCCCACGCCGGCGCAGATCGAATAGGACCGGCGCAGTTCTTCCCCGTCGAAGTCGCGGCGAAAGGTCAGGTACTGACCTTGGGTGAAGTCGAACTGCGCCGCTTCTTCGTCACGCGGCCTGAGCGTGACCACCACCGCGTCGCGGGTATCGCGGCGCACTTCGGTCACTTCGAGCGGGTGGAAACGGGGCATGTCAGTCCTCCTGATGTCTGGACATGGACGCATCTGGGGCAGCGCCCCGCCGGGGCACCGAAACGCCTAGTGGCACTTGAAATAATCGAAGGGTTCCAGGCAGTCGCGACAACGATAGCTGGCCTTGCACGGGGTCGAGCCGTACTGGCTTACCCGCTCGGTCTGGTTCGATCCGCAGCGCGGGCAGGCGATCACCAGGTTCGACCGGCCCGACAACCGCGCCGCACGACCCGCCGTCATCCCGTCGGACGCAGTGCCATCCACCGGCGGCGCGATGCCATAGGCGCGTAGCTTGTCGCGGCCCGCCTCCGTCACCCAATCGGTCGTCCAGGGCGGCGACAGGCGGCGTTCAAGCCGCAAGGCGCCGATGCCCTTTTCACGCAGGTGAGTTTCGATCATCAGGTCGATCACGGCGGTGGCGGGGCAGCCGGAATAGGTCGGCGTGACCGCCACGACCAGCGTCCCCCCATCCCACCGGACCTCGCGCACGATGCCCAGATCGGTGACCGACACCACGGGAATTTCGGGGTCCGGCACCTCGGCGAGCCAATCCCAGACCTCTTGCGTTGATGGCAGGACCTGCGTCATCGGATCTACCAGCTCGCGCCCGGATAAGCGCGCTGCAGAAACTGCATTTCCGCCAGGATATAGCCCAGATGTTCGGTGTGCCGCCCCTGCTTGCCGCCTTTCTGCGCGTCGAAACGCTGCTCGGGCTTGTTCAATGTCGCCTCTGCCAGCACCTCATCGACGGTCTGCCGCCAGCGCGGCAGAAGGTCAGACAGCGCGGGTGCAATCCCGGCCCCGGCCACCGCGTCGTCGACCGCATCCGCCGCGAACATCTCGCCCGTGTAGGGCCAAAGCCGATCCAGCGCCGCCTGCATGCGGGTGTGGCTCTCTTCGGTGCCGTCACCCAGCCGAACCACGAGGTCGGACGAGCGCTCAAGATGATAAGACACCTCCTTCAGCGCCTTGGCGGCGATCTCGGCCACGCGCGGACTTGAGGAATCTCTAAGCGCCGTCAGCAGCTCGAAATGGAAGACATCGAACAGGAATTCGCGCATCAGGGTCACGGCCATGTCGCCATTGGGCAGTTCGACCAGCTTGAGATTGCGGAACTTCAGCGTGTCGCGCAGGTACGCCAGATCATCGGCGCTGCGCCCCGCTCCCTCGACCTCGGCCGCCAGACCCAGCCACATCTGCGTGTGCCCGATCAGGTCCAGCGCGGTGTTGGCCAGCGCGATGTCCTCCTCCAGCGCGGGACCGTGCCCGCACCATTCCGAGATGCGGTGACCAAGGATCAGGGCATTGTCCCCCAACCGGCAAAGCCAGTCGAAGAAGGCCGGTTGCAGGTCGACATCCGCGACATGCGGGTCATGGGTCTGATGGGCGGCGGCCTCTTGAGCGAGCGCTTCGGCATCGGGAGTTGCGGCGTCGGGAAGCGACGGCATCACATGTGCCCCACTTCGTCGGGAATGTCGTAGAAGGTCGGGTGACGATACACCTTGCTCTCGGCCGGGTCGTACATCGGCCCTTTCTCCGAGGGGCTCGACGCCGTGATCTGCGCGCTCGGCACGACCCAGATCGACACCCCTTCCTTGCGGCGGGTATAGACGTCGCGCGCGTTGCGGATCGCCATTTCGGCATCCGGCGCGTGCAGCGATCCGACATGCCTGTGGTTCAGCCCGTGCTGGCCCCGGATGAAGATCTCCCACAGCGGCCATTCTTTTTTGCTCATGTCATCTCCTCCCTAAGCGTCCGATCACTCGGCGGCCATCGCCCCATTGGCGCGGCGCGCGGCGGCCTTGTCGGCATAGGCGGTCAGCCCATCGCGGAACCACGCGCCGTCGTCCCAGGCTTTCTGGCGCGCGGCCAGGCGCTCTTCGTTGCAGGGGCCGTTGCCCTTGATCACTTCGAAGAACTCGGACCAGTCCGGCTCGGCAAAATCATATCCGCCCTTCTCCTCGTTCCAGGTCAGGGTCTCGTCCGGGACAGTCAGGCCAAGGTATTCGGCCTGCGGCACGGTTTCGTCGACGAATTTCTGACGCAGTTCGTCATTGGTGTTCATCTTGATCTTCCACGCCATCGACTGCGCGGAATGCACCGAGTCCTTGTCGGATGGCCCGAACATCATCAGCGCGGGGAACCAGAAACGGTTGAGTGCGTCCTGCGCCATTTCCTTCTGCTCGGGCGTGCCGTTCGCCATCTTCATCATCACCGCATAGCCCTGCCGCTGGTGAAAGCTTTCCTCTTTGCAGATCCGGACCATCGCGCGGGCGTAAGGCCCGTAGGAGGTGCGCTGCAACGGCACTTGGTTCATGATCGCCGCCCCGTCGACCAGCCAGCCGACCGCGCCCATGTCTGCCCATGTCAGGGTCGGGTAATTGAAGATCGACGAATATTTCATTTCGCCCGACAGCAGCTTTTCGGTCAGCTGATCGCGGGTGACACCCAGCGTTTCGGCGGCGGAATAGAGATAGAGCCCGTGGCCCGCCTCGTCCTGCACCTTTGCCAGCAGGATCGCCTTGCGCTCCAGCGTGGGGGCGCGGGTGATCCAGTTGCCCTCGGGCAACTGGCCGACGATTTCGGAATGGGCGTGCTGGCCGATCTGGCGGATCAGTGTCTTGCGATAGCCCTCGGGCATCCATTCCTTCGGCTCGATCTTCTCGTTCCGGTCGACCCGCTCCTGAAAGGCGCGTTCCTCGGGGCTCATCTCTTCAAGAGATTTCATGCCGTCCGATTTCACCATCTGTGCATACATGATCTTTCCTCCCGAAGGTAATCTAGGTCCGTTCCAGAATCATGGCGATCCCCTGCCCTACGCCCACACACATCGTGCAGAGCGCATAGCGCCCGCCGGAGCGATGCAATTGCCGCGTCGCAGTCAGCACAAGTCGTGCGCCCGACATGCCCAGCGGGTGGCCCAAGGCGATGGCGCCACCATTGGCGTTCACGTGCGGCGCGTCGTCGGGCAGCCCCAGTTCGCGCAGCACGGCCAGGCCTTGCGCTGCGAAGGCTTCGTTCAACTCGATAACGTCCATCTGATCCAGCATCAGTCCCGCGCGGTCGAGCACCTTGCGCATGGCCGGCACCGGGCCGATACCCATGATCCGGGGCGCGACCCCCGCCGCCGCCATGGCGACGATGCGGGCCTGCGGGGTCAGGCCGTTCTTCTGCGCCGCCGCCTCGGATGCGACGATCGCCGCCGCGGCCCCGTCGTTCACGCCCGACGCGTTGCCCGCCGTGACCGTCAGGTCAGGGCCGTTGACGCCGCGCAGGCGGGCAAGGTCTTCGGCGGTGGTGCCCGGGCGGGGATGTTCGTCGGTGTCGACGACCTTCGGATCCCCCTTGCGTTGCGGGATCGTCACGGGGACGATCTCTTCGGCGAAGATGCCCGCCTTTTGCGCCGCCTCCCACCGTTCCTGAGACCGCGCGGCAAAGGCATCCTGATCGGCGCGGCTGATGCCGTAGTCCTCGGCCACGTTGTCGGCGGTTTCGGGCATCGAATGGGTGCCAAAGGCCTTGTCCAGCTTCGGGTTCTTGAACCGCCAGCCGATCGTCGTGTCATACATTTCGGCATTGCGCGAAAAGGCCTGCATCGCCTTTGCGACGACGAAGGGCGCGCGGCTCATGCTTTCCACCCCACCGGCAAGCAGAAGCTCGCCGTCCCCCGCGCGGATCGTGCGCGCGGCAAGACCGATCGCATCCATGCCCGACCCGCACAGCCGATTGACCGTGGTGCCGGGCACCGCGACCGGCAAACCCGCCAGCAGCCCGGCCATGCGTGCGACGTTGCGGTTGTCCTCGCCCGCCTGGTTGGCGCAGCCAAGGATGATATCATCCGTGCTTTCCCAGTCGACCGCGCCGTTGCGTGTCGCCAGCGCGGCCAGTGGGGCGGCAGCCAGGTCGTCTGCCCGCACGCCCGAAAGCGCGCCGCCGTAGCGACCGATCGGCGTTCGCACCGCGTCACAAATGAAGGCTTCGGCCATCCGTGTCGTCTCCCTCAGTCTCTGGCCGGCGACCCGCAAAGATCGACCGTTCGGTCAGGGTATTACCACGCAATGCAGCACATGTTAAATGGAAACTTAGGCATCACTGTAATGTTTCATCGGTCAGGCCGTCAGGCCCCCAATCCGCCGCCTCCCGCTCCAGTCGGAACAAGCGCCGCTGCGTCTCGGGGTTGGCGGCAGGCAAAGGCCCGTCGTCATTGAGAAAATGGTCGCCCACATAGCTGTCTGCCAGACCGGAGAGGCCAAGGTAGCCGGTCACGAACAGCCGCCGCGCCCGGTCTGCGGGCCAATCCGCCGGACAGGCGGCACGTGGCAATCGTGGATCGGCAAGCGCCGCGTGGCGGTAATCATGCACCAGACGCAGCCGCAGGGCGAGCGCCTCTTCTGCCAACAGGGTCGAATCAGTCGCGATGCGCGCTGGCAACCCGCGGTGACGGTCCAGAAACGCGGCATAGGCACTGGCAACCTCGTCAAGGCGCCACTTTTCCCGCGCGAGCGATCGTAAATCGCCGTATCCCTCAAGCTGTTTCGCCCGCATGATCACGCCCTCCATCGGCGCCAGATCCTCCCGGTTCGGGGCGAGCGCAACGGTCGGTGACAGGCGGATCCAGGCGGCGGGAAGCTCCTGCTCCCGCGCGACCTCGGTCAGGCAGAACAGCCAGTCTTCGGTGGCAGGCGGCGGTTGAAACAGCAGGCGCGCGGCCTCGCGAAACTCGGCCCGGGCGCGCTCCGACAGGCGGTAATAGCTCTTGCGCCCGATCCGCACCCCTTCAAGGTTCCCCGACGCCACAAGCCGCGACACCGCCGTGCGGACAAGCGTCTCGTTCAACCCGTGTCTGGCACAGCACTCGATCACCGTGCCGATCCAAAGCACACCGCCCCGCGGTTCGACCACGTCGCCATAGAGCGTCACGATGAACGCAGGCGCGCGCGGCACCTCGGCCAGCGGCGTAGCCTGTGACACTTCTGATCGCACGGTCATCGCATGCTCCCAACCCCGGACGGTCTGCCAGCGAGCAGACCTTGAGTCAGCGTAGCGCACCTGACCTGTCACGACAAATGCGAAACGCCCTTATTTTCGTGCCGCTTTCGAGGCCACCGCCCCTAAGCGAACGAAGAGCGCCGCCGCCCTGACAAAAAGCGTGGTCTTGAGAGCGGTCCTTTGGCTCGTGGCTCAGCCCATCTCTGCCAGCGCGGCGGCGGCTGCTTTGACCGCCGCGTCCGTCAGGGCAAGATCCTCCTCGGTCAGGGCAAGGCTGGGGTAGGTTTTTCCCGGTGACTTGAAAACGCCGTGCCGCCGCAATGTATCGTTCCAGACCTTGGCCCGCCCGGCGTCGCCCACCTGCACGGCCCTGTAGTCGCGCGGATCCTGCGCGGTGAACACGACCTCGAACAGCGTCGCGTCACCCACGATGCGGTACGGAATGCCTGTGGGATCCAGCGCGGCGCCGATCAGTCCCGCCACCCTGTCGCCCAATGCGCGCAGCCGCGGATATTGCCCGTCGCGGCGCAGGATTTCGAGGCTCTTGAGCCCCGCCGCCGCCGCAACCGGATTGCCCGAAAGCGTCCCCATCTGCATGAGCCACCGGTCTTCGCCAACCGCGGCCTTGTCGAAATGCGCCATGATATCGGCCCGGCCCACCGTCGCGGCAAGAGGAAAGCCGCCGCCGATCACCTTGCCCAGCGTGCAGAGGTCCGGCGTAACCCCGTAGTGTTCCTGGGCACCGCCATAGGCAAAGCGAAAACCGGTCACCACCTCGTCGAAGATCAGCACGATGCCGTAGCGGTCGCATTCGGCGCGCAGCATCTGCAGGAACCCCGGCTGGGGCGGGATGATGCGTTGCAGCGGCTCCACGATCAGGCCTGCGATCTGGCCGTCGTATTCGGCCAGAAGCGAGCGGATGTAATCGGCGTCGTTGAAGGGCGCGATCAACATTTCGTCGGCCACGCTGCGGGGGATGCCCGCGCTGTCGGGAACGGCCTGCGGAAAGTTCTCGCGGCGCGCGGGGGCCAGGCTCATCTGCGCCTCGGCGGACATGCCGTGATAGCCGCCTTCGAACTTCACGATCCTGTCGCGCCCGGTAAAGGCACGCGCCAGGCGCATGGCGTACATGTCCGCCTCACCGCCTGACGAGACATAGCGCAGCTGTTCGGCACAGGGGACGGCGCGACAGATCTCCTCGGCCAGTTCGATGCCCAGCGCGTTGTTGGCAAAGAAGGTCTGGCCTCTGGGAAGCTGTTCCAACACGGCCTCCAGCACCTCGGGATGGCCGTGGCCCAGCAGCATCGGGCCGGACCCGATCAGGTAGTCGACATATTCGCGGCCGTCCTCGTTCCAGACCCGCGCGCCGCGCCCTTCGCTGATCACGATTCCGGGGTCGAAATTGCCGAAACCGCCGCCGGGCAGTACGGCGCGGGCGCGGTCGGTCCAGTCGGCTTGGCTGTGGTGTCTGTTCATCGGTTCAATCCAGTATCAGATCAGGGGGACCCAGCAGGTCACGGTCGGGGGCGATGCCCAGGCCCGGCCCGTCGGGCGGGGCGATCCGGCCCTGTCGGCGCACCGGGCCGTCGGGCGCAACGCGGGGGGCGACATAGCCAGAGAGATCGCAGACGTTCAGCAGACGCGCCGGACGGGTCGCAGCACCAAGGTGCAGAGCGGCGGCGGTCACGATGTCAGAGCCCCAGGTGCATTCGACGCACATCTTCGCCCCCAGATGCAAGCACAGATCCCGCGCCCGGCGCAACGCCGAGAGCCCGCCGAATTTCGACAGTTTCAGCGCGACGGCATCCATGATTCCCAGCTTATGCGCCTGCAAGAGCGTGTCAGTGTCATGCACCAACTCGTCAAGCTTCATCGGCAGGTCCGTCGCCGCGCGCACCTGCGCGCATTCGGCGAGCGTGGCGCAGGGCTGTTCCAGCATCACGTCGAAACCCGCCACGGCCCGTCCCACACGCGTGGCCCAAAGGGTCGTCGCGCCGCAATTCCAGTCGCCGTAGACCAGCGGGCCGGGGCCCACCGCCTCGCGCACCTTGACGAGGCGTTCGACATCGGTTCGCCAATCGCCCGACGCGCCCAGCTTGGCCTGAAACTGGGTGATGCCGCTGGCCCGGGCGTCGCGGGCGATGCGCGCCATTTCGTCCGGGGCCACGCAGGTGATCGAATGATAAAGCGGCAGGTCCGCCGCCTGTCGGCCCCCCATGAGCGTGTAAAGCGGCAGGTCTGCCGCCTTGCCGGTGATGTCCCACAGCGCGATGTCGAGCGCCGACTTGGCGAAGGCATGACCGGGCAGCCAGGCATCGGCCTTTGCCATCAGCGACTCGACCCCCAGCGGATCGCCGCCCAGGATGACCGGCGCAAGTTCGGTCAGTGCGGGGGCAACGCCGCGGGCATAGGCGGGCAGGTAATGCGGGATCGGGCAAACCTCGCCCCAGCCGGTCAGGCCGGCGTCGGTTTCGACCGCGATGACCACGCTTTCCACCGTATCGCAGGTCTTGCCATCGGCCATGTAATAGGCGGTGTGGCTGGTCAGCGGCACGTGCCAGAGCGACAGGCGGGTGATTTTCATGGGTAAGCCGCCACCGCCGGAGCGCCCTGCATGTTCTCGTCCGGGTGCACGCCCAGCACGGGCGCGTCTGTCATCTGCAGGTAGCCGTCCGCGTTGCGCGGCCCGCAGGCACCGGCGCGGATCAGCACCTCGCCCTTACCCGGATCGGGGCGCGGCCAATCGGTGTGCAGCACCATCCGGTCCAGATCCCCATGTCCCATGGTCACCATGGCACGCATCGTCTTGGGCAAGGTCATGGGCGGGCTCCGTTTGGTGTCTGCGGTGCGCTCGGACCGTTGGTGGGTGCCGCTGCTATTCTGCCGGCTCGTAGACGGCGTCGGTCCGGGGCAGCAGGCTTTCGGGGTCGTAGGCCGGTGCGCCGAGCACGCTTGCCGAACGGGGCTGGCCGTGAATCACGACCTCAAGCGTGGTGCCCGGGGCGGCGGCGTGCGGCTTGAGATAGGCAAAGGCGAGGATCTTGCCGACGCTGTGGCCATAGGCGACCGACGCGGTAGAGCCGACGACCGAACCCTTCAGAAGAACCGCCTCGCCGCCGTGGCCGTCGACCTTGCCATCGGGTTCGATCTCGAGATAGGCGCAGATCCAGGGCAGCGCGCCGCGTTGCGCCTGCCCGGCGCTGGCGCGGGTTTCCGCGGCGCCCAGGTAGTCCTTGTCGAGCCGGGCAAAACGCATCACGTCGGCCTCTGCCAGCGTGACCTCGTTGGTGAGTTCGCCTGCGCCCTTAAAGGCCTTTTCCATGCGCAGCGCGTTCATGGCAAAGCTGCCGTAGTCGGCGATGCCATGCGCATTTCCGGCAGCCCAAAGCCCGTCATAGACCGCAAGGGCGTGATCGCGCGGCATGTGCAGCTCCCACCCCAATTCGCCCGCATAAGACATGCGGAAGGCCCAGACCGAAGCTCCGGCCACGGTGATCTGCCGCGCGGTAAGCCAGCGAAACCCGGAGTTGCTGAGGTCGGCATCGGTGCATTCCGCCAGGACATCGCGCGCAGCCGGACCGTTGAGCGCGAGCGCCGCCCAGTCGTCGGAGCGCAGGATGACCCGAGCGTCCTCGCCCGCGCGGTTCTGCTCGATATGGTCCAGCAGCCGCTGTTCAAAGAAGGCGGCACATACGAGGTAGTAGCGATCCTCGGCCAGCTTGACCACGGTGGTTTCCAGTTCGATCCTGCCGCGGCGGTTGAGCATGTGGGTAAGCGCGATGCCCCCCACCTTTTGCGGCAGGCGGTTTGCGACCAGCCGGTCCAGCAGCGCAGCGGCATCGGGGCCCGTCACCTCGACCTTGGTGAAGGCGGAAATATCCATGATCCCCACACCCGTGCGCACCGCCCGGCATTCGGCGGCGACCATATCGTGCACGACGTTGCGGCGGAACGAATACTGATCCTGCTGCGGCACGCCATCCTTCGCGAACCAGCGCGGGCGTTCGTGGCCGTAAACCTCTTCGAACACCGCGCCCTTTTCCTTGAGCCGGTCATAGAGCGGCGACGGCTTCACCGGCCGCCCGGCCAGACGGTTGAAATGCGGGAAGGGGATCTCGTGGCGCAGGCAGTAATCCTCCCTGGCCTTGATGACCTGCCAGTCCTTCGTGGCATAGGCACCAAAGCGGCGCGGATCGTAGTCGCGCATCGAGATGTCGGCGGCGCCGTGCACCATCCAGCGCGCCAGTTCGCGGGTCAGCCCCGGCCCCCAGCCGATGCCGATCTGGGTGCCGCAGCAGCACCAGTAATTGCGCACGCCGGGGGCCGGACCGATCAGCGGGTTGCCGTCAGGCGGGTGGCTGATCGCGCCGTGCACATCGCGGGTGATGCCCAGTTCGGCAAAGATCGGCATGCGTTCCAGCGCGTTTTCGAGCCAGGGCATGACGCGGTCGTAATCCGCATCGAAAAGCTCGTTCTCGGCCTCCCACGGGCAGTGGTCCACCCAGACGGTGTTGGGATTTTCCTTTTCGTAGATCCCGATCAGGCCCTTTTTCTGCTCCATCCGGATGTAGCCGGACACCTTCCTGTCATCGCGGATCACCGGCAGTTCGCGGTCGAGGTCGCGAAACTCGGGCACGGTATCTGTGACAAAGTAATGGTGCGTCATCGACGTCATGGGCAATTGCAGGCCCGACCATTCGCCCATCTGCCGGGCATAGGTGCCGCCCGCGTTGACCACGTGTTCGCAGCGGATCGTGCCCTGTTCGGTGTCCACCACCCAGTCGTCGCCCTGCCGGGTGATGTTGGTGGCGCGGCAGCGGCGGAAGATGCGCACGCCCTTCTGACGCGCCCCGGCGGCCATGGCCATGGTGACGTTGGTGGGGTCGACATGCCCGTCATCCGGCGTGTGCAGCGCGCCCAGCACCCCGTCGAGATTGTAGAACGGGTGCAGTTCGGCGATCCGCGCAGGCCCGACAAGCTCGATGTTGAAGCCAAGCGTGCGGCCCACCGAAAGCGTGTGGCGCAGCCAGTCCATCTCGTCCTCGGTATAGGCCAGCCGGAACGATCCGCAGCCATGCCAAGTCACCGGCTGGCCGGTTTCAGCCTCTAGCCCGCCGGAATAGAGCCCGATGTTGTAGTCCACGCATTTGCCCAGGCTGAAACTGCTCGTCGAATGGGTGATCTGCCCGGCGGCGTGCCACGTGCTGCCGCTGGTCAGTTCGGCCTTTTCCAGCAGGACGGTGTCGGCCCCCCAGCCTTCGTGCGCAAGGTGGTAAGCAAGGCCCACCCCCATCACGCCGCCGCCGACGATGACGACGCGGGCATGGGTCGGAAGGGTCGGTGCGGACATGGCGCGTTTCCTGTGTGCAGAGTCGCATTTTCGATGGACAGGGTAGACGTACAATTGTACCATCGTCAATCATGAATCAAACAAACGTATCAAACATCATTCTCGACCGCTTGACCGAAGAGTGGGATCGCCTGACCCCCGAGGCGCAGAAGGCGGCGCGCTACGTGCTGGAAAATCCGGCCGACGTGGGCGTATCGACGGTGCGAGAAATCGCCGAGGCGGCGAATGTGAAGCCCAACACCTTTGTCCGCATGGCCCGGCAGGTCGGGTTCGAGGGCTACGATGATTTCCGTGCCCCCTTCCGCGAGGCGATCCGCAAGGGCGGCGTCAGCTTTCCGGACCGGGCGCGCTGGCTGCAAGACATCCGCAAGTCGGGCGAGATCGGCGGGCTTTACGCCGACATGATCGACGCCGCCGCCCGCAATATCGAGGAAACCTTTGCAGCCATCCCCGAAAGTGCGCTGAAAGCCGCGGCCGAGGCGATCTGGGCCTCGCGGCAGGTGTTCACGCTAGGCGTCGGGGTGAACAACGCCAATGCGCGCAACTTCACATACCTCGCCTCGACCGGCATGACACAGTTCCACGCCATTCCGCGCCCGGGGTCGACGCCGGTCGATGACCTGGCCTGGGCCGATGGGCGCGACGTGCTGATCGCCATGACGATGAAGCCCTACCGCAGCGAGGTGGTCGATGCCGTGCGCATCGCGCGCGAACAGGGCGTGACCGTCATCGCCATTTCCGACAGCCCGGCCAGCCCGATCGTTCTGCAGGCACAGCACGGGTTCACCGTGGCCGTCGACACGCCGCAATTCTTCCCATCCTCGGTATCGACCATCGCGCTGCTGGAAACCCTGCTGAGCTTCGTCATCGCGGTGGCCAGCGACGAGATCGTCGCGCGGGTTGAAAAATTTCACCAGCGCCGGCACCAGCTTGGCATCTACCGGGAGGAGCCGGAATGACCATCGCCCTGACCCATTCGCTGGAGGCGCGGTACTACACCGACCCGGCGATCTTCGAAGCCGAGCGGACCGGCCTTCTGTCGCGGACCTGGCAATTTGCAGGCCACGGCAGCCAGTTGCAGAACCCGGGCGATTACTTCACCTTCGACCTGGCGGGCGAAAGCCTGTTCTGCGTCATGGGCCGCGATGGCATGGTCCGCACCTTCTACAACGTCTGTCAGCACCGCGCGCATCAGCTGGTCAGCGGGGCCGGATCGACCCGGGTGGTCGTCTGCCCCTACCACGCCTGGAGCTACGAGCTGACCGGCGCGCTGCGCGCCGCGCCGAACACCAAATCCGTGCCCGGCTTCGACAAATCCTCTGTCTGCCTGACCGAGGTGCGCACCGAACTGTTCCTGGGCTTCATTTTCGTCAACCTCGATCCCGATGCCGCGCCGATGGACGACTGGTTCCCGGGCGTCCGCACCGAACTGACGGCCTGGCTGCCACACTGGGACAGCCTCAAACCGCTGGAATGGGTGGAGATTCCGGAAAACTGCAACTGGAAAGTCTCGGTCGAAAACTACTCGGAATGCTATCACTGCTCGCTCAACCATCCGACCTTTTCCACCGGCGTCATCAAGCCCGAAACCTATGACATCCAGCCCCAGGGCTATTGCCTGCGCCACACGACAGAATGTCAGAGCCTCGAAAACATGACTTACGAGATCGACCGGTCGAAACCCCATTCGCAGGAGTATTCGAGCTGGTTCCTCTGGCCGATGTTCAGCTTTCAGGTCTATCCCGGCAACGTGCTGAACACCTATCACTGGCGCGCCATCGATGCCGATCACGTGGTCGTCTGGCGGGGCTGGTATACGGACGGCGGCTGGGACAGCGAGGTGATCCGCCGACTGGCGGTGCAGGACCGCGCCACCACGGTGGAGGAGGACATCCACCTTGTCGAAGCGGTGCAGCGCGGGCTCAGGTCGCGCGGCTACGTGCCGGGGCCGCTGGTGGTCGATCCCGGCTGCGGCGTGAACTCTGAACATTCGGTGATGACGCTGCAGAAATGGATGCGCGAAGGGGTGGATGGCTAAGATGCGCCCGTATTTTCAGAACTACATCGACGGCGGCTGGTGCGACGGCGGCGCGGGCCGCGTCGATGTCATCAACCCCGGCACCGGCCAGAAACTGGCCGAACAGGCGCTGGCCGATGCGGCGGATGTGGATCGCGCCGTGCAGGCGGCAAGGCGGGTGCACGCCTCCGGTGTGCTGACCGCCCTGCGCCCGATCGAACGTGGCCGGATGGTCCAGGCGATGGGGCGGTTCCTGCTCGACCATCTGGACGCGCTGGCCGATCTGCTGACCGCCGAACAGGGCAAGCCCCGCTGGGAGGCCGAGATCGAGGTCAGGGGCGCGGCGCTCTACTTCGAATACTACGGCAACCAGGCCAGCACGGTCGAAGGCCGGTCGATCCCGCTGGGATCGGGATATTTCGACTTTACCCATCACGAACCCTTCGGCGTGTCGGCGCAGATCATCCCGTGGAACTACCCGCTGGAAATGACGGCGCGGTCGCTGTCGGCGGCGTTGACCACCGGCAACACCTGCGTGATCAAGACGCCCGAGCTGACGCCGCTGTCGAACTACATTTTCGCCCAAGCCGCCGAGGCGGCAGGCCTTCCCCCCGGCGCGGTCAACATCCTGTGCGGCTGGGGGCACGAGGCGGGTGCTGCGCTGTCGGCACATCCGGGCATCGACCAGGTGGTGTTCACCGGCTCGGTCGCCACGGGCATCGCCATCGCGACAGCGGCCGCGCAGAATGTCGTACCCTGCGTGCTGGAACTTGGCGGCAAATCCGCCGCCATCGTGCACGAAGATGCCGATCTTGAGGCGTTCGAGAAAGACATCCGTTGGGGGATCTATTTCAACGCGGGTCAGGTCTGCAGCGCCATGAGCCGGGTGATCGTGCACGAAAGCCGCCACGCCGAACTGATCGAACGGGCGGCCCGGGTCGCCACCTCGCTGTCGGTGGGCCCGGGCGCCGAACGGCGCGAACCCGGTGCCAACATGGGGTCCATGGTCAGCGAGGCGCAGCGTGATCGTGCCGCGGCCATGGTCGAGGCGGCCCAGGCCCAGGGCGCCCGGGTGATCACCGGCGGGCGCAAGCTCAACATACCCGGCGCCTTTCTCGAACCGACCGTCCTTGGCGATGTGACGCCCGACATGACCATCGCGCAGGAAGAGGTGTTCGGCCCCGTCCTGTCGGTGCTGTCGTTCCGGGACGAGGCCGAGGCGATCGAGATCGCCAACGGCACGCCTTACGGGCTGGTGGGCGGCGTCTTCACTCGCGACCTCGACCGCGCGACCCGCGCGGCGCAGAAGATCCGCGCCGGGCAGGTCTTCGTCAACGAATGGTTCGCGGGTGGGGTCGAAACGCCGTTCGGTGGCTATGGCAAGTCAGGCTATGGGCGCGAAAAGGGCCGCGAGGCGCTCTGGAACTATGTGCAAACCAAGAATGTCGCCGTGAAGATCAAAGGAGGGCACAATGAGCGCTTTTGACGAAGACCTGTTCCTCAAGGGGCTGGAGCAACGCAAGGCCACGCTTGGCGCGCACTATGTCGAAAAAAACCTCGCCGCGGCGGACGAGTTCACCCGGCCCTTCCAGGAAGCGATGACCGCCTGGTGCTGGGGTTTCGGCTGGGGCGACGATGTGATCGACGCCAAGACACGCTCGATGATGAACCTCGCCATGATCGGGGCCTTGGGAAAGATGCACGAATGGGAGGTTCACTGTCGCGGCGCCGTCAACAATGGCGTGACGCGAGAGGAAATCCGAGCGATCATCCACGTCATCGGCATCTATTGCGGCGTTCCGCAGGCGCTGGAGTGTTTCCGCGTGGCGCGCAAGGTCCTGGATCAGGACTGACCGGTCACGCCGCCGCGCGCACTACCATTCGTAAACCGCAATCTCGTCGGCAACGATGGAATAGCCAGTCTGACCCAGATCGGTCGATTGCAGCTGCGTGCGCATCCGCCCCGTGACCCAGACCGGATTCCAGAGCTCGTCGCCGGGCCAGGGCTTTTCGGCGGTGACCATGACCAGCTGGTTCGCGGGCGGCGGCGGTGTGTGTATGCAGGCACCGACGTAAGGCACCAGCATGAATTCCGTGACCCCCTCGGCGCTCAGCTCGAACGGAATGATGAAGCCGGGCATCTTGATGTAGGCGTCGTTCAGCGCCTCGTTCAGCTTGACCCCGTTGGCGTCGTAGATCGGGTTCCAGAGGTCATTGACCTCGTCCAGCTCGCCTTCGCCGATGATCTCGGAATAGGGCACGCCGGGGGGAATGAGGTCGTCCCACGCGATTTCCCGGGGCGTTGCGGCCAGCGCCGCCCGCGGGGCGGCCAGGGAGGCCGACAAAAGCAGCAGCGTGTTTCGCCGGTTGAGCATTGCGGTTGCCTTCTGTCCAGTTGTCACGTCTTCACCATCATACCATCGGCCAAAGACATCCGGTAGGCGCGCAGCGCGGGCACCAGGCTCACAATCGCGCCAGCAGCGACAACCGCCAGCAGCACCCAAAGCTCGCGCAGGGTCGGCGCCTCGATCGGCAGCCAGAGGCCGAATGCGCTGTCCAAAAGCGGCTGCGCCACGGTCAGCCCGATATAGAGCAGTGCCAACCCGAAAAGCGCCCCGACCGCCGCCATCACCATTGCCTCGATCACCAGCATGCCGAGGATGGTCGACGGGCGCGCGCCCATGGCGCGGAAAATCGCCATCTCGCGCCGACGTTCGTTGAGGCTGGAAAAGATCGTGGCCATCATCCCGATCAGCGCCGTGACCACCACCATCGCCGAGACTGCCAGCAACGCGGTTTCGGCAATGCCGACGATCCCCCAAAGCTCTTGCAGGGCAACGCCGGGCAGGATCGCCTGCAGCGGCTCTGCCTTGTATTCGTTGATCGCGCGTTGCAGCGCAAAGGTCTGCAGCGGGCTTTGCACCCCGACGAGCGCGGCGGTGATCGCCCGAGGGGTCAGGTCCATATTACGAATGACCTCGACCGGGGTGGCGGGGCCCGGGGCCTGTGCGCCGCCGCGCCAATCCACATGAATCGCCTCGATCGCTTCCATGCTGATGATCACGGTGCGGTCGACCGGCGTGCCGGTCTTGGCCAGGATGCCCGCGACGCGGAACGGCTGATCGTCATGCTCGGTAAAGGACGCGACGCCATGGGCCACGATGATCGGGTCGTCGATGTCATAGCCCAGCGTCGCCGCGACATCGGCGCCGATCACGGCATCAAAGAGATCGTCCATAATCTTGCCGCTGGAAAGGTCCAGCGACCGCCCTTGCCGGTACTTGTAATGCTCGAAGAAGCCACGCGACGTGCCCATGACCCGGAACTGGCGATGACTGTCACCCAGCGAGATCGGCACGATCCAGTCGATCTCGGGCCGGGCGGCGATGTCCTGATAGCTTTGCCAGGTGACGTTGTTGGTGGCGTTGCCGATGCGGAACACGGAATAGAGCAGCAGCTGCACCGATCCCGAGCGCGCGCCGACGATGAGGTCGGTGCCCGAGATCGTGTCGGCAAAGCTGGCCTTGGCCCCGGTGCGCACCTTTTCGACACCCAGAAACAGCGCGACGGACAGCGCGATGGCAAGGATCGTCATCCCTACCGTCAGGGCGCGCGCCAGAAGCGATGCGATGGCCAGACGCAGGATCATGCGGCGGCCCGTTCGATCTGCGCGATGTCTTCCATGCGCAGCACACGATCAAAGCGGTCACCCAGCCGCGGGTCATGGCTGACCATCAAAAGCGCGGTGTCATGGGCGGCGGTCTGGCGAAACAGCAGGTCGAGGAACGCCGCCTGGCTGTTGGCATCCAGCGCCGAGGTCGGCTCGTCCGCGATGATCAGCGGCGGCTGACCGATCAGCGCGCGCGTCACCGCGACGCGCTGTTGCTGACCGACGCTGAGCGTGCTGGCCTTGCTGCGCATCACCCCTGTTGGCAGGCCAAGCGCGGTGCACAGATCGGCCGCGGCCGCAGCGGCGTCACCGGCCCGCGCGCGGCGGTCGGGCGCAAAGAGCAGGGGCAGCAGAATGTTGTCCGCCACGGTCCCGAAGGGCAAAAGGTTGAACTGCTGGAAGATCACCCCGATGCGTTCGGCGCGAAACCGGTCGCGCGCGCCGCCCGACAGGGTTGCCAGATCCGTCCCCGCGACGCGCACGGTGCCGCTGTCCGGCAGGATCGTGCCGCAGATCAGCGACAGGAGCGTGGATTTTCCAGACCCGCTTTCGCCCAGCAAAAGCACGCTTTCCCCCGCCGCGACCGCCAGCGCGGGCACGCCAAGGGCGAAGCCCGCCTGCCCCGGCCAGCGGTAAGCCATGTCGGCAACATCGAGGACCCTGTCCGGCACGTCAGTTCAGGTTTTGCAGGTTGAGTACCGGTGCATCGCGCGTGACCTCGAACGCCTGCGCTCCGGTGCTGGTGACAAGCTGCACCTCGACCTCTTGCGCGTTCGGGAAGGTGTCGAAGAAAGCAAAGGTGATTTCCGTCAGCGCCCCGGGCGTGTCGCAGGACAGCGCATAGTCGGCATCGAATTCGGTGTGTCCGGCAGTGTGCATTTGATGGTGTTCTTCATGTGCGTGCCCCTCGTCACCATGGTGCTCAGCCGCGTGGTCGTCATGCGCCTGCCCTTCATCACCGTGATGCTTCTCTGCATGATCGTCATGGGCATGCTCTTCATGTCCCTCCTCGGTCTCGATCTCCGCACTGGCCTCTGTCGCCTTACACCCCGCATCCGCGGGCACGACGAAAAGGTCGAGCGGCGCTTTCAGTTGCGCCAGGGCGCTGTCGATGGCGGCGCGGTCTTCTTCCGTTTTCGCCGCGTATTCGAAACCCACGATATCGGCGCCGGGGGCGCGCAACTCCATCGCCACCTCACCACCGTCCATCGCGATGTTGAGCGTGCTGACCCCGTGTTCATGGGCCCCAAGTTCGCGGCTTTCCTGCGCCAGCACCGGAGCAGCCGCGAGCAGGGCGAGGATCGAAAGGGTCTGTTTCATGTCATGCCTCTTTGGATTGGAAGGGGTGCTCTGCCGGGATCAGGTCGCACATGCGCCGCAAAGCCCGTGGATTTCGACGATGTGCCGTTCTGCCCGGAACGCGCTTTGATCGGTGAGCTTCGTCAGCGTCGGCAAAAGCCCGCTGCCGTCATGCTCATCAACTGTTCCGCAACCTTCACAAATGGCCAGCACCGGAACGGATTCCGCATGGCTGCAGCGGCACGGCACAAAGGCCTTGATCGATTCCAACTTGTGCGCCCGCCCCTGATCGGTCAGCGCCGACAGTGTGCGATAGACCGTCGGCGGCGCGATGTCGGGCTCGGTCGCCTGCAATTGCTCAAGAATCTGGTAGGCCGTCATCGGCTTGTCGTAGGCATTCAATACGCTCAGAACATCGTCCTGCCGGGCCGTGGCGCGCTTTCTCATGGCGGATTCCTTTGTCTTGCGGATTTGTTATTTTATAAAGTAATAAACCGCAAGGCCAAAAGGCCGACCATCGCAGCAGCGCCATAGCCGCGCAGTGACCATAAATTCATCAATGCTGCGTGGCCAAAGCGCAGGCGTCTTCCGACAGCACCGCCGCGATGGCTGCGGCGTTCTTTCCCGCGATGGCGCTGTAGTGGTCGCCGGGGGTCCGGCGCTGGCCGTAGCGGGTGCAGGCGGCTTCCCAGGCGCGGAAATTCTGGTCCGGCCAGTCGGACTGTACCGCGCGCAGTTGCAGGACCGGCACGTTCCCCGGCGACGGCGCATAGCGCAGCCAGCGCGCCTGGTTGAGCGCGTAGCGCAGGTAAAGCTGGTCCACCAGGTCGTCAGTCAGGCGCGGATCGACGGCCTGCAACGCATCCTTCAGGGTGCGAAGTGACGGATAGGGCTTCATCTCAAATCCGGCCTTGTCCACGAAGAACTCGCAGAAACGATCGTCGATGGCTAGAAACGGCTCGGCCCGGTTGTCCGGGCCTGCGACCGGCGCGTCGATCAGCACGGCGCTGACGCCGCGCAGACCTGCTTCGGAAAGGGCGCTGGCGACCTCGTAGGCCAGCGTGCCGCCAAAGGACCAACCGGCGCAGATCACCTCGGCCCCCTTTGGCAGGGTGTCGCGCAGATCACGGGCCAGGCCACTTGCCTGTTCAGCGATGGACGCGTCGCCATAGCGGTTCTCGACCCCCGACGCGCTCGCCCCCGTTATCTGCGACGCGATGGGCAGGTAGGGAAAGATATTGCCCGCATGGGTCGGCATGAACAGCACGTGCCGCGGGCTGGTCCTGTCGGTCTTCAACCTAGTCAGCATGGCGGTCCAGCCCCGTGCCCAGGATTTCCAGCATCACCTCGGACGCGCCGCCCAGAATGGTGCTGGCGCGCGCGGCCAGAAATCGGTCGGCCATGGCGGTGCCTTTCATGTAGCCCGCGCCGCCGTGCAGCTGGAAACACTTGTTCGCCGCATCGGCCTGCAACTCGGACGCCATGTATTTGATCAGCGCCGACTGATAATCGGTGATCCTGCGCGGGATCACACCATGCTTGATCTGGTCCAGATAAGCCTGCGCCACGTCGCGCTGCGCCTGCAGCCGGGCCAGGACAAAGCGGGTGTTCTGGAAGTCGAGGATGCGCTGGTCGCGGATGCGGCGCGCCTTGCAATAATCCACCGTATCCTCGAGCATCCCGGTCACCGCCGCCAGCGATTGTGCGCCGATGATGACCCGTTCGCGGCGCATGACCTCCATCACGTAGCCGAGGCAGGCGTTTTCGCGGCCGATCAGGTTTTCCGGCGGCAGTTCGACATCATCGAAATAGATCGACGCGATGTCCTGCGCGTGCATGCCGATCTTGGGCAGCGGGTCGGACACGGTGACGCCGGGGCGGTCCCTTTCGACCAGGTAAAGCGACAGCGCCATGGGAATGTCCTTGCGGCTGCGCGCGGCGACCAGAAAGAAATCCGCCACGCTGGCGCCGCTGATATAGGTCTTTTCGCCGTTCAGAACCCAGCCGCCGTCGGTTTTCCACGCGCGGCTCTTCAACGACAGGATATCGCTGCCCGCGCCCGGTTCGGTCAGCGCGATGCAGCCCACGAAATCGCCCGCGACCATTTTGGGCAACCACTGGCTTTTCTGATCCGGATTGCCGAAATAGCTCAGGTACGGCACGACCATATCCGCATGGGTGCAGATATCGGCGCCCGGCAGATTGCTGTGCGCGATGGCCATGGCGAGCATCAGGTTGAAATCGAAATCCTTCAGGCCCAGGCCGCCATACTCCTCGGGCACGTCGGGGCACAGCAACCCGGCCTTCCCGGCCTTCTGCCAGACCTCTTTCGGGGTCTGCCCGGCGGCATCCCATGTCTGGTGGTTGGGCCGGATTTCGGTGTCGATGAAGCGTTTGACACTGTCGGCGAACTGCGCCTTTTCTTCCGCCAGGGGGGCGGCATCCGCCTTGTCGAAACTTTGAAACGGGTAGGTCATGATCAGGCCTCCTGCGGGATCTTGGCGGCTTTGGCCGAGGGCGGGGACGCCGCGACCAGCCGCGCGGCGCGCATGCGGGTGTAGAACGGGGTGTGATGGCGCACGCAGTCCGCCCACTTTTGCGCCAGCGCCGGATCGTCGTAGACGGGTCGCTTTGGCGGGCGCTGGGGTGTCCGGATGAAACCGCCGCTTTTCGCCACGTCCTTGTGCCAGGCGGCTGAGCGCGCCCAGACATCCTGCTGACCGGGCGACCAGCTCAGCATGTCGGGGCTATAGGGCAGCCCAAGGCGCGCGCAAAGCTGGGGCAGCAGGGCCGCCGGATCGGCGATCAGGTCGTCGGAATCCAGCACGACCGCGTCCAGCCCCGGGATGTCGCTGATCGACCGCCACATCGCATGCAGGTTGTCGAACCCGATCTCATCCACCCGCACATGCGGTTTGAGCCGCAGATGCGAGGTCACCACATCCTCGACCCGGCGCATCAGCAGAACGTGCTGCACCTCGCGCAGCAGGCGCGGATTGCGGCGGAAGGGATAGTCGTGTTCCAGCGTTTCCTTGAGGATGACCCGCCGCGTTCCGGCCAGCTTCAGCATCTGGGTCAGCAGGGTGTCCGCATCGCGCGCGATCATCTGGCCCGCCTCGGCATCCGGGTCGGGCAGCACGGCATAGCCAAGATCCATGAGGTCGGCAAAAGGTTCGTGCAGGAACAGCGTGTCGGGCAGGTTCATCAGCGACCGGAAAAGTGCGGTCGAGCGGGATCGGGGGATGGCCCAGAGGGCGATCAGTCCGGTGTCGTTGGGCATGGTCTTCTCCTTTTCGGGGCT
Organism: Thalassococcus sp. BH17M4-6; assembly: GCF_049323015.1. Classification (NCBI taxonomy): domain Bacteria; kingdom Pseudomonadati; phylum Pseudomonadota; class Alphaproteobacteria; order Rhodobacterales; family Roseobacteraceae; genus Thalassococcus; species Thalassococcus sp. BH17M4-6. Next base: position 110,895 of record NZ_JBMPGU010000010.1, read on the forward strand.
TTCACTGCGACCATTCCGTCGGTTCGCGGTCCCAGCGGTGGCGGCGAAGTTCGGCCATGAGTTCAGGCGACAGCGGCGGCAGGCCACTGACCCGCAGGTTCGCGTCCACGTGGCGAAGCTGGCGCATACCCGGGATGGTGGTGCTGAGCACCGGATGCTGCAGGATGAAGCGCAAAGCCGCTTCGGGCATCGACATGCCATCGGGCAGCACAGCGCGCAGCGCCTCGGCGTGATCGACGCTGCTGCACAGATTCTCGGGCACGAAATAGCTGTTGCGCCAGTCGCCATCGGGCCAGGTCGTGTCCTTGGTCAACGTGCCGGTCAGCGTGCCTTCGTCAAAGGGAACGCGGGCGATCACCGCGATGTCCAGGTCGCGGCAAAGCGGGAACAGTTCATCTTCGGGCGCCTGGTCGAAGATGTTGTAGATCACCTGAACGCTGTCGATCAGCCCGGTGCGCAGGGTAGCCAGGCAATTCCACGGCTCCCACCGATTGATCGACAGGCCGACGCCCCTGACCAGACCTTCGGATTTCCAGTCGTCGATCATCCGTTTCCAGCCGTCGTGATCGGCCCAGTGATCCTCCCACACGTGGAACTGCATCAGGTCGATGCAATCGGTGCCGAGGTTGTCGAGGCTGCGCTTGAGGTAGTCGTCGCAGAACTCCGCGGGAAAGATATCCTCGATCCGGTCGCCGCGTTTGGACGGAAAATCGCGGTTTTTGGGCGGGATCTTGGTCGCGACATAAAGCTTGTCGCCCCGGTGCTGGTCCAGCAACTCGCCCAGCAGCTTTTCCGACCCGCCGCGGCCGTAGATCCAGGCGGTGTCGAAGAAGTTGCAGCCCCGTTCGACTGCGCGGAAAAGGCTGTCGAGCCGGGTGGCATCCTCGGTGACACCGGTCCAGCCGCCTTCGCCGCCCGCGATGCCCCACATGCCATAGCCGATTTCACTGACCTGCCAGTTCAGGCGGCCAAAGCGGCGGGTGCGGACCTGCGTCTCGATCTGTGCGTCGTACATTGGACATTCCTTTCGAGTTTGAAATCAGGGAATTGCTCGGGCTCAGCCTGCTGCGCGCAGCGCGCAGCCGCAGCCCTTCTGGCTTAGCCGTGTGGCCAGCAGTTCGGGGCGTGGCCAATTGATGCCCAGCCTGTCGCCCGCGGTTTCGATGTAATGCAGCGCCGGATCGGGGAACCGGTCCTCGAAGGCGCTGAGCGCAGTGGTATCGGCCTCTGCCACCTTGGGCGCGGGCAATTGCCCCAGAAGGCCGCGCAGTTTGGCCGCGCAGGGTCGCCGGTCGCAGAGTGCCCTGAGCGCTGCGTGAAATTCGGCATAAGGTACGTCGCGCAACGCCATGCCCTTGTCCCGCACCAGGCCCAGAAGCTCGGGGATGCCGAGCGTCTGCGGGTTGAACAGGTGATAGGTGCGCGACGCGGTGGCATGCAGCAGCATCGCCTCGGCGATGGCGTCGCTCAGCGTATCGACGGGCGAACAGTCGACCGACAGGTGCACGTCGGGCCGCATCCGCAGGCGCAACGCCGCCTCGATCATCTGGTGCATGGTCGAGTTGCGGTTGTAGGCCCCGGTGTCGGTGGCGGGCAGCGCCTCGCCCACGCGGAAGATCGACACCGGCACCCCGGCGTTGCGCGCCTCGAGCAGCATGAGCTCCGCGACGGATTTTGAGCAATCGTAGCCGCTGCCCCTCAGCGCGTCGATCAGCGACGGCGCCTGCGCTTCGCCCGACCGCAGCGGCGCCGTGGGCAGAACGCTCAGCGTCGAGACGTAGTGGATCGGCACCCCCTGCCCCGCCCCCGATAGCGCCAGCACGTTGATCGTGCCCTGAACATTGGCATGGCGCAGCGCGTCGTAGGGTTTGGCCATGTTGACCTCGGCACCGGCGTGCAGGATGACATCGGTGGCCTTGGCCAGGTGGTCAAAGGCCGCGGGGTCAAGGCCGAACCGCTTTTCACCCAGTTGCCCGGCCACGCAGGTGATGCGCCCCTCCAGCCGGTCGGGATCAAGGCCGTAGCTCGCAAAGACCGATTGCAGCCGCAGCCGCGCGACGGCTGGATCGTCGCCGCGGACCAGGCAGGTGATCGGATCGAACCCGCGGTCGATCAGCGCATCGACCAGATGCGCACCGACAAAGCCGGTCGCCCCGGTGACAAAGGCCGATTGCGGTTTGCCAGCCGCCGGTCCGTGCGGAAGGCCGGTGCGCGCAATCAGCGCCCGGGCCTCGGCCAGATCGGATTCGACCAGCCCCAGCAGCTTCTGGTCGAGGTCGCGCGACGGGGCGTCGGGGTGATCCGGTTCCGCCAGAAGGCGGGCCAGCGCCGCAGGCGTCGGCGCGCGCATCAGATCCTCGATCGAGGCGTCGCGTTCCAGCCGTTCGGCGATGCCCAGCACCAGGTTGACCGCCGACAGGGAATCGCCGCCTGCCTCGAAAAAATTGGTGTCGGGCCCGCAATCGCGGCGGTCGAGTTCGGCGTTCCAAATCTCGATCAGGGTGGCGACGGTTCGGTCGCCCCTGGCCTCGGCACCGTCCGAAGCGGCGGGGAGAACGTCGAGCCGGGCCTGCAGCGCCTTGCGGTCGATCTTGCCGTTGGGCGTGAGCGGCATGGCGTCGATGACATGATAGGTGGTCGGGATGCAGGCCTTGGTCAGGTGCTGCGCCAGGTGATCCTTGATCCGGACGCCGTCGATGGGGGCCGCGACGCACAGCACCGCCGTCAGGCTGGTCAGCCCGTTGCCCCGGCTTTGTGGCAGGATCACGCATTCCGTCACCTCGGGCAGATCGAGGACTCGCGTCGTCACCTCGCCCAGCTCGATCCGGACCCCACCGATCTTGATCTGGAAATCGTTGCGCCCGTCAAAGCGCAGGGCGCCATCCGGCCCGATGTGGCCAAGATCGCCGGTCAGGTAGAGCCGTTTATGAGGGATCTCGTCAAAGCGGTTAGGCACGAAGACCGCAGCCGTCTTTTCCGGCTCGTCGAAGTAACCGCGCCCCAGGCACCGCCCGCTGATCGCAATCTGGCCGACGCTGCCCGGGGCCACGGGGCGCAACGCGTCGTCCAGGATCACCGCGTGGGTGTTGGCGATGGGCAGGCCGATGGGCACGTTGGCATCGTCCGCTTCGGTGATGTCGTGAAAGCACATGCCGATCGCACATTCAGTCGGGCCGTAGGTGTTGGTCACCCGCAACCCGGGCACCATCTTGCGGATCTGGCAGATCGCTGCGTGGCTGACCTCTTCGCCGCCGACGATCAGGTTCTTCATCGACGAAAGCTGACCCGCACGGTCCGGCGCGGCGTCGATGCTGCGCAACACGATGTTGAGGATCGAGGGCACAAAGTCGGTCATCACCACCTTGTGGGCATGGATGTCGCGCAAAGTGCCCTCGATATCGAGGATGCCGTCACGGTCGGGGATCACCACCTTGGCACCCACCGTCAGCGGCCAAAGCAACTGCCAGAGCGACGAGTCGAAGACGTGATGGCTGTTCTGCATCACCGCCTCGCCCGGTTTCAGGCCGAAATAGGCGCTCATGTAGGCAAAGCGGTTCAGCACCCCTTCGTGGGTGTTGAGGCAGCATTTGGGCGTACCGGTAGAGCCGGAGGTGAAAAAGCCATAGCAGAGATCTTCCGGACCGGTGCCGGGCGGGTTCATCACCTCGAGCCCGTCGAGATTGACCGGAAGATGGGGAATTGCGAGGCCCTCGAAAAGCGCCGTATCCGTGCCATCCTCGTACAGCAGCACAGGCGGTGCCAGCTTGGTCAGCACCGCCGTCATCCGCTCGGTCGGCCAATCGGCATCGAGCGGCACAAAGGCCGCGCCCGCGAGCAGGATGCCGATCACCGCGACGGGCAGCGCCACGCCGCCCCGGCACGACACCGGCACCAGCGTGCCCGGTGCCACGCCTTGGGCGACCAGCTGCTGCGCCACCGCGCTCGATGCGCGCAACAGCTCTTCGTAGGTATAGGACACCGCGCCATGGACCAGCGCCGGGGCCTGTGGGGCGCGCTGCATCTGTTGATGGATTTGCGCGACAATTGTGGTTTTCGGCAGGGCCAATTCCGGCCCGCTAAGCACTGTGATCTGATTTCGGGTATTCAGCGACTGGACGTTCATTAGAAAAATCCTCGACTGTGATGCGAATGAAAGCGCGATGCCTTGAGGAAAAGGTACGGCGTTGAATCCGAATCACCACTACCGACACTGATAGTTGTTGGAATCGCTTTCCCGGGCTTTGCTTGATGACACCGAAAAGCCGTCTGGAGGGGGCCATAGGTCCAAGTAATCTCATGCTAGATCAATCTCTTGCTGAAATCGGGCGTGGTGTGTCCCGTCCTTACGACCCGCGCAACTTCTACGATAAATTCGCTGAACTGGCCGCGCGCGCGCCAGAGAGTCGGGCGCTTCTTTTCAAAAAGGAAGGACAGTCCTACAGCGATCTCGTTTTCCGCGCAGCTGCCGTGCGCAAGGCGCTATTCGAGAAAGGCATTTCGCCCGGAACCCGCGTTGCATTTCAGCTTGATCCCGGCTTTGATTTGATTGCGATCAAATTGGGCATTCTGTCAGCAGGGTGTTCCTACGTGCCGATCAGCAACAAGGAAGCGGTCGACCGGGCCACCTATATTCTTGAGGATTCCGCTGCCGGCTGCTTTGTCACGCAATCCTCCTACGCGCATCGTCCCGTCGGTGAGACTCTGCCGCGGCTGATCGTGGAGGATATCGACTGGGCCGCCGCCGACCACCCCGATCCGGTGATCACCCCGGCGGGGTCCGAGGCCTACGTGATCTACACATCGGGCACGACGGGCAACCCCAAGGGCGTGGTGATCACCCATCATTCGATGGTGCAGTTCGGGGAATCGATTTCGGCCCTTTACGAGACGACCGCCGAGGATGTCGTACAGTATTTCTATTCACCCAGCGTCGACACCTCGGTCGAGGAAATGTGCCTGGCGTTCTTTGCCACTGCGACGCTGTCCATTGCCACCGAAACCGAACGCCACGCGCCGCCGCTGCTTGAACGGGCGATGAAGGACAAGGGCGTGACAATTGCCATTCTGCCGCTCAAGATCGGCATGCAGATGCAGCCCGAGCAACTGACCGACCTGCGGCTGGTGATCTTTGGTGGCGAGGCCGTGCATGCCGAGATCGTCAAAAAATGGCAGGCCGCCTGGCGCAAGGTCTACAATGGCTACGGGCCCACCGAAGCGACGGTGGCCTGCATCCAGATGCACTGTCAGCCCAGCGACAGCCCGCCGCCCATCGGGCGCCCCATGGCCAATCATTTCGTCCTGCTGGTCGACACGGACGGCAAGACCCCCGTGCCCTTGGGCGAGCGCGGCGAAATTGCCGTCGCCGGTCCGGGCATCGCCCAGGGCTACCTCAACAGACCCGACCTCACGGCCGAGAAATTCGTGATCAATCCCCATGCCCGCGACGCGACCGAGGCGGTGTTCTACCTGACCGGCGACATCGGTCGCTGGAACGCCGATGGGTTTCTTGAATACCACGGACGGGGCGACGATCAGGTCAAGATCAACGGCCACCGGGTCGAAATCTCGGAAATCGAAAATGCCTTCCTGCAGCACGAGGATGTCGATTTCGCCGCCGTGATCTGCGAAGGCACGGGCGAGGAGCGCTTCCTGCACGCCTTTGTGCGTGCGCACGAGGGTCGCCCGACCGACGCAAAGGCCTATTGGTCGGCGCTGCAGAAACGCCTGCCGTTCCAGATGATCCCCCGCAAGATCAGCTTTCTGACCGAGGTGCCCGTCACCCGGTCTGGCAAGGTCGATCGCAAGCGGCTGCCGGACTTCACCATTCCCGAACCCGCAAAGGAGGCACACGCATGAGCACGCAGACCACAACCCGACTGGAAGGAGAGATCATCGACATGTTCGCCACCGCGCTGCGTGCGGATGCTGGCCAGATCGATCCCGATTCCAACTACTTCACCCTGGGCGGCGATTCACTGAGCACCGTGAACCTGTCGATCGCGATCAGTGACCGCTACGACATCGAGTTTTCCCTGATCGAGATCTTCGAGAACCCCACCCCCGGCGGCATCGCCGGTGTCCTTGCGGATCGATACCTGAACTGATCCGCCGCGCATATGAAAGGAGTTTGCCATGTCGGTTAACCTGTCGCTTCGACAACTTGAGGGGAAAAAGGTCGGACTGCTGGCCGGTGGGGGATTGTCCTGCTGGGTCGTGGCCCGGGTGCTCAAGGATCAGGGCGTGAATGTCACGGTCTTCTGCGCCGATGTCGCCCAGGACGAAGAGCCGCTTCTGGCCGGATTTCTGGCCGATATGGACCGCAACGAGATCCCGGTGACCCGGATCGACCTGCGGTCGGCCGCCGCCGAGATGGCGATGGATCTGGCGCGGTATGATGCACGCTATCGCGGGGAATACTGGAACACCACCTCGGCGCTGCGCATGCTTCTGGTACGCGATCTGCTGCCCGAGCTTCAGAAGGCGGGATGCACCGTGCTGGCGCATGGCTGCGTCGGCGGCGGCAACGACGAACGGCGGTTTTCCAACTACACCCAGCAGTATGCGCCCAACATGGCGATCTTTTCGCCCTGGCGGGACCTGGAAATGCTGTCGCTGCTTAAATCGCGCCAGGACATGCTTGAATACATCGCCAGAACCTACCCCAAGGGGCCGCTGCTCGAGGCGAAGGCAATGGAATCCGTCGATGGCAGCCTGATCGGCGCCTCTTTCGAAGGGGACTGGCTCGAGGATCTGGAAAACCCCTGGACCAAGACCCGGTTCGCCCGCTCGGTCAACCTGTGCAAGGGGGCAGAGACCATACATCAGATCCGGCTGGCATTCGAGGGCGGCACCCTTGTTTCGCTGAACGGCAAGAGGCTGTCTGCGCTGGACATCCTGACAGAACTCAACACCCGTGCCGGAGAGGCTGGCGTGGGCCGGTCGTCCGTCATCGAGGATCGGATCAGCGGCGCAAAGATGCGCGGCGTCTACGAGGCGCCCGCCCTGACCGTCCTGGGGCAGGCCTTTCGCAATGCACGGCAGTTCGCGCTGTCGGAAAAGGAACTGGACCTGTTCCATAGCCTGTCGCAGCACCTTGGCTCTGAAATCTACGACGGCTTCGGGGACAGCGACGGCGCGCGGGCGGCCAAGGCCGCGATGGGCCTGCTGAACGCGCGCCTCGACGGCACGGTTTCCATGACGCTGACCGCCGGGCACGCGCTGCCGGTGGCGTTCCACGCGCAAGAGCACGCAAGCCACGTCAAGCATCAGCGCCGGTTCGGTCAGGGCGGCAGTTCCTGGAACTGATTGACTTTGTGTCCGAACCGCAATAACCTGATAACCGGTTTCAAGGTAATTACTCATGACCACTCTCAGTCAAGTTCGGGTCTCCGACAGCCTCATGGCGGGCGCCCGCGGTGTTTTGCCGGTCGCTATCGTCGTCGTCCCGGTGGGCCTGGCCTTTGGGGCCGCAGCGGTCGCCAAAGGCATGACACCGGCGGAGGCGACGCTTCTGAGCCTTCTGGCCTTTACCGCATCGGCGCAGTTCGCCGCGCTCGATTTCTTTGGCGGAAAGCTGCATCTGCTGCCGGTCCTGATGGTCATGTTCGCCGTCAGTTCGCGCCATCTGATCATGGGGGCGACGCTTTACCCATCCTTGCAGGCTCTTCCGCGATGGCGGCAGTACCGGTCTTTGGCCTTCCTCAGCGATCCGAACTACGCCGATACGATGCGCGCGTCGCGACAGGACCGCAGCGCCGATCTGACCCGGCTGATGGGCGGCGGGATGATGCTGTGGATGGCCTGGGTCGCAGGCACCTTTGCGGGCAGTCTGGCGGGCAGTTCATTCAGCGATCTGTCTCGGTTCGGCGTCGATGTGATCCTGGTCAGCTATTTCACGACCGTCGTGATGGACACGCCCGAGGAAGAGCGGATCTATCCCATCCTCGGCCTTGTCGCGGTCACCGCCTATCTGGGGCATTTCCTGATGCCCGATGGCTGGAACATCGTCGCCGCGGCGCTGGTCGGGGGTGCCGCGCGCTGGATGACTGCCAATGATTGATCCACACACTTTCTATATCATTCTGGTCATGTCAGGCGTTGTCCTGCTGACGCGCCTTGCCGGGCCCGAGATCATGCGAATGATCGGCATCAATGCCCGCATGGAAAAGGCGCTGTCCACCATGGCGTCGGCCGTGATCGTGGCGATCCTGGCGAACGAGGTGGCCGACGGTGGCTGGCGCGATGCCATCGCCATCGGCGTGACGGCGGCGGCGCTGCTGATCCTGCGGAACGAAATGGCCGCGATGCTGACCGCCGTGGCGGTAGCGGCTGCGGGCAGTTTTCTCGCGCTCTAGCGACGGGTGATTTATCCCCTTGGCATACATGCAAAAGAAGAATGGAAATTAACACTCTTCGAATTAGGGACGCCCCGCGCGAAAATCCGATGTAGTCATTTCTAATTCCAGCCACTCTCATCCAGAATTTGTTTTCGACAGAAAAAGAGGCCCCGCCAGAGGGGCCTCTTTCGAAACTTCTGAATTCATGCCGCTCTACAGGGTAATCTCGATAAGCCCCAGTTTCACAGCTTTGACCGCCGCGAGTGTGCGGTTGTTCACCTCGAGCTTTGCGAAGATATTTTTCATGTGGAAGTTGACAGTATTTTCACTGACACCGATAAGTTGCCCGATATCCCAAGATGATTTTCCGATTGCTACCCAGGACAGACATTCAATCTCACGTTGACTCAGGGCAAAGTCGCCGGTCTCGAGATTATTGTTTAAAGTCATTACGTTCATGGCCATAACTCCTAACCCCTTATATGGTTATCTAGGTAGCGCAGCACGTGTGTGCGACAACCTATGAGGCACAAAAAATTTCAAGATTACACGCTACCTTGTTTCCTTGTTGCGCAACCAATAGGTGTAGTCAGGTTCGAATTGCGCCCCCGCCCCGGAGCGCCTGCGCCAGCATCCATGTTAAATCCCAAAGGAAACGAAGGGTTGACCAAACTCAGGCCTCAGCAACGCGTTGAACGGCCGCTCCGGCCCGTCGAGTTAACTTTTGATAGCCTCATTAATAATTTTGAAACCACGCACCTTACGAACAATAGATTTATATTGGACTCTATATCTGGTGAGGAATGTCGCGATAAAGCACTTGAAGTGAATTGACCTTCCAAGATAACATAAGATGGAAGGCCGATGCGGGGCGTATCACTGGTCACCGCGACCGAGTTCTCTTTTCCAGGTAAAGTCGGCAGCATCTCGAGGAGGCTGATGCCATGTCTATCGAAACCGCTCCGCCAGGATACTCGCACACACCGGTTCGCGCCATCGGCAACAATCTGTCGCTCGACTTCATCAACACCGCTGACTGGAACGGCGCGGGCGAGGTGATCCACGAAAAACTGGCCGCCCCCGACGATATCGAAATCTGGCTCGACAAGCTGGGGATCCGGGGGTTGGCGTCACCCCTCGGCAATCTGTCGCTGGAGGAGCTTCGGGCCTATCGCCGCGACATGCGAGAGGTGGTGCTGTCGCTCTATCGCGGGCACGCCCCGAAGCCGGAACGGTTGCAGCAGGTGCTGTCCCCGATGTGTGACGGCCCCAGCCTGGTGCCGCAGGCTTCGGGCATCGGTTATGCCCCCACGGCAACCTTGCAGCAGCTGGTCGCCATGCACGCGGCGTCGATGTTCAGCGCGCCCGCGACGCGCAAACAGCTCAAGATGTGCCGTGGTGACGATTGCGGCTGGTTCTTCCTCGATCAAAGCAAGACCGGCCGCCGCGTCTGGTGCTGCATGGAAACCTGCGGAAACCGCGCCAAGGCCCGCCGGTTTTCGGCCCGGGCCAAGGAAAAGGAAAAGCGGGCCGCGATTTAGCGCGCCCCGCCCCGAGCCGGTCGACCAGGCCGTTTATTGCTGCGGCAATGAAATCTCGTTGCGGATGTCGGTGATCTGGATGCGGCAGGACAGCTCTTGCTCCAGCCTTTCGATCCATCCGCTGAAATACATCAGAAAGGATGTCAGCACGTTCGGCTCCTGATGCGGCTCTTGCGCCGCCCGCCGGGTGTTGAGCACAAGAACCGCGCAGGCCTTTGACGGCTTGAGGCAGAACACCAGACACGGGCCTTTGGGTGGTGCGCCCAGAAAATACGACGCACCGTTGGTGCACATGCCGCTGGGATCGTACCGATCGCCGAGGTGCCGCAAAAGGGCGTCGTGATCCAGCGCCGTCACCATTTTCCCCGATGCGGCGAGGTAGGGCAAAGAGGCGGGCGTGCGCAGCCAGACCTGTTCACCGCTTGCTTTCATGAACATCACGTCTCTCCTTGGGTGGAACAAGAAAGGCCCGGTGTCGATGCGACGACGCCGGGCCGTTTGGAAAATATCAGGCGCTGCTGGTGCGCGACGCCGCGGGATCAGCGAAGAGCTGTTTGTAGAACCGCGCATAGAAACCGGCATAGGATTCCGCGCGGTACTGGATATAGGGCCGGACCTTGCGTTCGATGATCGGCAGGTTCTTGATCGGCACGGCGGGCAGCCAGTGATGCTCCACATGCAGGTGATTGTTGTTGACCGCCCAGGCGACAAGGCCGTTGGCATCCACCGAGCGGCTGTTTCTGAAAGCGTCGCGGCTTTCACGATCGCATTCGAAATGCTCGGGCAACTGGATGTGAAAGTTGAAGATCGACGCGGGAATGAGCGGCAGCAGCCACAGCTTGACGAAGATCCACGTGGGCCAGAGCACCGACACAGCGACCACAGCCACAATCACCGCCGCCATGATCAGCAGATCGCGCCGCTCGTCATCGCGGATGCCGTGGTGCTTTGTCCGGCCAAGAAGCGCCAGACCCATCTTCCGGAACATGACGATGATGTTGTCGATCATCAGCCAGTGCCACAGCAAAGAGCCGACGCCGCGAATATTCTCGAGCTCGAATTCGAAGCCTTCGTGCCGGACGTCCTGATGGTGCTGGAGATGCGACCGTTTCCATGCCGCAAAGCTGGTGATCATTGGCGTGGCCATCAGGATGCCGAAGACGGTGTTCAGCGGTTTCCAGCGGATCGCGGTGTTGTGGATGCACTCATGCACAATCTCCATGTTCCGGGCGTAGACAAAGCCCATCAGGATCGCGCCAAGGGTCAGCCCCCAGAATCCGCCGACAGAAAGGGCAAGCCAGGCGCCCGCGCCCCAGATCACCCCGTGTTCCACCATCTTGCGGACGAAAACCCAATTGTCGATCTCTAGCAGTTCGGGGCTTTCGCGCAGGATGTCGCGCTGCTTCGGCGGCGCGTGCTCGGCCAGGCTGGGGGGCTGCGTGGTCTGCGCTGCGGACATGGGTCTCTCCTCTCGGACGGACAAGTTACGATTGCATGAAAGGTGACCCCGGGGACGATTCGCAGCCACTACCCGGGCTGGTAGGTTTGCGAAAGGTCGAAATTTTTTATATTTTTGCCAGATAGTTGCGCCCTGATCGCACCCTGAACGCGCCCGCAACCGCAGGTCGAGGCGCAATTGCTAGCACCCCGAAGATAGCGGCAGGACATCCCTCTTTTCAGATTAGGCATGTCAAGTGACATGACAAATCTGCTGCCCCCGATGCGGCCACTCTGCCCGGTTTCGCCGCAGTCATTGGTTTGCAATCCCGACGGGGGCCGCTAAACCTATGACAAGCGGCGGCATTCCCTTGAGCCTTCGGCGGATTTTCCGCACAAATGGCCGATGCACCCGCATGGACAGTATCGGAGGTTCTCTTGTCGCTCTTCCTTGTCGTCGCCTTGCCGTTTCTCGGGGCTCTGCTGCCCGGCCTGCTGATCGGTGCGGGCCGCAAGGTCTGCGCGGGCACCACCTTTGCGGTGAGCCTGACCGCGCTGATCGGGCTCTTGTCAAACCTGCCCGCGCTTCTGCGGGGCGAGGTGGTGCAGGCCCGGATCGACTGGTTGCCCGCCCTGGGCATGAACATGAACCTCATGATGGACGGGCTGGGCGCCTTCTTTGCGGTGCTGATCCTGGGCATCGGTCTGCTGATCATCGCCTATGCCAAATCTTACCTGTCGCGCGAAGACAACATGGGCGAATTCTTCACCTACCTGCTGTTGTTCCAGGGCGCGATGGTGGGCATCGTGCTAAGCGACAACATTCTGGTTTTGCTGGTTTTCTGGGAGCTTACCTCGCTGTCGTCCTTCCTGCTGATCGGGTACTGGAAACACCTTCCCGAGGGGCGACAGGGCGCGCGCATGGCCCTGACCGTGACCGGCATGGGCGGCCTTGCGATGATCGGCGGCATGCTGATCCTGGGCCAGATCGCCGGGTCTTATGACCTGAGCGTGATCCTGCAGAACCGCGACCTCATTCAGGGCCATCCGCTTTACGTTCCCGCGCTGATCCTGATCCTGCTGGGCTGCTTTACCAAGTCCGCGCAGTTCCCGTTCCATTTCTGGCTGCCGCATGCGATGGCCGCGCCGACGCCGGTGTCGGCCTACCTGCATTCGGCGACGATGGTGAAAGCCGGGATTTTCCTGATGGCGCGCATGTGGCCGGTGCTGTCAGGCACGCCCGAATGGTTCTACATCGTCACCACTGCGGGACTGATCACCATGGTGCTGGGCGCGGTGATCGCGCTTTTCAAACACGATCTGAAGGCTCTGCTGGCCTTTTCGACGGTCAGCCATCTGGGTCTGATCACCATGCTTCTGGGCACCGGAACCGCCTTCGGTGCGATGGCGGCGGTGTTCCACATCCTCAACCACGCGACGTTCAAGGCAGCGCTCTTCATGTCGGCGGGCATCGTCGACCACGAGGCGCACACCCGCGACATCCGCAGGCTGGGCGGTCTGCGCCACCTGATGCCGATCACCTTTGTCATCGCCACCATCGCCGGTCTGTCGATGGCCGGCATCCCGTTCTTCAACGGCTTCCTGTCCAAGGAAATGTGGCTTGAGGAAGTGTCACACACCAAGCTTTTCGGCCCCGAATGGCTGGTCCCGGCGTTGGCGACCTTCGGGGCGCTGTTTTCGGCGGCCTATTCCTTCCGCTTGATCGGGCACACCTTTCTGGGCGCCAAGCGCGACGATTATCCCGCCCATCCGCATGATCCGCCCGCAGGCATGTGGCTGCCGCCTGCCTTCCTGACGGTCCTGGTAATTCTGATCGGCGTGATGCCGTTCCTGGCCGAACCGGCGGTGAAGTTCGTGACTGCGGCGGTGCTGGGTGGCGTCTATGACGTGCCGGGCGCGCATCTGGCGCTTTGGCACGGGGTCACCCCGGCGCTGATCATGTCGATCATCGCGGTTGTCGGCGGCCTCATCCTGCTGTCCGTCTTCTCGCCCCTGTCGCGGATGTGGGAAGCGGCACCGCGCCCCGAGGCGAAGGTCATCTTCGAAGGGCTGGTCGAGGCTGTGGCGCGGCTGGCCCGTGGCATCACCGGGGGCCTGCACGACGGCGCGTTCACACGCTACGCTGCGATCCTGGCGGTCGCCATCGTCGCTGCCGCCGGGCACGCCTGGTTCACCAGCACGAACCAGGCCCCGACCCTGCAGGCGACGCCGGTTCACGTCATCGCAGTAGCCGGGTGGCTGGCGCTGATCCTGGCCACCGGGTTCCTGGTGCTCAAGCACCGCAACCGCCTGCTGGCGCTGATCCTGATGGGGATCGTCGGGCTGGTGGTGTCGGTCGGCTTTGCCTATTTCAGCGCGCCCGACCTTGCCATGACGCAGATCTCGGTCGAGGTGGTGACGATCGTGCTGCTGCTTCTGGCGCTGAACTTCCTGCCCGACACGACGCCCAGCGAAAGCAGTTCGGGCAAGAAGTTTGTCGATGCGGTCATCGCCATCGTCGCCGGTCTGGGCACGACAGCGCTGACCTATCATCTGCTGATGCGCGATTTCGTGGAATCGCCGATCTCGGAATACCACCTGGCGAATTCCTACAAGGGCGGCGGCGGCACCAACGTGGTCAACGTGATCCTGGTGGATTTCCGGGGCTTTGACACCTTTGGCGAGATCATCGTTCTGGGCATCGCGGCGCTGGTGATCTTTGCGCTGACCGAAACGCTGCTGCGCGGGCCGGTGCGCGCGCGGCTGCTGAACCGCGTGCCGGACAAGCCGCTGGCCGGTGACCGGCATCCGCTGATGATGGTGGTGCTGACCCGGGTGATGATGCCTGTGGTGCTGATGGTCGGGGTCTTCATCTTCCTGCGCGGGCACAACCTGCCGGGGGGCGGCTTTATCGCGGGCCTGGTCGTCGCCATCGCCGTCGTGATGCAGTACATGGCCAGCGGCTTCAACTGGGCCACCGAACGCCAGCGCTATCCCTATCACGGCATCATCGGCGCCGGGGTCCTGGCCGCCGGTCTGACCGGCATCGGCGCCTGGTTCACCGGCAACCCGTTCCTGACATCGGCCTTCGGCTATTTCCGCATCCCCCCGATGGAGGAGTTCGAACTGGCCACCGCCGCCGCCTTCGACCTGGGCGTGTTCCTGGCGGTGCTGGGGGCTGTCATGCTGTCGCTTGAATCCTTCTCGCGACTGGCACGCCGCGCCCATACCGAGGATTCAGACTACGCCATGGACATCGATCCCAGCCGCGAGGATACCGCCGACGACGCCATGACCGCGGAGGGCACGTCATGAGCATGGAACTTCTCGTCGCCTCTGCCGTGGGTCTTCTGACAGCCGCCGGACTTTACCTCGTGTTCCGGCTGCGCACCTTCCCGGTGATCATCGGGGTGTCGCTCCTGACCTATGCGGTCAACGTGTTCCTTTTCGCCAGCGGCCGCCTGACCATCGGCGCACCGCCCATCCTGATGGACGGGGTCGAAACCTATGCCGACCCGCTGCCGCAGGCGCTGGTGCTGACGGCCATCGTGATTTCCTTCGGCATGACGGCGGTGGTGGTGATGATCGCGCTTGGCGCGTTTCTGGGGGCCGACGACGACCACGTGAACGACCCGCCGGATGGCGATGAGCGGGAGGGCCGCGCATGACCCACTGGATCGTTGCCCCCGTTATCCTGCCCGCCATGCTTGCGGCGTTCATCGTGCTGGTGGTCCGGTTCCACCTGAACCTCAGCCGCGTCTTTTCCATGGTCGGAACGCTGGCGCTGGTCGCGATCTGCGCCGGTCTTGCATGGCAGGCCTCGGACGGGACCATCGGGCTTTACCAGCTTGGCCACTGGGCCGCCCCCTTCGGCATCGTGCTCGTCACCGACCGGCTGTCGACGATGATGGTGCTGCTGACCGCCGTGCTGGCGGTGCTGGTTCTGCTTTACGCCATCGGGTCGGGGTGGGACAAACGCGGTCCGCATTTCCACGCGCTTTTCCAGTTTCAGCTCATGGGCATCATGGGCGCCTTCCTGACTGGCGACCTTTTCAACCTCTTCGTCTTTTTCGAGGTGCTGCTGATCGCCTCCTACGGTCTGATGATCCATGCGGGCGGCACCACAAGGCTGCGCGCGGGCACGCAATACGTGCTTTTCAACCTGCTGGGCTCGACGCTCTTTCTGTTCGCTCTCGGGGCGATCTACGCGGAAACCGGCACGCTCAACATGGCCGATCTGGCCGGGCGCGTCGCGGCCATCGCGCCCGAGAACAGCACCGGCATCCGCGTCGCGGCGGTGCTGCTGCTGATGGTCTTTGCGATCAAGGCCGCCATCGCGCCGCTGCATTTCTGGCTGCCCGCCAGCTATTCCGAAGCGCCCGCCCCGGTTGCGGCGCTTTTCGCGATCATGACCAAGGTCGGCGCCTACGCGATCATCCGCTGCTACACGATGATCTTCCCGCCCGAGCTTGAGACGACCGGCGGGCTTTACGGCATGTGGCTGCTGCCGGTGGCGCTGGTGGGCCTTGCGGTCGGCATGATCGGGGTGCTGGGGGCGAAATCGATGGACCGGCTGGTGGCGTTTTCCGTGATCGGGTCGATGGGGATGCTGACCACCGCCGTGGCGCTTTTCACGCCCGACGGGATCACTGCCGCGCTTTATTACGTGATCCATTCGACGCTGGCCGCCGCATCCCTGTTCCTGATCGTCGATCTGGTGCGGGCGGGCCGGGGCGGGGCGGGGCTGGGCCTGCACCCGGCCAAGCCCATCGCGGGCGGCGCGATGATCGCCGCGATGTTCTTTGCCGCCGCTATCGCCATGGCGGGCCTGCCGCCGCTATCGGGCTTCATCGGCAAGCTTCTGGTACTGGATGCGGCCTATGGCACGCCGCTGGCCTGGACCGCATGGGCCGTCATCCTGGGGTCGAGCCTTGTGGCCGTTGTCGGATTTTCCCGCGCGGGCAGCGTGATCTTCTGGAAAGCGCACCAGGTCGCGACCGAAGCGGAAGACGCGTCGTCGCCCGAGGACAACCGCGGCACACATGAACCGCACGATCCCGCGGGCCGAACCCCGGTGGTCGAACTGGTGGCCATCGGCGCGCTGCTGGCACTGCTGGTCTCGCATACGGTGCTGGCGGGGCCGGTCACGCGCTACATGGCCGCCACCACACAGCAGCTTTTCGCGCCGCAGGATTACATCGTCACCGTGCTCAGCACGCCGGGCAAGGTCCTGTCGAAGGACAAGCACGGCGAAGACGGCTACGGCGAGGATGCCCATGCCGACGAAAGCGAGGACGCAACGCATGACGGAGGACACTAAATGACCCGGGTCGCCCGTTCCTTCCTGCCGCATCCGTTCCTGACGGTGCTTCTGATCGTGGTCTGGTGCCTGCTTGCCAACCAGGTGACCCTGGGCACCGTCGTCTTCGGCGCGATTCTCGGCATTCTCATCCCGCAGGGCACGGCCGCCTACTGGCCGGGCGCACCGCGCGGCATCAAGGCGGGCAAGTTCGTCGTCTACCTGCTGGTGGTGATCTGGGATATCTTGGTAGCGAACGTGCAGGTCGCGTGGATCGTCCTCACCCGCAGCAACCCCGCAATGCGCACCCGTTGGGTGACCATCCCGCTCGAGCTGCGCACGCCCGAGGCCATCACCATCCTTGCGGGCACCATCACCCTGACGCCCGGCACCGTGTCCGCCGACATGTCCGATGAGGGCCATTGCCTGCTCGTGCATGCGCTGGATGCCGCGTCGCCCGAAGAGGTGCGCGACGAGATCAAGCACCGTTACGAACGTCGCCTGAAGGAGATTTTCGAATGATCGCCCCGGACCGGCTTTACGACCTTTGCCTGCTCATCGCCTTTGTGGCGGTGGCCCTGGCGCAGCTTCTGGCGATGATCCGTCTGGTCATGGGCCCGGATGTCAGCGACCGGATCCTGGCGCTGGACACCATGGTGGTAGATGCCATCGGCCTGATCGTCCTCTTGGGCATCGCGCAGGGCACGCAAATCTATTTCGAGGCGGCGCTGATCTTTGCCATGCTGGGCTTCGTGTCGTCCGTGGCCTATGCGCGCTTTATCCTGCGGGGGGACATCATCGAATGACCGGGACCGAGATTGCCGAAATCGCCATAGCCGTCTGCCTCGTGATCGGGGCGCTTTTCGTGCTGGTGGGGTCTTATGGCCTGCTGAAGCTCGATTCGCCGATGAAACGCCTGCATGCGCCGACCAAGGCGGGCACCCTTGGCGTGGGCTCGCTGCTGATGGCATCGATGATCCATTCCTTTGCCTTTGGCGACGGATCGATGCATGAAATCCTGATCATGGCGTTCCTGTTCGTGACCGCGCCGATCACCGCCAATTTCGTCGCCAAGGTGGCGATCCACCGCGGGCTCGACATGCCGACCCCGGAACCGCCGAAGGATCAGACCTGGTCGACCCTCGACGTGCCCGAACCCCAGGGCAACCCCGCGGCGCCCGAGACCCCGGCGCGGTCGTAGCGCCCAGTGTCATCGCAGGTCGCGACACCCCTGAATCGCCGGCCGCTTCAGAACAGCCCGTTGTCGTTGGCAGAGACGCCGCCGATCACTTGCAGCACGTCCCAATGTTCGACGATCTTGCCCGCGTCGTCGAAGCGGAAGATGTCGATTCCCGCGTAGTCGTCCGACCCGGGCCAGACCTGGTGACAATGCAGAACCACAAGGTCACCTTCGGCGATGGCGCGTTTGAAGGTGACGGATTTGCCGGGATAGTCGCGCGCCATCCGCGTGAAATAGTCCACAAAGGCCTGCTTGCCGTCGGCCACATGCGGGTTGTGCTGGATATAGACATCGCCCGCATAGGCATCGACCGCGCCCTGCGGGTCGCACAGGTTGAACATGCGGTCGTAGAAAGCCATCGCATCGGCCTTCATCTTTTCGAGCCTGGGATCCGGCATTGAACGTGTCCCTTTGGGTTCTTACGTCAGTTGCAGGGTTGCGGGCTGCTCCCTTGATGCGGATCAAGGCGCGCATCGCTCCAGCCTCTAACCTACTCCTGAACACAAGAAGGAGGACAGGAGATGTTCAAGAAAATTCTGGTGGCCGCCGACGGCTCCGATCACGCCAAGGTCGCGGTGGATACCGCGGCGGACCTGGCTCAGCAATCAGGTGCGGAACTGCACGTGGTGCATGTGCCCGAGGTCCAGATGACCGCCATCGCCGTCGGTGCCTCTGCGGTGGAGGTTCCCGTCAACGAGGAAGAAACCGAAAGGGCCGCTCAGGAGGTGCTGACCGCGGCCAAGGCGCAAGCCGACGAGGCTGGCGCCAAGGTCACGTCGAGCGAGCTGCGCCACGGCGATCCCGCGCTGGCAATTCTCGACCGCGCCAAGGAGGTCGGCGCCGATCTGCTGGTCATGGGGCGCCGCGGTCGCGGCCCGCTTCAGGGCCTGCTGCTGGGCAGTGTGTCACAAAAGCTGTCGGCCCATGCGGACAGCGCGGTGCTGACGGTCAAATGACCGTTCAGCGGTCGAGGTCGCGGCGCATCGTGGCGGTGTCGCCCGACCGGCCCAGCTCTTCATACCCGGCCGAAAGGTAGGCGTTGAGCGCCGGTTCGTTATCGGTTTCGCATTTCAGCGTCACGGTCAGCGCGCCCAGGTCGCGGGCGGCCTGTTCGACAAGCGCGGTCACCTGTTCGCCAGCGCCGCCCCGGGCCGAGTCTTCGAGGAACACATAGGTCAGGTGGCGCACTTCGGGGCCGATCCCGATGCGCAGGGCGAAAAAGCCCACCTCGGCCCCGGTCTCATCCATGAGGTAAAACGAGGCGTCATCAGGATCGGCAAGCCATTTGTCCTGCCATTCCAGCGGGTCGAACGGGTATTTCGCATTTGGATTGACCAGCGCAAGTTCGGTTTCGTCGGTCAGCATCGCGGCCAGCGGGCGCAGATCGAACGGGGCGTTGGGTCGTGTGGACAGATCGGGCATGGTCCCCTCTTTGATCGGTTCCGTGTCAAAGGGCCGTGGGTGACATATCCGGCAGATGCGTGCAACCGCCCGGGGATTTGTCGACGACGCGGGTCAGGTGCGCCTTGTTTGCGCATCCCGGACAAGGGCCGCCATGCGATAAAATCCATGTGCCATTTTCGAATAGGGCGTGCTGAGGAAAAAGGTCAGCACCGCGCCCAGGTGGATCGCCAGCAGCGGCGCGACAAGGCCCGTGCCGGTCGCGGCATAGAGCAGCAGACCGGTCAGCCCGGTCAGCCCCAGCAGCAGGACAAACGCCATCTCCGCCCCCCAAAGCGCGGGCGCGCCAAGCGCCGGGTCGGCCTTGGTTTTCAGCCAAACCAGCGCGGCCGCACCGATGGTCAGCAACAGACCACCCGGCACGCCCAGAAGTTTCGGCAGGCTGAAAGGGCCGTATGGGGCGGGCATGTCAAAGACGTAGTGCAGCACCGTCCCGCTGGAGGTTGAGGCAAAGCATAGAAGAAAGCCCCACATCACCGCCTGATGCGCGTGACGCCGGGCGTTGGTAAAGCGGTCTTCTTCTTCGAAATTGCACCCCTGGCCCTGCCCTCCCGCAAGGTTTCGCATCTTTGCGGCGCTGCGCGCCGCATCGGCCAGGTGGGCAAGGGTGATCCGCGCACCGCCCACCTCGGCCCAGTAGCGGCGCAGGCCCACGCCGATGGCCAGCAGCGGCAACACGAAGGCAGGCAGGAAGATCGCCACCATCGTGCCATGCGCCAGCACCGCATAGAAGCCGTTGCCGCCTGCCGGAGCCAACGTCGCGGCCACCCAGAACAGCACGGCGATGCCCAGAACCAGCGCCCCGGCCAACGCCACGCCCGAGCGTTGGAAAAGCCGCGCCGGAGCGGCGGGCCAGGCGAAGCGTTCCCACGACTCGTGACGCGCCTCTGCCAGGGCGGCGGGCAGGTTCAGCGCGAATTCATGCGGCTCGGTGTACTGGCAGGCGTAATAGCAGCCCCGGCAGTTGTGGCAGAGGTTGGCAAGCTGCGTCAGGTCGCCCGAGCCGAAGGCTCGTTCCTTGAACATCGCCGGAAAGACCGCGCAATAGCCTTCACAATAGCGGCAGGCGTTACAGATCTCGACCTGGCGTGCGGCCTCGGACAGTTTCGGGGTCAGGTCGGTGTCGTCATAGGGCATGGGCGGCGGCCTCCTGTCCCGCGATGCGTCCGAAGACGGTGCCGATGGTCATGCCGAACCCGGCCAGATAGCCCTGACCCAGGATCGAGCCTGCCATGATCTCTCCGGCGGCCCAGAGATTCGCGTAGGGTCCGGCGGCAGAGCGGACGCGGGCGGTATCGTCGACCTTGAGCCCAAGGTAGGTGAAGGTCACGCCGGGGCGTAGCGCGTAGCCGTAGAAGGGCGGTTCGGTGATCGGGCGCGCCCAGTTGGTCTTGGGCGGCTCCAGCCCATCGGTGGCCAGACCGTCAAGCTCGGTGGGATGAAACCGGCCCTCCGCATCCTCGGGACAGGCGGCGTTGAACGCGTCGACCGTGTCGCGCAGTTGCCGCCCCGGCAGGCCCAGCTGTTGCGCCAGACCTTCAATCGTATCTGCCTTGATCGGCGGAAAGACCGACGGCATGAAAAGCTCCAGGGATTTCGAGTCGATGATCGCATAGCCCACCTGATCAGGCTGCGCGGCGACCAGCCGGCCCCAGATGGCATAGCGCTTGGGCCAGACATCCTCGCCCTCGTCGTAAAAACGCTGGCCTTCCTTGTTGACGACGACCGAGAACGGCACGCAATCAAGCCGCGTGACAATGCCGCCATCGAATTTCGGCGCACGTCCGTCGATGGCGACAGCGTGGCACTGCGTCGGGTCGCCGACGCTTTCGGCGCCCTGATCCAGCATGTCGCGCAGAACGACGCCGCGATTGTAGGGCGTGCCACGAATGAGGAAATTGCGCGCCGACGGCCCCCAGGCGCGCGCCAGCCAGTCAAGATCGGCCTGAAACCCGCCCGATGCCAGAACGATCGATGTGCCGTGCAGCGTGGTGGTCTCACCGTCGCGGGACATGTCGACACCGGTCACTCTGTCGCCTTCGACATGCAGATGGGTGACCTCCGCGTCATAAAGCATGGTCACGCCCAGATCCTCGGCGGTGCGGTAATAGGCGTTCACCAGCGCCTTGCCCCCTCCCAGAAAGAACGCATTGGTCCGGCTGAGCGACAGTGTGCCCGACAGCGACGGCTGGAAGCGCACGCCATGCGCCTCCATCCACGGCAGGCACTCTTCGGACCGGCGGATGCACAGCCGGGCCAGGTGTTCGTCGGTCTTGCCTTTGACCACGCGCATGAGGTCGTCGAAATACTCGTCCTCGGTATAGCTGTCGGTCAGCACCGACAGCGGGCCTGAGTGCATGCAGCGGAAATTGCGGGTGTGGCGGGAATTGCCGCCGCGATAGGATTTGGGCGCGCTTTCCAGCAGGATCACACGGCATCCGGCCTCGGCGGCCTCGATCGCGGCGCAAAGGGCGGCGTTGCCGCCACCGACGACGATCACATCGTACCGGGTGTCAAAGGTCATCGGTGCCGGGCTCCAGCGGGCGGGCGTCGCGAATCTGGCGCAGGCGCGCGGCATGGGCGTTCTGGATGTGTTGCCGCATCGCGCGTTCCGCCGCATCCTCGTCGCGCGCGTCGAGGGCGGCCAGAACCTGACCATGTTCGGCCAGCGCCGCCTCGGCCCGGTCGGGCTGTTCCATGGTCGACCGGCCCAGAATCAGCAGGGTTTTTTGCACCGAGTCCACCGCGCGCAGCAGGAACCGGTTGCGCGCGGCATCGAGGATGGCGGCGTGGAACTGGCGGTTGAGCCGGTAAAGATCGTCGCCCGACGGTGCCGCCGACATGGCGGCATGGATGGCGGCGATCTCTGCCAGTTCAACCGATGACGCGGCGCGGGCGGCAAACCGGGCGGACGTGCTTTCAAGCACCGCGCGCATCTCGTAAAGCTCCGAGATTTCGGAATGATCCAGCGTGCGGATCGTCGCCCCCAGCCGCGGCGTGTGCACCACGAGCCCGTCCGCCTCGAGCTGGCGGATCGCCTCGCGCACGGGCGTGCGCGAGATGCCGAAACGCGCGGCAAGGTCGGTTTCGGTCAGCCGGTCGCCCGGGGCCAAGGTGCCGGTGCGGATGTCGCGCACGATCTGGCGATAGGCATCCTGTCCGGGTGGCAGGTCCAGCTTGGGCGCGGGGTCGGGCATGGCGATCCTTCTTGCTTGCGTGCGAATTGGATACCTGTGTATACACGTGGATGCAATACCGGAGTTCTGCATGTCCCTGCTCGCCCCCGCAACCCTGATGCGCCAGCGCCTTCTGACCTTGGCGCTGGCAGGGCTGGGGGTGGCGGTGTTCTGGCTGCTGAACCTGCCCTTGCCGTTCCTCTTCGGGCCGCTCAGCGCGAGCCTTCTGGCGGCCCTCCTGGGCGCGCGGCTTCGGGGCTTTGGGCAGATCTCGGTCGCGGCGCGGACGATCCTGGGCGTGGCGGTGGGCGCGTCGATCACGCCCGCGCTGGTCGGGCAGTTGCCACAAATGGCCGCCTCGGTAGCGCTGATTCCAATCTATGTCGCGGTGATCGCGCTGGTAGGCGTGCCCTTTTTCCACCGCGTGTGCGGGTTCGACAAGGCCACGGCCTGGTACGCCGCGATGCCCGGCGGATTGCAGGACATGGTGATCTTCGGCACCGAGGCGGGCGGCGATCCGCGGGCGCTGTCGCTGATCCATGCCACCCGGGTGCTGATCGTCGTGTCCATCGCGCCGGCGATTTTGACGCTGGGAATGGCGGCCGAACTGACCAACCCCATCGGCCAGCCCGCCGCCGACCTTCCACTGCACGAAATGGCGCTGATGGTCGTGGCCGCGCTGGTCGGCTGGAAAGGCGGCGAACGCATCGGCCTCTTCGGTGCGTCGATCCTGGGGCCGATGATCGTGACCGCGATCCTGTCGCTCTTGGGGCTGATCCACGCGCGCCCCCCGGCCGAGGGCATCCTGTTCGCGCAGTTCATGATCGGCATCGGAATCGGCGTGGGCTATGTCGGCATCACCCTGGCCGAGTTTCGCAAGGACGTGCTCGCGGGCGTGGCCTTCGTGCTGGTGCTGGCGGCCCTTGCCGCCGGCTTTACCGAGGTGGTCGTCTTCTTCGGCCTCGCCGACCCGCGCGAGGCGTTCCTGGCCTTCGCCCCCGGCGGGCAGGCGGAAATGACGGTGCTGGCGATTGTCGCGGGGGCCGATCTTGGGTTCGTCGTGGTGCACCACCTTGTGCGCATCTTCTTCGTGATCACCTGCGCGCCGCTGGCGGCCAGGCTGGTGGTGCGGCGGCGTTAGGCGTCCGGCGCGCGCGGAAAGACCAGCGCGACCGAAAACCCGGCATCCGTCGGGCGGATGTCCAGCCGCCCCTTGTGGCTGCGCGCCACCGCATCGGCGATGGACAGGCCAAGCCCGCTGCCTTCGCCGGCATCCGCCTGCCCGAACCGGGCGCGGATCTTGTCGAAGTTCGCAGGATCCACGCCGCGCCCGTTGTCCGTCACCGCAATGATCGCGGTGTTGCTGGTGGCCTCTATCGTCACGGTGATCCGGCTCAATTTTGGCCCGCCGTGCACCAGCGCATTGTGCAGCAGGTTCTTCAGTGCCTCTTCGACCATGGTGACATCCGCCAACACATGCACCGGCAGGTCGAGGCCTTGGAACAGGAGCTCGGGCGCGCCCTCGTCCAGATCGGTGCGCAGCTTCTCCACCACGCCCCGCGCCAGCGCGCCCAGCTCTGCCCGCGTCGCCAGGGCCGCGTCGGGCGTGGCGCGGGCACGTTCCAGCGTCATCAGGCTTTCGGCCAGATCCCCGGCCCCGGCAGCAGCGCGCACCAGATCGGCGGCGCGGGATTGCGCAGTGTCCAGCGACCGCGCGGTCAGGATGGATTCGCCCAAGGCCCGCAGACCGGCGATGGGGTTGCGCAGCTGGTGGGCCGCATCCGAGATGAACGCCGCCTGCGCATCCATCGACGCGGCAAGCTGACCGAACAGCACGTTGATCCGGTCGACCAGCCCCTGCGTTTCAACAGGCACACTGCGCTGGATCGGCTTGAGGTCGGCGGGGCTGCGCCGCGAAATCGCGTCTTCAAGGTCGAGCAGCGGCTTGAGGCCCAGATTGACGCCGAACCACACGACGACGGCGGTGGTGCCGATCAGCATCGCCATCACCGTCAGCGCCCGGGTCACCTGCGCGCGGACAAAGGCCTGGCGCGCGGTCTTGTCCTGCCAGACCGTCACCTTGAAAGGGCCCGAAAACCCCGCGATCTGCGTGACGTATTGTAGCCGCAGCACCCGCACGTCGGCCCCGCGCGACACCGCATCGAAATAGGCAAAGGTCTTGCTGTTGTCCCAAGCGAAATCCACCGGAATCGGGGGCGAGGCAAAGCCGGTCACGAAGACACCGTCGGGGGCGTAGACGTGGTATTTCACCGCGCCGCCCCCCGTTTCGGCCAACAGGGCGGCGGTTTCGGGGGATATCGCATCGCCGTCGCGGATCGCCACGTCGCGCGATACAGCAAGCGCCGTGACAAGCAGGTTCTTGTCGAAAAGGTCGCGGGCCGTTTCCTCGGCCGCGGTAATGCGCCAGGCGCCGACGCCGACCGCGATCAGGACAAGCGGCAGCAGGATGATCAGGAACAGCCGAAGCCGCAGCGATGTCATCATGCGCCGTCGTCCACCAGCACCATCCGGTAGCCCAGACCGCGCTGCGCCCGGATATCGACGCCGCCGGGTTTCAACCGCTTGCGCAGGCGCGACACATGCGCCTCGATCGCGGTGTCGTCATGGTCCGACCCGGTGCCGTAGACGTGTTCATGCAGATCGGCCTTGGGCACCACCCGGTCGGGCGCGGCGATCAGCAGTTCCAGCACCGACACCTCGCGCCGGGGCAGATCCTGCGCGGTCCCGTCGATGAAAAGTTGCCGCGACTGGGTGTCGAAGCTGAGCGGGCCAAAGTCCCGGCGGGTGCGGATATCCTGCCCCTGCCGCCGCAGAAGCGCGCGCAGCCGTGCCTCGAGCTCGTCCATGTCGAAGGGTTTCGGCAGATAATCGTCGGCCCCCGCATCAAGGCCCTGCACCCGCGCCGTGACCTCGGCATTGGCGGTCAGCAGCAGCACCGGGCGCTGGTCGCCGCGGGCGCGCAGGTTGCGCAGCACGCCCAGACCGTCAAGCCCCGGCAGGTTGATGTCGAGGATGATCAGGTCGTTGCCGTCGCCACGCAGAAAATCGTCCGCCGCGATGCCATCATGGATCAGGTCGGTGGCGTGACCACGATCCTGCAGCCGGTAGGCGATGCCCTTGGCCACGCTTTCGTTGTCTTCGATGATGGCGATGCGCACAAATTTTGCCCGAAAAAAGAACAGACGTCAGCTTCACGCAAGTTTTGCAGGTTACCTTTGTCACATCAAGCGGGCGCGTCCCGTTGATTCGTGAACGCGGTCGGGGGAGGAACACCCGCCGCAAATGGGAGGAACGACATGACTATCGCAAAAACGGCCCGCGCGGCCACCTTTGGCGTTGCCGCAGTGGCAGCCTCTTTCACTTTCTCGGCCACCGCGCAGGCGGCCGGACACGGTATCGACCTGAGCGGTCAGACCGTCGAATTCGTCATTCCGTTCTCGGAATCCGGCGGTTCGGCCAAATGGGCCAACTTCTACGCCCCGCTGCTGAGCGAGGCTCTGCCCGGCCAGCCTACCGTCGTGGTCAAGTACATGCCCGGCGCGGGTTCGACCAAGGGGGCCAACTGGTTCCAGGATCAGGACTATGCCGACAGCGAAGGCACGCTGATCTTCGGCTCGTCCGGCTCGACCCAGTTCCCCTACCTGCTGGGCGATCCTCGGGTGAAGTACGAATACAGCGACTGGAATGTCGTGCTGGCTTCGGGCACCGGCGGTGTCGCATACCTGCCCCCCGATCTGGCCGAAAAGATGGACGGCATGGATGCCACCGGCCTGCAGGACACCAATTTCATCTGGGGCTCGCAGGGCGCCACGCGGCTTGACCTCGTGCCGCTGCTGGCCTGGAAGATGCTGGGCATGAATGTAGAGCCTGTCTTTGGCATCGAAGGCCGCGGTGACGGCCGCCTGATGTTCGAACGCGGCGAGGCGAATATCGACTACCAGACCTCGTCCTCCTACCTCAAGGGCGTGACGCCGCTGGTCGAATCCGGCCAGGCCGTCCCGATGATGAGCTGGGGCGCGCTGGACGATGACGGCAACATCGTGCGCGATCCGACCTTCCCCGACATGCCGTCCTTCAAGGAAGTCTGCGAAGCCACCCCGGCCTGCAGCACCGAAGGCGATGCCTGGAACGCGTGGAAGGCCTTCTTCATCGCGGGTTTCCCGGCGCAGAAAATGGTGTTCCTGCCCAAGGGTGCGAGCAACGACGCCATCGTGACCTATACCAAGGCGTTCCAGGACGTGCTGAACCGCGACGATTTCGCCGAGCGGAGTGCCGCGGTTCTGGGCGACTATCCCCAGATGACCGGCGACGCAGCCCAGAACACGCTGGAGCAGGGCACCAAAGTCCCGGCAGAGGCGAAAGCCTATGTCACCAACTGGCTGGAAGAAGCCTATGGCGTGTCGCTGAACTAAGCGACCGCGCCTGACCGTCCGGCGGCAGTGCTTCCTGCCGCCGGACATCCTGTTCCCGACTGCCCCCACTCCTCATAGAAAGGCCCTGGTGATGGACACCTTGCTGGCAGCGCTCCCGGCGCTGGGAGAAGCGTTTTCCCTAATCCTGCACCCCACTCAGATCATGTACCTGATGATCGGCGTGGTCCTGGGCCTGTCGGTCGGGGTGTTTCCCGGTCTGGGCGGCATCGCCGGGCTGTCGCTGGTGCTGCCCTTCATGTTCGGAATGGACCCGGTATCGGGTCTGGCGCTGATGGTCGGGCTGGTGGCGGTGGTGCCCACCTCCGACACATTTGCCAGCGTGCTGATGGGCATCCCCGGATCGTCTGCCAGCCAGGCCACCGTGCTGGACGGCTTTCCCATGGCCCGCAAGGGCGAGGCGGCGCGGGCGCTGTCGGCGGCCTTTGCCTCATCGCTTTTCGGCGGCTTGCTGGGCGCGACGGTTTTGACATTCTTTATCTTGGTGGCGCGGCCGCTGGTGCTATCTTTCGGGACGCCCGAAATGCTGATGGTCACGATCCTGGGCCTGTCGATGGTGGCGATCCTGGCTGGACGCCTTCCGCTGAAAGGTCTGGCGGCGGCCTGCCTGGGCCTGCTTGTCGGCACCATCGGCGAAGCGGCGGCAGGCGGCGGCCTGCGTATGGCGACCTACGATGTTCCCTACCTTGTGGATGGCATCAAGCTGGTGATCGTCGGCCTTGGCATCTTCGCCATCCCGGAAATCATCTCGCTGCTGCGGCAGGACGGATCAATCGCGCGGGACGCGTCGCTGGGGGCGGGCTGGATGCGGGGCGTGCGCGACTGGTGGGCCAACAAATGGCTGTCGGTGCGCTGTTCCGTGATCGGCGTTCTGGTCGGCGTGATCCCCGGCCTTGGCGGGTCGGTCGTCGACTGGATCGCCTATGGCCACACGGTGCAAAGCACCAAGGACAAGTCCGGCTTCGGGTCGGGTGACGTGCGCGGCGTGATCGGGCCGGAAAGTTCGAACAACGCCAAGGAAGGCGGCGGGCTGGTGCCGACGCTGATCTTCGGCATCCCCGGATCGGGCTCGATGGCGGTCTTCCTGGGCGGGCTTGCCCTGCTGGGCATCGACGCCGGTCCGCAGCTGATCACCAACGACCTGAGCACGACCTATACCATCGTCTGGTCGCTGGCGCTGGCCAACGTCTTTGGCGCCGGGCTGTGCATCGCGCTCTCGGGCGGCATTGCCAAGCTCACCACGATCCGCTTCACCCTGCTGGCCCCGTTCCTTTTCATGATGATCGCCTTTGCGGCGTTCCAGTCGCGGCAAAGCCTGGGCGACCTCGTGGCGCTGTTCGCCGTGGGCATCCTGGGGATCTTCCTGCGCCGGTTCGACTGGTCGCGCCCGGCGTTCCTCATCGGCTTCGTCCTGTCCTACCAGGCCGAGAATTTCGCCAACCAGGCAAACCAGATCGCCAGCTTCAAGTTCCGCCGCGGCATGGCCGAAGGGCTTGAGTACATCTTTTCGCCCATCGTGCTGGTCATCCTGGCGGTCACGGTGATTTCGGTCATCGTCGGCCTGCGGCAGGCCAAGCAGATCCTGCCCGAAGGCACCGTTGCCACAGGCAAGAAACGCGCACCGCTGATCTTTCTGCTGTGCATGCTGGCCTACACCGTCACCGCCTGGATCAACGCCTCGATGATCCGCATGACCTCGGACAAGATCTTTCCGATGACCGTGGCCACCGTGGGCATCATCGCGCTCTGCATCCTGCTGATCCGCATGGTCCGCGCGTCCGAGGACGATCCGGTCTTTGCCGACCGCGAACGCGGCGGTGAAGATGCGGAGGCGCCGCATGGGCTGTGGGCGACGCTGGCGTGGTTCGGGGTGCTGCTCGTGCTCAGCGCGCTCCTGGGCTTCATCCTGGCGCTGGCGATCTTTCTGGTGGCGTTCTTCCGACTGCGCGCCGGCCAAAGCTGGATACGCTCGCTGATCCTGTCGGCGGCGGGGATTGCCGCGATGTGTTTCATCGCAGGAACGCTGAACCGTGACTTCCCGCCGGGTCTGCTGCAGGAATTCGTGCGGCTGCCCTGGCCGCTGACGTGACGCTGACACTGCTTTGCCTGCCCGGCGACGGGATCGAGCCCGAGATCACGGCGGCCACCCGGAAAACGGTGGCCGCCGAACTGGCGGGCAGACCGGGCCTTGCCGCACGGCCGATCTGGGCGGCCCGCTGGGCACACGCGCCTTTGCCGACACCCTTTGCACCTGCCTATCGGAGCTGACATGAGCCAGACCGCCATCCCCTACCATTTCCTGCGCGGCGGCACGTCGCGCGGGCCCTATTTCCGCCGCAACGACCTGCCAGCCGACCGCGAAACGTTGAGCGAGGTTTTGTGCGCCGTGGTCGGTGCCGGCAATCCGCGCAACATCGACGGGCTGGGCGGCGGCAACGCCGTGACCACGAAGGTCGCGATGCTCAGCCGCTCTTACGATCCGGCGGCGGATGTCGATTACTTCTTTGCCCAGGTCGCGGTGGAAGAGCGGCTGGTGGACTACGGCCCCACCTGCGGCAATATCCTGGTCGGTGTCGGCCCGGCGGCGATCGAGATGGGGCTGGTGCCGGTCGCGGGCGACGTGACATCGGTGCGCATCCGCGCCGTGAACACCGGCGCGCTGGTCGAGGCCGAGGTGCAGACCCCCGGCGGCGCCGTCTGCTATGACGGCGACACGGCGGTTGACGGAGTGCCGGGCACCGCCGCCCCCGTCGCGCTGAATTTCATGGAGGTCGTGGGCTCGCGCACCGGCGCGTTCTTTCCCACCGGCAACGCGATGGACGTGATCGACGGCATCGAGGTGTCCTGCGTCGACGTGGCCATGCCGATGATGATCGCGCGTGCCGCCGATCTGGGCATCAGCGGCCACGAAAGCCAGACAGAGCTGGACAAGATGCCCGATCTTTTCGCCCGGATGGAAGCGCTGCGCCTGCAGGCGGGGCGGATGATGGGCTTTGGCGACGTCAGCAAATCCGTCGTGCCCAAGCTGGGCCTGATCGCCCCACCACGCGGCAAGGGGCATTTCGCGGTGCGCTATTTCATGCCCTGGACGACCCACCCCACTGTCGCGGTCACCGGTGCGCAATGCCTGGCGGCCTGCGCGCTGGCCCCGGGCACGGTGGCCGACGGGCTGGTCCGGCCCATCGACCCGTCGCCCGCGGCGGTGACGCTCGAACACCCGATGGGCGAAATGGATGTCCTGGTCAAGTACGACACCCGCCCGGATGGCGTGGATTTCCAGTCCGCCGGGCTGACCCGCACCGCCCGCCTGATCGCGCGGGGCGAGGTGCTGATCCCCCGTTCGATCTGGGGCGGGGTGTGACCCGGCTTTACGACATCCTCGCGCGCGCAGTCGCGCAAGAGAACAGCGGCGCGTGTTTCGCGCTGCTGGGCGATGCCAACATGAACTTCGCCACCCGCCTGGCCGAGGCCGGGATGCCGATGATCTATGTGCGGCATGAACACTGCGCTGTCGCGGCCGCCATGGCTCATGCCCGCAAAAGCGGCGGGGTCGGGCTGGCCACGGTGACCTGCGGACCGGGGGTCACGCAGCTGATGACGGCGCTTCCCGCTGCGGTGCGGGCGCGGATTCCGGTGGTGGTTTTCGCGGGCGAGGCGCCGCTGGGCCAAAGCTGGTACAACCAGCAGATCGACCAGGCGCCGCTGGTGACCGCGACCGGGGCCGCCTATCAAGCGCTGCACGCGCCCGCACGGATGCCACAGGCGGTGCGTGATGCGTTTCTGCAGGCGCGGCGCGAACGCCGCCCGGTGGTGCTGGGCGTGCCCTTCGACCTTCAGAACACTGTGTGGGAGGGCAGCACCGCCCTGCCCGATCCGTCCGCCGCGCTGATGCCCGATGTCGGGCCGATCCCGCCCCATCCGGACGATCTGGCGCGCGCGGCCAGGATGATCGACGCCGCCCGGCGGGTGGTGGTGATGGCGGGCCTTGGCGCGGCCGAGGCCGGGGCCGGTCCAGCCTGCCGCGCGCTGGCCGATGCCTGCGACGGGCTGCTTGCCACGACCCTGCCCGCGCGCGGGTTGTTTCACGACGATCCCTTCTGCATCGGCATCGCGGGCGGCTTTTCGACCGACACAGCACGCGATTGTCTGGCGCAGGCCGATCTGATCGTCGCCGTGGGCGCATCGCTGGCCAAGCACAATGCCGACGGCGGCAAGCTCTGGCCAGACGCGGCGGTGTTGCAGGTCGATGTGGACCCGGTGACTGTCAGCCAGGGGCGGATCGCCGCGCAGGCGCATCTGCGCTCGGACGCGCGGCTGGGGGCCGAGGCACTGGCCAAGGCCGTCCGCCGCAACCCGACCGATTGGCGCAGCGACGCGCTGGCCCGCCGCATCCGCACCGCCCCCGCCGACGCGTCGGACCAGCCGCAAGAGCCTGGCCTCCACGACCCCCGTGCGGTCATCGCCGCGTTCGAGAACGCGCTTCCCGCCAGTTGGCAAATGGTCAATTCCTCGGGCCACTGTTCGTACTACGCGGCGCAGATGCCGTCGCGTCCGTTTGACACCTTCCTGACGATCCGGGAATTCGGCGCCATCGGCAACGGCATTTCCTTTGCCATCGGCGTCGCCACCGCCCGCCCCGACGACACGGTGGTGATGTTCGACGGCGACGGCAGCCTGCTCATGCACGTGCAAGAGCTCGAAACGATCCGCCGACACAACCTCAACATCCTGATCGTGGCGCTGAACGATGGGGCCTTCGGGTCCGAGATTCACAAGCTTCGCGCCGAAGGGCTGTCGGACGCGGGCGCAGTCTTTGGGCGGCCCGACCTTGCCGCCATCGCGCGCGGTTTCGGCATTGGCGGCGCAACGATCCGCGATCTGTCCGAAATTCCGGCGCGTGTGGCGGAGTTTGCGAAGACCGGCGGCGCGGCGGTCTGGGATCTGCCGATCAGCGACAGGATCATGTCGCCGGTGATGCAGCGCGCGCATCCGCGTAAAGAATAATTGTGGCAACAGGATTTGTGGTATACTATTGCATACATTTCGAGAGGAGCATTCCATGCCCGACAGTTTCGAGACACATCTGACCGCCGCCATCGACAGCTTGCAGACGGCACAGCAGGCCATCGCCGCCGAAATCTCGGCCTATCCCACGCCGATCTCGGGATGTGACGCGCAGTTCAATCACCTGCTTAGCGAACGCGCCCGGATCGGGGCCGCGCTTGGCGCGCTGGCGCAAACGCCTTTCGTGCCGACACCTCGGATGCCCGCGCCCACCGACAGGGTGGAATCGCGATGAAGGTGCATATCCTCGACGATTGGTTCGATACGCTGCGCACCCTGCCCAGTTTTGCAAAGCTTCGGGGCCATGACGTCACCGTCTGGACCGATCATACCGAGGATGTCGATCAACTGGCCGACCGGCTGCAGGCAGCAGAGGCGTTGGTGCTTTTCCGCGAACGCACGCCGGTCACCGCGGCGCTGCTGGCACGGCTGCCGAACCTGCGACTGATCAGCCAGCGCAGCGCCTACCCGCATGTGGACGTGCCCGCCTGCACCGAAAACGGCGTGATGCTGTCATCGAACATGTCGGCGGGCAAACCGTCGATCGCTGCGGCGGAACTGACCTTTGCGCTGATCCTTGCATCGGCCCGGCAGATCCCGCAGCAGATGGCCTCGCTCCGCGCCGGGACCTGGCAACTGGCGCCGGGCCAGACCCTCTCTGGCCGGACGCTGGGGCTTTATGGTTACGGCAAGATCGGCAAGCAGGTGGCCAGCTACGCCCGTGCCTTCGGCATGCGCGTGGTCTGGTGGGGGTCCGAGGACGGACGCGCCCGCGCGGCTGAGGCCGGGGAAACCGTGGCCGACAGCCGTGAAAGCTTTTTCGCGGAGGCGGATTTCGTCTCGATCCACGTGCGGCTGACGCCCGACAGCCGCGGCATCATCACCGAAGAGGATCTGCTGGCGATGAAGCCCGGCGCGACCTTCGTGAACACCTCGCGCTCGGGCCTCGTGCAGGCAGGTGCGCTGGAGCGCGCGCTGGAGGCCGGGCGGCCCGGCCGCCTCGCACTCGATGTCTTTGACACCGAACCGCTGACCGACAGCGGCGAACCGGTGATCTCTCATCCCAATGTCATCGCGACGCCGCATATCGGCTACGTGACCGAGGATGAGCTCGATATGCAGTTCTCGGACATCTACGACCAGATCAACGCCTATGACCGGGGCGAACCGATCCACGTGATCAACCCCGAGGTCGGGGCGCCGGGGTGAGCGACGCTCAGGCCGCGGGCGGGGTCACGCCCGGGGGAAAGATGACCACGCCATCCTCGTCGGCGACAAGAAACGCGCCGGGCGAAATCCGCGCCTCGCCCAGCCGGATGTCGATGCCGACCTGGCCGTCGCCCCGTCGCGTGCTCGGGCGGGGCATGTGGCCCAGGGCCATCACACCCAGGTCCAGCGCGGCCAACTGGCCGACATCGCGCACCGCGCCCCAGATCACCACGCCGGCCCAGCCGTTGTCCGCAAAGGCCCCGGCGATCATGTCGCCCATCACGGCGGTGCGGACCGACCCGCCCGCGTCCACCGCCAGCACCCGCCCCTCGCCCGCGGTCTGCGACAGCTCCTTGATGCGGCTGTTGTCCTCAAGGCATTTCACCGTCTCCACCGGGCCAAAGAACCGGTCCCGCCCGCCGTACATGCGCAGGCCGAAGGGAACGATCTCGAGCTTTGGGCCGAAATCGTCGTGCAGGTCGCAGGTGTTCTTCATCTCGTGTCCAGTCGTTGGAGGTACAGGGGCAGGCCGATGTGGGATCAGCTAGGCGCGATCATGGGCGGGTTCGACCCTCTTGTCACGGTCGGGTTGCTGCTGGCAAGTTTTGTCGCGTCGTTCATCACCGTGGCCTTCGGGATCGGCGGCGGTGCACTGCTGCTGGCGATCATGGCCAGCCTCATGCCCCCTGCCGCGCTCATTCCCGTGCACGGCATGGTGCAGCTGGGATCGAACCTTTTTCGTGCGCTGTTGCTGGGGCTGTATGTGCATTGGCCGCCGGTGCTGGCCTTCGCCGTCGGCACGGCCGTGGGTGTCGGGCTGGGCGGCATGGTCGTGATCAACCTGCCGCCCGCCGTCGTCCAGATCGGCGTGGGCGTTTTCGTGATCTGGAGCGTTCTGCTGCGCCCGCCCGCCTGGCTTTCGGCGCAGCCACTGCTGACCGGCACGATATCGAGCTTTCTGACCATGTTCTTTGGCGCCACCGGAGTCTTTGTCGCCAATTTCACCAAGTCGCTGCGGCTGCCCCGGCAGGAACATGTGGCAACGCACGGCACCCTGATGACGCTGCAACATCTGCTCAAGGTCGTGGCCTTCGGCCTTCTGGGATTTGCCTTCGGCCCGTGGCTGGGCTTCATCCTCGCGATGATCGTCGCGGGGTTTCTGGGGACGGTCACGGGCCGCCTGCTTCTGACGCGAATGTCGGACCACGGGTTCAAGCGGGCGCTTGACGTGATCCTGATCCTCGTGTCGCTGCGGCTGATCTGGACCGGGCTCGGCGATTGGCTGGGCCGCTGATCCCGCCCTAATCCAGCGTGGACAGGATGTAATCCGCCGTCATCAGGTCAAGATGCGCGCCACCGCCGTTCTTGAAGACCGTGATCTCCTCCTGCCCGCTGCGCCCGACGTGATCGCCCGCCACCAGCTCGTAAAAATCGGCCAGCACATCGCTTTCGGCGATCGCGCCCGAGGCGAGCGGGATCATCAGCTCACCTATATGGTGGATCGTCGTATCATAGCTGTCCACGAAGATCCGGGCCTTTTGCAGCAGCGCATCATCGGCTTCCCGCATGTCGGATTTGAAGGCGCCGATCAGGTCCACATGGGTGCCGGGGGTGATCCAGTCGCCCTGCAATATCGGCTCTTTGGCCATGGTGGCGGTGGTGATGATATCCGCCTCTGCGCAGGCCTTTGGCAGATCCGTGGCAGCGCTGACGGGAAACCCTTCATCCGACATCCGGGCGGCGAGATCGGCGGCCTTGCTCCCTGTCCGGTTCCAGACCGTGATCTGGCGCAGGTCGGGAAAGACCTCGGCATAGGCGCGCACCAGGTTTTCGGCGACGACCCCGGCACCCACGATCAGCAGGGTTGCGCTGTCGGGCCGGGCCAGCAGCCGGGCGCCGAACACCGAATCCCCGGCCGTCTTCCATTGCGTGACCAAGTCGCTGTCGATCACCGCGGCGATGCGCCCGTCGCTGTCGTCAAAGACCAGCATCGCCCCCTGCACGGTCGGCAGGCCGCGGGCGGTGTTCCCCGCCATGACCGAGACCGATTTCACCCCGATGCCCAGCCCGTCGATCCAGGCCGCGCGGCTGAGCAGCGTGTCCGGATCGCGGGTCAGGAACTGATCGCCGATTTCGGCTTTGGGCCTCTGGTGCCCGTCGCGCAGCGCCTGCATCACACCGGTCCACGACAGCCGCCCGGCCACGGTGTCACTGGTCACGAATTGCATGGCTTGCCCCCTGATTGCACGTATCGGTTCCTGTCTGGGATCGTGGCCGCTTTGCCCGCGATGTGCAAATCTATTGGCGGCGTGCACAGCCGTCGCAAGCGTTGTGCCTCTGCCGTCAGCAGATCGGGCGGGACAAACCGAAACCCAAAGAAGAGGTTAGAGAGGGAGCGGCCGGGAACTCCTGTCCAAGCTCAGAACGGTTTTGGCGACCCCGGCAGGATTCGAACCTGCAACCTGCCCCTTAGGAGGGAACCGTTCATAGTGCTATTCCTTCTGTGATTTCTTGCTCTTGTGTGTTTGTACAGTGTCCGCCTGTACATGGTTTGTACGAAAACGGGCCCTGACATCGGCCTCATCCGTTTCTGCATGGGCATAGATACGCATGGGTAAATTGGGGTCCGACCAACGCCCAGCCTTGGCCGCTGTGACGGGATCGACGCCCTGACGGACGACCAATTCAGTGAAGAACCCGTGACGCCCTGCCGGGTGCGCCGAAAGGTACGGGATGCCCGCGCTCTTGCATATGGTCTTCCAGCGCGTGTTGTAGCCAGTCGAGCTGCCATAGCCGAACACACGCGGTTTCATGAAGTTGCCGGTCTTGCGGTTCTTGGGGCGCTTGGGAGGCAGTGCCAGAAGCTCGTCCATCATCTGCGGCGAGACAGTGATCCAGCTTTCCGGGTGGCCCTTCTGCGCTTTGATCCTGACCTTATGCTCGTTGGGACGCAGATCGTCAGGCTCTATGGAGACAGCCTGATCGATCCGCGCCGCTGTCTCGAACATGAACCGGACCAAAGCGGCGTTGTAGGGATCGGCGGCTCGGCAAAACGCATCGATCCATTCCTTGTCCGCTGGTTTTCGCTCAACACGGCTCGGTTTATTGCGTCGTTTGTCTTGAGCGATCCGCTCAAAGTTGTCGTAAGCCTTTACGCGGATCATTGGCGTATTCTTCAAATCATGGGCATTGTTGATCACTGCACAGGCGGGCGTCACAATTTCCCGCCACCATGTATCTGTGCAAGCATCTGGCTTAAGCTTTGGCCCTAGCTCCTTAAGCATCCTTCCCGAGATCGCGGACAGAGGCAGTTCGCCAATCTCTTCGACGATTGGCATGAGCTGTTTTGCCGCTTTCGGGGACGCTTTGTAGATCAAGATCGCGTCAGAGAAGGTCATGCGCGGTTCATCCCCGAAAACGTATCGGTGAATCTGCGCCTCTGTTTCGCGGGCTACCCAGTCCCGTGCGCCTGCTTCTGTAGATGCCTTAGTGCTTCGCCGGTATGGGCCTGCGATGCGCCTGCCGTTGTAATCGACCCAACCTTTCGCCCAGTAAACTCGGCCCCTCTTGTAGATTTCGAGCGGCATGTCTGGCCTCCTTCAAAAATCTTGTCGATCTGCGCCGGTGTGATCAGCATTGTCCGCCCAAGGCGGTAGAATGCACCAGTCTCGTTTGCTCGCTCCCGCAGGGTCCGCTCAGAAATGTCGATGCCCATATCCGCCATCAGCTCGACCCATTCGGAAGGCTTTTTCCCAAGGCCGAGGATTTGGGAGCTGTCTGATTTGTCTGTCTCTGTCATTTCAGTCGTCCTTGTCCGCTTGAGTTGAATCGTGCGTACGCATGGAATCGCTTGTTTGGTACCTTCTGACGTGTTCAGATGGATCAAACCGGAAATATGCGTCATTTTGTGCGATCTTTATACAAAATTGCGCTTTCGTCAATTGGGAAGTCGGAATGGCGCAAGAAGATGCTGACATGTTCGCCGAAGTAGGTGCACGCCTAGCCATCTTACGTAGCGAAATTGGCGTTTCGCAGGCCGGGATGGCAGAGGCGATTGGCGTCTCACATCGGGCTTATCACAGCTATGAGAAGGGTAAGCGCGGCATCCCAATCGAAGCACTGATCAAGATGTACAGACGATATAAGGTCGACGTTGCCTGGTTGTTGCTTGGAACTCAGTCGATCCGTGCTGGTCACGATTTCGATGCCCTGAAGAGGATCGAGACCTCGCTCGATCAGTATCTGGAGGGTGCTGGCATCAAGATCAAAAGCGAGAAACGCGGGGCCATCGCCGCGCGCTGGTACGAGTCACAAGTCAAGGGTCAGAATGTAACGGATGACGAAGTTCACACTTGGATCGAATTCGCAAGGGAGTAAGCAAATGCAAAGGCCAAGCGACAACTGGAAAAAGCTTCGGAAAGCATCATTGGAGCGTGCGAGACGCAATATGATCGAGCCCTTGGAGCCCGTTTACCTAGCATTGCTGGGTGCCAATGCGCTCTATCTGGTAGGTTTCCTGAACCTTTCATTCGCTGACCAGCCTAGCGAGTACACTCTGCTTTCTGGAGCCTTTATATCCATTGTGGCGTTAGCTGGCGTGCTTGTGCCATTTCTCACTGGATCGGCATTGACGCTGCGACTAGCGGACCAAAGGTGGCGAAACCTCTTTCATGATTGACCTCCCCACTATTGATCGAAGTGAAATACAAATTTTTGACCGTTGTAACCTGATTGATGTTGACCGAAGCGCCAAACCTTGTGGTGTCTGGTGCGTCGTCCCATATATTTAGATTGAAGCGATTAAGGGTGACCAAGTGAGCAAGAAAGTCGATCGACAGATCATTCAGGATGAACCATCCAACAAGGATCTCTTCAATGGTGGCGGGCACGAACGAACTGCTCATTCGCTGTCCAAAGCAATTGTAAGATTTGATAGCGGTGATAGTGCCATAGGTCTCGAGGGCTCATGGGGCAGCGGCAAGTCCAGCGTTGTCGAAATGGCGGCGAGAAAACTCGCCGAGAAGAATGGTAAGGGAAAGAAGACCTACAACTTCTTTACGTTCGATATTTGGAAATCTCAGGGCTCCGGATTCCGCAGGTCTTTCTTGGAGCATTTTCTGAACTGGGCGCAGCTGACTTTTCAAAAGAAGCACCATGAACTAGCGGCAATTGAAGCTCAGATTCAAGGCAAGACACGCGAGATACAAACAAATAACCATCCGATACTGGATTGGTATGGGATTGTAGTTCTTGTTTTTCTCCCTTTCCTCCCGCTCTATTACTTTTGGGCGAAGACTGTCTTCGACAAAGCTGCCAAGGCAGGGAGCACCGAAGACTTTCTCATTTCGGCACCCTTTCTGCTGTTGCTCGCATTTGTCATTGCAACCCTGGCACTAGCTGCCTGGAAGCGTTGGTCTGGTCGGGCCAAGAAGCCGAAAGCTGATTTCAAAGCCGTCATCTCTAGGTTGCTTCTGATCAGTTCGCGTCAGCATCAAGACCACAAGGTAGTTCAGAAGGTTCGGGAAATTGATCCAAATGACTACGAGTTCCACTCAACGTTGCGAGAAATCCTTGGTGTTGTTCAGTCAGAAGACGAACGGGTCGTTGTTGTTCTGGACAACATTGACAGATTGCCTCGAAAGGAAATCAAAGAGTATTGGGCGCTAGTCAGATCAATTTTTGCGCGAGCACATGGCGAAATAATCCAAGGCAAACATACTGAGATCACAGCAATTGTTCCGTATGATCGAAAGTTGATTGAGGCTAACGTCACAACTGATGAGGACGAAGAAACAGGTAAGAACGACCTAAGCAGCCTTGCCTCGAGAGAGCTCTTTTCAAAAACCTTCGCCGAGATTCTTTCGGTCTCGCCCCCTGTTCTCTCCAATGCACGTGAGTTTTTTGCTGACAAGTTGGAAGAAGCGCTCCCCAAGCAGGTCTCCGCAGATGACAGGTTTCGCACCTACCGCATTTTCTGCGAACTACTCAAAACCCAAGGTGGAACAACGACGCCGCGAAACATCGTTTCTTTTGTAAACAATTTAAGCAGCCTGTACGAACTGCATGATGGAAAATTCCGTCTTCCAACGGTCGCTGCCTACATTGCCCATCAGGACCGCATCAGAGACAAGCCATCGGTTTTGAACGAGGAAGCTGGTCTGGACGCCAGAATTTCCGTTCTTGCAGCCGATAGTGAGCTAACAAGAAATCTGGCGGCTATGGTCTTCAATGTTGAAGAAGACCTTGCGTTTCAAATCTTGCTCGATGATGAAATTGCTGAAGCAATTCTTAGCCCAAGCTCAGATAGCATTCTTGCACTATCTTCAGCTCCAGGCTTCGACGACCGCGTCGACGATGTTGTTCAAGCGAATGTCCACGAATGGCTTAGCACGGGAGACTTCGGCGCTGCAGTCAGAAACATTTCCGAGCTGCTTGGAAGCTACGAAGGTGAAGCAAGGAACCACCTAGCGAGTACAGTTCTCAATGGCTTCTCAAGAGTCGATACCCTGCCTATCAAAGGTGAAGGCTACGTTGAATATCTGCCGATTTTTTCGCTGGCCACTGATAGTCAGCTTCCGGACACTGTGGATCACTTCGTGACTGCGGTGCTGTCAGGTGTTCACCAGCAGGAGAAGCACTCTTTCCAAGATGGTAAGGACCTATCCTCGTTTCTCGCCGCGATTTCAGAAGCTCTGGAGGCGCACGGAGCTACAGATGACTTAGCATTGGCCTTGGTCAAGCAAACACCACCAGCTGCGCCGGAGTACATGTTTGGCCTGGGGGCGACTATTGCAGCCGCGGGATTTGACCTAAGCTCCTTTTCCACGGCAGAGATCGATCTCCCTGAGGACTCTGAGTACTTGGAAGAGCAGTTCGTTAAGTACCCTGAGCTCGCTATTCCTGCCTTGAAGCAGTTCACCTCAAA
Organism: Thalassococcus sp. BH17M4-6; assembly: GCF_049323015.1. NCBI lineage: Bacteria > Pseudomonadati > Pseudomonadota > Alphaproteobacteria > Rhodobacterales > Roseobacteraceae > Thalassococcus > Thalassococcus sp. BH17M4-6. The sequence goes on from NZ_JBMPGU010000010.1 coordinate 151,034, forward strand.
TCGCCTTTTGTCCGACGAAGAGCTCTTAAGCATCTCGAACGCTGCTCTGTCCACTCTCAAGACAGATGAAGTGGCGCAGAAGAAGGCCAGTGCGTTGCTGGAAATGGTCGCTCTGGCTTGGCAATCGGTCGACAAGAAGAGACGAACAGAAATACTACTGGAAAACGCAATGACCGAGGGGCAGTTCTTCAGAAACATTGGTGACGGATCGACGGATGAAAGCCAGGCCGCCCAGGCAAATCTGCTCTTCTTGGCACAAGAGCAGCTTGGGACAAGTCTTACGAACCCGACCAAAGTTAACCCAAATGGGTCCCGCGCCCAGGACCCTTCGGATGGCTTCAGCCGCTTTCAAGCCTTGCTAGATGGCTCGGGAGAGCTCTTGGATCACCAAGTAAAACTTGTGGCGCAAACTGCGATCGCAGCAACTAGCGCGACGCACTGGATTGAATATGGCAAAGCTAATCGGGAGCATTCGGCGGTCGAACAAATAGTCGTCGAGATGTTTAGTCGTGATACTCCTCCCTTCCTGACTCTGAGCGGCTTGATCTCTCATGTCCCTTATCTTCGCGATCTACTCGAAGGAGGAGTTTTGGTCGGCGCACTGGAGAAATACGCGCCCAGGATGAAGGCCGCCGAAATCAAGAAGCTTACGCTTGATGATATCCCGCGTGGATTTCTATCCTTGTCACATGCTGCGGGTGGTCAGTGGAATACATTGCATGAACACTTTGACGACCTCCTAGGTGCTGTCGATCAAGGAGCTTGGCAAGGGCATATTGAGGAAATGGATCACACTGCTGTCATGCTCCTCGAGAAACTGGATGCCTCGGGCTGCCAGCTCAATGCGGGCGTTTTTAGAAAACCGTTCGTCAACGTCGTGAAACGTGTTTTGTCTGGCGAAAGTGAAATTGAAGCTGCCGATGGTGCTTTAGATGACCTGTTGCTCGCACTAGACAAAAACTATCACGAGGACGTTTGGCGATCTCTTCGGGAAGGAATCTCAAACGTCTCCGCAACGTCGTTGGGGCATGCTATGGTACTTTGTCCTGAGCTGATCTCGAATGTTGCACAACGTGGAGAGCGGATTATGAAAGCGGAGAAAGACAATGTTCTGCGACACCTCCTTGTGCCAGCGCTAGAAGGAAGACACGGCGCTGCACTTCGGATTTTTGTTGGTATGGGTTACTCAAAGCTGAAGGACTTTCAGAACGCTGCCCAAGATAGCACAACGACTATGGTTGAGGGCGCGTGGAAGAGCTTTTCTGACGCTGACGTGGACAGAAATCTTAAGCGCGATCTGGGTGAAGTTTTGTTTGGAAAACGAAAAGCGAAGTCATTTTTGGATCCTAGCTTCTGGCTCGGATCGTAGCTTCCGGCCTCAGTTTTCAAGACAGTCAGACTCCACAAATTAAATGTATCACATCTTGACACATGTATCTCTAAGTGATACGTACACTCTATGATCCAAAGCACCAAGGGCAAACTCGCTGCCAACGCTGTCAAAGGCAAGTACGGCAAAGGCTTCCCCGGTGACTTGGTCAAGCGCACGCGGGCGATGCTTTCGGCGCTGGATGCTGCGGTTGTTGTCGAGGATTTGCGGTTTCCGCCCGGTAACCACCTGGAAGAACTGAAAGGGGACCGGGCTGGGCAACACTCTGTGCGGATCAACGGGCAATGGCGCATCTGCTTTGTCTGGACGCCGAACGGCCCCGCCGATGTCGAGATTGTGGACTACCATTGAGAGGATACGCTGATGAGCTTGCTTGAAGACCCGATGCACCCCGGTGAAGTCCTGAAGGAGCTTTACCTCGATCCCCTGGAGATGGGGGCCATCGCGTTTGCGCGGCGTCTGGGCGTGCCTCGGACACGGATCGAGCGGTTGATTAAGGGTACCACTGGGATCACGCCTGACACGGCGCTGCGCCTTGCGCGTGTGTTCAATACGACCCCGGCCTACTGGGTGAACTTGCAGACGAACTATGACATGGCTTTAGCAGCCAAAGAAATTGACGTGTCTAGCATTGAACCCTTGGTTGCCGCCTAATGAGGGCTGGTTACGGATCGCTGCAATCTTGAGCCTGTACCGCCGGGAGTTCTTCGACCGAGGCTCATGTTCGCAGTTCTAGCTTTCCAGAATGCTCGTTACTACAACCATCAGTGGTTCTTAAACGGACAAACCAACATGTTAAATCGAGTTCTATTCACTGGGCCAGCTGAAGTTCAGTCACCACAAAAGCATGCGATATACAATGAGTCTGGTCGATATCCGAACGGGTTAACTTGGGAAGTTAAACTTGACCAACTCCATGTTTCAAAGTCTGAATTTTTTGAAAACTTGTTTTTCTCGACGGAGAAAAATGGCGGCAACAGCTACTTTACTCCGATGCCAGAAAACAACACGACCCATTGCAGGTTCGAGTGGCATCGGCCTTGGCGAAACAAGGCTGCACAGGTTCGATTGGGTGTTATATTTGATGTTGAAAAGGGCGGCGAGCCCAAAATAGGACTGGGATATCTTGGAACGAACGAAGGCTACAAGGAAGCTGGCGCAACGAACTATCCGTCCCAGATTTCGTCAAAGAAACTCAAAGAATTCAAAGAATGGGTCGAGACCGAAGTAAGCCTCGCGAACACACCGCGTTCCAAAAGGCAACAAGAAAGCTGGAACTTCATCTTCTACGCTAAGGGTAGCGCCGCTTACTGGAACGACTCATTTCTAGTTGCAGATGCGACTGTGCTCATTCTACCCCCTAGAATTGTTGATGGCGCGTCTCGAACTGCAATCGTGATTCATGAACACGGCATCACAAAAGGCGATGCCAACCGCAAGGCAATGCGCAAATTGCAACTGCTCTTAGCTTTATTGACCTTGGCAACAGGTGGCCTTTGGGAAGTATCACACCTAGAGAACGCTCCTAGTCTATTGATTGGAAAACTATCGCTCAAAAAAACTGATCCCGAGCTTGTCGATAAGCTGTTTCCAACCGGCCGAGAAGACGACTCTAGGTCACTAGCTGTCTCAATGCCAACACTCTCATTTGTTAGATATTCGATGAGCAAACTGGCGGCAGAAAGTGAGCAAGACGGACAGGTTCTTTCTGCTCTTTTCGCCTTTTATGGTGGCATTCAGGCGAGTACGAAAACCCCTTCTCTAGGGACCGTAGCTTTCACGGCAGCTTTAGGACTACTTGCTTCATCCCTACAAGAAAAATGTGCTGGCAAGCTAACGTGCGACAGATGCGGTGAGTTAGAGATGCGACACAATATAGTTGGGGATAGAGCGGCGATCAGCAAAATGATCGCGGCATCTATAAAACGATCTTTTGACAAGGAAATCGACCAAGATCAGGACTTTGTGAAATGGGTAAAGGATGTCTATAATTCCCATCGTTCTCAGTATGTTCACTCAGCGAAGCATCAGTTCAATGAGTTCTCGCAGGTGTTTCCCGGATCGAGCTCAAAAACAACACTGGTTCCAACTGCTATTCCCTACGCAGGACAGCTGGTTCGGAAAGAACATGCGCATCAGGCATTGATCGGGAAATTGCCTACAGTCTCAAGAATTGTACTGATTGATAAGCTCTCCAGCGACAACGTTGTAACTCGTGTGATGGAAAAGTTGTCGATCAAAGCCCCAGACTTCGCTCTGAGACATGATCGCGAGACCTTTATGGGAATGCCAACTTCTGGATGGGTGCGGTTATGACGTCGCAACCAGACGAACGGAGCCGTAGATTCAAGTTACAGGAAAGCCAGAAAATTTGCTCTACCGTCCCTTTGGACGCTAATGCCGCAACCCCCTTTCCGCGTGTGCCTCCTGGCTGTCTAGCTGTCCCTCAATCTCTCGGCGGCGGCTTTCGCTAAGGTCAAGCTCTGTTGCAAGGTCTCGTCCAGCGTCTTGTAGTTCGCCTCGTCGTTCAGCAATCCGTTCAAGGCCTTCATGGATGCGGCTTGTGAACGAATGAGCAAGGTCACGCAGTCTTTCAATCCAGCCAGCTCCCTCTCGATCCTGCCGGTCGAGCGTGTCTCCAAGGCGGTCAAATCCTTCGCGGATGCCTCTGAGGCCGTCACCAACCGCTCGACGCAAGCGAGCAAGTCGCGTTCCAAGGCTGTCAGTTGGGTCATCTAATCCTCCTCGATCCGTATGCAGGTGACGTGTCTCTCGCCCATGGTGCAGGTCCTGAGCCGCGTCTTCGACGGGTCCAGTATCAGCCAGGTCCCTTCCGGCCGCTCGATCCGTGTCAGGCCCAGTTCGGTCAGTTCCGAGCGTGTCAGATGCACCGTCCAGAAGAAGCTCGCGGCCATCATCAAGGCGATCCCCGTCAACACCATCCCCGCAATCAACCAGGGCGAGATCGTCAGCCAGAGGCGGATCGACCTCAGCCGCGTCTCGAACAGGCTCGCTGTCTCGGTCTGAAAGCGGCGCGTATCGCTCGCGATGGTATGCTGCGCGGCGCCCACAATGTTCTTCAAATCGATCCTGAAGCTCTTGAGCTGGGACGAGATCGAGGCGACGTGTTCCTGCCTGATCTCGTCGAGCTCCGCGTTCAGTTTCTCGCTCAACCGGGTCGGCTTGCCAATCTTCATGGAAAATCTCTCCTTTCAGCCGCCAGCGCTCGCCAGTCTCGGTGTCGCGGGCGGTGATGTAAGCCTTGCCGGTGCGCGGCAGGTCGAAGCCTGCGTCGGTGAGCGCGTCGAGCATGGTCGCCCGGTCCGTGATCAGGCCCATGTCGATCTGGTCCTGTATCCAGGCGTGCAGCTCGTCACGGCCTTGGGCGCGGGTTGGGGTCTCGATGGTGTCGCGGACCTCTTGGGTGCGCTCCAGCTCCATCGGATCAGCCCAGCCGTGGCGCTGGTTCATCACGTCGCGCAGGCTGTCGAAGGCCTTCTCATAGCCGGGCGGTGCAATGTTTAGGCTGCGCCCCGAGGTCAGCTCCAAGCGCGGCGTGCAGAAGTGAAGCTCGACGCGACCTTCGTGGGTATGTCGGACCCAGAGCACCTCATATTGCTCAGGGTCCAGCCCCGCGAAGGCCAGACGCTCGAACCCGTCCATGACTTCGGCCTGCTGCTCCTCGGTCGGGGCATCCTGGGCGGCAAAGCTGATCACGCCCGCGCGGTAGGTCCACTGGTGGCGGCTGGCGTCGATGAGTGCCTCGGTGCGGTCGGGATTGCCGCGCAGGACTTCTGGCAAGGGTTCGCGCGTGACTGTCATGGGCTGGCCGTCTGCATCGCGGATCAGGTCGCGATTGCCGTCATAGGCCAGCACGCGCTCGGCCACGAGGTAGCCGACCGGACCCGTGCCCGCGCCTTTGCCGTTGCGGAAGAACTTGATCAGCAATGCCGCGCCTCATCGAGGTGCGCGGCGAGCTGGCGTTCGATCTCGACCAGGCGGCGCGCGACGGTCAGCGTGTCGAGGTCGGTACGCCCGACCTTCATGGCGTGGTTCAGCCAGCGGGCGATCTGGTTGAGGTTGCCGCCGATGCGCCCGACCGCCAGCACAAGGGCGGGATCGACGCGCGGCACAGGCTTGCGGCGGCGGGCTTCGGTGAGGCCAAGCGCCTCGCGCAAAAGCGTCGAGGCTGGCAGTCCAGCCGCCTCGGCCTTGGCGCGCAGCTGGGCCTTCTCGGACGCGGTGCAGCGGAAGACGAAGGTCTCGGTCAGCGGCTCTTTGGCGGGGGCTTTGCCCGCGCCGGTGGGGTTCGAAGGGGAGGCTTGCCGCCCCTCGCAAGGTCCCGTTTCATCGGCGCAGCCGTATGACATGGGTCGCCTTGCTGTTTGTGCTTCGGTCGGATCGGTGGTGCTCATGGTCTGAGGCCTGCCGCTTGTATCTGCGCCTGTGTCACCAGTTCAGCGGCCAAAAGCGCATCGATCTGGCCCGGTGTGATGTGGCGGCAAAGCGGATGCTTTTCCGTGACCCAGTTGGCCAGACCTGCCAGCATCTCGGCTTCTTTGGCCTTCGTCTCTTCTCGGCCTTTGGCGATGTCCTCGACATACGCCCGCCAGCGACCCGACTTGAACCAGTTGTCTGAGAAACAGACCTTGGAGCGGGTGAAGCCAGCGCTCTCGGTTGCGTAAGCCTTCACGGCCTGCAACAGGTCCTCGACCTCTGTCCTGGCGTCCAGGATGTCCCTGATCCGCCCGAGACACTCAGCCTTCCCGCGAACACGGTCGGGAGGATAGGCCGCCAAAACTCTCTCAGCCTCTTCATCCGCCACGCGCTCGCGCGTAGGGGGTTTATGGATGGTTTTAGGATGGTTTGGGGGCCGTGGTGGCCCCGGTACCCCGGCCACTGTGGCCCCCGTTCCGGGTCCAGTCTGGACGGGGTCCACTGTGGCCCCCGTCTCAATCTCGGGTTCGGCGGTCAGTTCCAGCGCCTCAATTCGGGCAAGATCGATCCGGTAAACGACGGTGAACCCGTTCTTGCACCCGCGCGCACCGGTCTCGACCAAGATGCCTTCTTTCAGAAAGTCACGGATCGTCCGCTTGACGGTCGTCTCGCCCAGTTCCGTATGCCGCTGGATCGTCCCTTTCGAACACCAGATGCCCGAACCATCATCCGAGGCCTTGTCCGCAAGGAACATGATGATCTGTTTGCGCGTCGCACTCCCGAACTTCCGCTCGGCGCAAGCGTTTGCCACGCGCCAGCTCATCGGATGGCCTCAAAAACCGCACGGACGTGCGAATTTTGTACAGGTTTTGTACGAGATTTCGGTCGTTTTCGGAGAAATCGGCGGAAAACGGAACGGGCGTTTCTGCACGCTTCTGCAGAAACCCTTGCAAATAAGCCATATTTTTCAGGTGGTTTTGGCGACCCCGGCAGGATTCGAACCTGCAACCTGCCCCTTAGGAGGGGGCTGCTCTATCCAGTTGAGCCACGGAGCCACGCCCTGCTTCTAGCCAAGCGCGCGGGCGCTGTCACGCCCTTGCATGCGGGGTACGCTCGTGTTTTCGCCCGGTCGATTGCAACTTTCGTCAAAAAATATGCGCTCTCGCGAAACTTTTCTGCGTCATCAGTCGTGACTTGAATGTGAGCGCGCGGACCGGTGCCGTCGCTGACCGGATCAACGAAACCACGGGGAAACGTCAAGATCATGAAAAACTTTACGAATTTCGGAGTTAAATCCATTTTGCAGAGTGGTACCGCGGCGATCGCGCTGACCCTCGGGGCAGGAGCGGCGCTTGCCGACGCCACGCCTGACTGCAACGCCGGCGGTGGCGCAAGCTCGACCGAATGCGGTGCCAACACGACTGCGGGCGGCGATTTCTCCGTCGCGATCGGCGACCAGGCCAGCACCGATGCCACGGCGACCGACGGGGTCGCCATCGGGGCCGAGGCCGCGGCCACCGGGCCGTCGACGACCGCCATCGGTGGCGAGACCGTGGCCACGGGTCCCGGCACCACCGCCGTCGGCTGGCGCGCGGAAGCAACCGGTGAGCGGGCGCAAGCCTTCGGTCACCTCGCCACTGCGCAGGGCACCCGCAGCCTCGCCATCGGTGAAAATGCCGATGCACAAAGCGACAATTCCACCGCCATCGGCAATGAGGCCATTGCGAACGGCGTCGACGCCTTGGCAGTAGGCGACACCGCGGCGGCGACAGGCCCCTCCACAACGGCGCTTGGCGGCGAGTCGGTCGCGACCGGCCCCGGCACCACCGCTGTGGGCTGGCGCGCCGAGGCGACGGGCGAACGCGCCCAGGCCTTCGGTCACCTCGCCACCGCGCAGGGTACCCGCAGCCTCGCCATCGGTGAAAATGCCGACGCGCAGAGCGACAATTCCACCGCCATCGGCAATGAGGCTATCGCGAACGGCATAGACGCGCTGGCCGTGGGCGACACTGCCGCAGCCACCGGGCCGTCAACCACGGCTGTGGGCGGCGAGTCGGTCGCGACCGGTCCGGGCACCACGGCGCTTGGCTGGCAGGCCAATGCGGCGGCCCCATTCTCGAACGCGCTAGGCCACCAGGCCACCGCCAACGGCGAACAGTCCATCGCGATTGGCGAGGACAGCACCGCGAACGGGATCGGGTCGATTGCCATCGGTGGCAATGATGACGCCGACGGCGACGGCGTGCCGGATCAGGGACAGGGTGCGACCACCGACGGGGTCGATGCCGTGGCACTCGGTGCGGGCGCGCAGGCCATCGGCAACTCCTCGACCGCAATTGGCGGCGAATCGGTGACGAACGGCCCCGGCACCACCGCCGTCGGCTGGCGCGCCGAGGCGACAGGCGAACGCGCACAGGCCTTCGGTCACCTCGCCACCGCGCAGGGTACCCGCAGCCTCGCCATCGGTGAGAATGCCGACGCTCAAAGCGACAATTCTACCGCCATCGGCAATGAGGCCATCGCCAACGGCATCGACGCCATCGCCCTGGGCGACACAGCCATGGCGACAGGCCCGTCCACCACCGCCATCGGCGGCGAGTCGGTTGCCACGGGTCCGGGCACCACGGCCATCGGCTGGCGCGCGGAAGCAACCGGTGAGCGGGCGCAGGCCTTCGGTCACCTCGCTACCGCGCAGGGCACCCGCAGCCTTGCCATCGGTGAGAATGCCGATGCGCAAAGCGACAACTCCACCGCCATCGGCAACGAGGCCATTGCGAACGGCGTCGACGCTTTGGCCGTGGGCGACACGGCTGCGGCCACTGGCCCGTCCACCACCGCCATCGGCGGCGAGTCGGTTGCCACGGGTCCGGGCACAACCGCCATCGGCTGGCAGTCCGCCGCCACCGGCGAACGCGCCCAAGCCTTTGGTCATCTGGCCACGGCACAGGGTGTGCGCAGCCTTGCCATCGGTGAGAATGCCGATGCGCAAAGCGACAACTCCACCGCCATCGGCAACGAGGCCATCGCCAACGGCATCGACGCTATCGCCCTGGGCGACACAGCCATGGCGACAGGCCCGTCGACCACGGCCATCGGGGGTGAGTCGGTCGCAACCGGCCCCGGCACCACGGCGATCGGCTGGCAGTCCGCTGCAACCGGCGAACGCGCCCAGGCCTTTGGTCATCTGGCCACGGCACAGGGTGTGCGCAGCCTTGCAATCGGTGAAAACGCTGATGCGCAAAGCGACAACTCCACCGCCATCGGTAACGAGGCCATCGCCAACGGCATCGACGCCATCGCATTGGGCGACACCTCGATGGCCAGCGGTCCGTCGACCACGGCGCTGGGTGGTGAATCGGTGGCAATGGGCCCGGGCGCCACGGCAGTGGGCTGGCAGGCCATGGCAACTGCAGAGCGGGCGCAGGCCTTTGGTCACCTGGCCAGCGCCACCGGCGTCCGGTCGACCGCGGTCGGCGAAGGGGCCACGGCCTCGGGTGCCGGGTCGCTGTCGTTCGGCAACCTGTCCTCGGCCACGGCTGACAACTCCGCCGCCATCGGCAACGGGGCGACGGCCACCCGCGTGAACCAGTTCGTGCTGGGCAATTCCGACAACACCTATACCGCGCCGGGCATCGGTTCGCAGGCCAGCCGTGATTCCCAGTCGGGTCGCATCGGCTTCGTGACCTCCGACAACGATGGCAACCTCGCGGTGGATTACGGCGCGTCGGGCACGCTGGGCGCACTGGACCGTGGCGTTGCTGCAAACCAGCGCGGCATCCGGTCCAACGCGAACGAGATCAAGAACAACAAGGAAGGTATCGCGATGGCGATGGCCCTGTCGACGCCCTACGTTCCGGCCGACAAGACCTTTGCGCTCTCGACCAGCCTTGGCACGTTCGAAGGATCGAGCGCGATGGCCGTCAGCATGGGTTACCGGATGAACGGCAACACGCAGCTTGACGCCGGGGTGACATACGGGTTTGATCGCCAGCAAGTTGGCGGACGGATCGGTATCACCTACGCATGGTAAGACTGCACAAAGCATCTGGAATCGCGCCGCAATCCTTGATTGCGGCGCTTTTTCTGGCCCTGGCGACACCGGGGCCCGCCACGGCCCAGCAGGCCGCCGAGGTCGAGCTGAGCTTTGCCACCGCGCTCATCCGCGACATCCTGACGGCGGTCAATCACGGCAACTGGACCGGCAACTACACCGTCCTGCGCGACTATGCCGCCAGCGACTTTTCCGCCGCCAACGACCCCACCAAGCTTGCCGGGCTCTTTACCCCGGTGCGCGAGGCCGGGCTGGACATGCTGCCCATCCTGGTGACAGAACCCGAGATCCTGCAGGCCCAAACCGCCGCGCGCGATACGCAGATGCGGCTGACCGGGTATTTCCCCACCACGCCGCAGCACATCAGTTTCGACATGGTGTTCGTGCGCGAAAATCGCCGCTGGCTGCTGCTCGACATCTCGGTCGGACAATTCGATCCGATCGAGACGCCCGCGCAACCCGGATCGGAATAACGGCACATCACGCCACGGGTATCTTGTGCCCCGACAACGCTTTACGCTAACGTCGGCTTATCGCTGAACAGGATACCGCGACCTTGGCCAATGACGACCCCCGCCCCCTGACCCTGCGCGACGTTTCCGAGGCGTCAGGCGTTTCGGAAATGACCGTCAGCCGGGTGCTGCGCAACCGGGGTGACGTATCCGCACCGACCCGCGAAAAGGTGCTCGAGGCGGCCAAGGCGCTGGGATATGTGCCCAACAAGATCGCCGGGGCGCTTGCCAGCCAGCGGGTCAACCTGGTGGCGGTGATCATCCCGTCGCTCAGCAACATGGTCTTTCCCGAGGTGATGACCGGGATCAGCCACGTACTCGAGGATACGGAGCTGCAGCCGGTGGTGGGCGTCACCGACTACCTGCCCGAGAAAGAGGAAAAGGTCCTTTACGAGATGCTGTCTTGGCGGCCCTCGGGGGTGATCATCGCCGGGCTGGAACACACCGATGCGTCGCGCGCCATGCTCAAGGCCAGCGGCATTCCGGTGGTCGAGATCATGGATGTGGACGGCACGCCCATCGACACCGCCGTGGGCATTTCGCACCGCCGTGCAGGCCGTGAAATGGCCAAGGCGATCCTCAAGGCGGGCTATGAACGCATCGGCTTCATGGGCACCAAGATGCCGCTGGATCACCGCGCGCGCAAACGCTTCGAAGGCTTCACCGAGGTCCTTGCCAAATCCGGGATCGAGGTCGCGGATCAGGAGTTCTATTCCGGCGGATCGGCGCTGGCCAAGGGGCGCGAGATGACGCGCGATCTGCTCGAACGCACCGAGGACCTGGATTTCCTTTACTATTCCAACGACATGATCGGTGCGGGCGGGCTGCTTTATCTGCTGGAAAAAGGCATCGACATCCCTGGCCAGATCGGGCTTGCCGGGTTCAACGGGGTGGAGCTTTTGCAGGGTCTGCCGCGCCAGCTTTGCACCATGGATGCCTGCCGCGATGCCATCGGCAAGCGTGCCGCCGAAATTATCGCGGGCCGTGTCGCCGACCCCGACGCGCCCTTCGACCGCATGGTCGAGATGACGCCCAAAATTTCGTTCGGCGATACACTGAAACGCCGCTAGGCCGGTGTCGCGGCCCGTCCTCGACACCCGCGCGGCGCGGCGGCTGTTCCTGCATCGGCACGGGCTGGCCGAACCGCCCACCGGCACCGCGAAAGGTGCTGATCTGACCGCGCTGATCGAACGACTGGGCTTTGTCCAGGTGGACAGCATCAATACCGTCGAACGCGCGCACCACATGATCCTCTTTGCGCGGCGGCAATCTTACCGGCCCCGCCACGTTGCCGCGCTGCTTGAGAAGGACAGGAGCCTTTTTGAGCACTGGACCCATGATGCCGCGATCATTCCGCTGTCGCTGTATCCGCTGTGGCATCTGAAATTCGCCCGCGACGCGCAGGCCCTGCCCGCCCGCTGGCGCGAAGGCCGACGCGCCGGGTATCTGGAACAATGCGACACGATCCTCGAGCGGATCGAGGCCAACGGCCCGGTCTGTTCCGCCGATGTCGGCGAAGGCGAGCAGCGCGGATCGGGCGGCTGGTGGGACTGGCATCCCTCGAAAACCGCGCTGGAGTATCTTTGGCGTTCCGGGCAGTTGTCGGTCTGCCATCGCGAGAGTTTCCGCAAGTTCTATGACCTGACACGCCGGGTCATCCCAACTGAGTACCGCAACGACGTGCCCGATCCGGCAAAGGCCATCGACCGGCTGTGCAACTGCGCGCTGGACCGGCTGGGCTTTGCCACCTCGGGCGAAATCGCAGCCTTCTGGGACATCGTGACCCCGGCAGAGGCGCGCGACTGGTGCGCGCGGGCGCTGCAAAGCGGCGCTGTCATCGAGATTGATCTCGCCACGCCCGACGGGCCGCGCCGGAGCCTTGCCCGACCGGATGTACTGCATGAGGCCGAAGTCGCGCCGCAGCCGCCGGGGCGGATGCGGGTGCTCAGCCCTTTCGATCCCGCTCTGCGTGACCGCAAGCGGGCCGAACGGCTGTTCGGATTTCACTACCGGATCGAGGTCTTCACCCCGGCCGCGAAACGTCGCTACGGCTATTACGTCTTTCCGCTGCTTGAAGGCGACCGGCTGGTGGGCCGCGTCGATATGAAGGCCGACCGCAAGGCGGGCGTGCTGAACGTCACGGGCCTTTGGCCCGAACGGCGCGTGCGCTGGACCGACGCGCGCCAGGCCCGGTTCGAGGCCGAACTGACCCGCTATTGCCGCCTGGCGGGGGTCGAACGCTATGCCCTGCAGCCCGGCTGGCTGCGCAACAGGCCGGACTGAAACGCGAACAGGCGGCCCGTCTCCGGACCGCCTGCCAGTTATACGACCTGTGCCGAAAGGCCTTAGTTCAGCGCCTTGTCGGTGATCTCGTGCGTATAGGCCGCTTCGGGCATCGCGGTGATCATGCCGCCTTCCATTGTGATCTCGGCAGACCGGTCGAACGCCGCTTCGTCCAGCGTGCCGTCGGACCCGGCGGTCAGCTTGGCAATCTCGCCCATCATCCGTTTCTGGTGCTTTTCGGTCTGCGCCCCGGTGGAATCGTTGTCGAGCACGATTTCCGCCGCCTCGTCCGGGTTCTCTTCGGCGTATTTCCAGCCCTTCATCGACGCGCGGACAAAGCGCACGAGCTTGTCCACCATCTCGGGATCGGCAAGGTTTTCCTCGGTCGTGTAAAGGCCGTCCTCAAGCGTCGAAATGCCCTCGTCCTCATATTTGAAGACCACCAGATCCTCGGGGGTAAGGCCCGCGTCGATGACCTGCCAGTATTCGTTGTAGGTCATGGTGGTGGCGCATTCGACCTGCTTTTGCAGCAGCGGATCGACGTTGAAGTTGATCTTCTGGATCGTCACGCCGCCTTCGGACCCGTCGGTGGGTATGCCCAGCTTTCCCATCCAGGAAAACAGCGGGATTTCATTGCCGAAGAACCAGGTGCCCAGCGTGTGGCCGGGGAAGTCTTCGGGTGACTCGATCCCATGCTCCTTGAGGCAGGTCAGCATCAGGCCCGAGCTGGCAAAGGGCTGCGCGATGTTAACGATGGGCGCGCCCTTTTCACGCGCGGCCAGCGCCGACGGCAGCCAGTCGACCATCACATCGGCACCGCCCCCCAGCAGCACCTGCACCGGCGCGATATCCGGCCCGCCGGGTTTGATCGTGACGTTCAGGTCTTCCTCTTCGTAAAAACCCTTGTCGGCGGCCACGTAATAGCCCGCGAACTGCGCCTGCGTCACCCATTTCAGCTGAAGCGTCAGGTCGTCGGCGGCCTGTGCCGCCCCGGCCATCAGCCCCAGCGCCGCGCCTGCGGCAAGTTTCAGATGTTTCATTGGTTTTTCTCCCTTGTTGGTTCCTCAGGTCCGGCCCCGTTGTGACGGGTGCCAGAACGTCACGGCCTTCTCCAGCAGCGCAACGCCGCCATAGAAGGCCGATCCCACAATCGCGGCAACGACGATTTCAGCCCATACCAGGTCAAGCGCAAGCTGCCCCACCGATGTCGATATCCGAAACCCCATCCCACGGATCGGAGAGCCGAAAAATTCAGCAACGATGGCACCGATAAGCGCCAGGGTTGTGGCGATCTTGAGCCCGTTGAAAATGAACGGCATCGCCGCGGGCAGCCGCAGCTTGATCAGCGCGGTCCAGTATCCGGCGGCATAGGTGTGCATCAGGTCGCGCTGCATGGCGCTGGCGGCCTGCAGGCCTTCGACCGTGTTCACGAGGATCGGAAAGAACACCATGACGACGACGATGGCGGCCTTGGATTGCCAGTCGAAGCCGAACCACATGACCATGATCGGCGCGAGGCCGATGATCGGCAGGGCAGCGACGAAATTGCCCACGGGCAGAAGCCCGCGGCGCAGGAAATCGAACCGGTCCGCCGCCAGCGCCACGGCAAAGGCGGCGATGGCCCCGATCACATAGCCGGTCAGCGCGCCCTTGATGGCGGTCTGAACGAAATCCTCCCACAGGATACCGGTCGAGACGGCAAAGCGCGCGGCGATATCGCTGGGCGCAGGCAGGAGCACCGGGCTGATGGCAAAGCCGCGCACCGCACTTTCCCAAAGCGCCAGCAGCGTCACGCCAAAGATCACCGGGATCAGAAGCCCGCCCCGGTCGCGCCGCGCCAGCCAGATGTTGAGCGTCCAGCCGATCCCCCAGATCAGCATCCCTGCCACGATCCACGTCATGCCATGCCCATCCGTTTCAGCACCACCCGCTGCAGCACCCCGATCAGCCCGACCATCACCGCCGCCAGCACCGCCGCCATCAGCAGCGCCGACCAGATCTGGATGGTCTGTCCGTAGTAGCTGCCTGCCAGCAGCCGCGCGCCGAGGCCGGCAACGGCGCCTGTCGGCAGTTCGCCGACAATGGCGCCGACAAGGCTCGCCGCCATGGCGATCTTCATCGAGGTAAATAGATAGGGCATCGACGACGGCAGCCGCAGTTTCAGGAATTCCTGCGCGGCGCCGGCATTCCAGGTGCGCATCTGGTCCAGCTGCATCGCGTCGGGCGACCGCAGCCCCTTGACCATGCCCACGACCACCGGGAAGAACGACAGATACATCGAGATCATCGCCTTGGGCAGCAGCCCGGACAGGCCCATCGCATTGAGCACCACGATGATCATCGGTGCGATGGCAAGGATCGGCACCGTCTGGCTGGCGATCACCCAAGGCATTACGCTCTTGTCCATCACCCGGTTGTAGACGATCCCGATGGCCAGCGCGAAGCCCAGCACCGTGCCCAGGGCAAAGCCCAGCAGCGTGGCGCTCAGCGTGATCCAGCTGTGGTAGACGAGGCTGCGTTTCGAGGTGATCTTCTTGTCAATCACCGTATCGTAAAGTTCGACCGCCACCTGATGCGGGGCGGGCAGCTTGGGCTTGTCCTGGCTCCAGGTTGCGGACACCAGCTCGGTCACGCTCAGCTCCTGATCGCCGCGCGCCGCCACGTCCAACGCCCAGGGCGCATTGAGCCAGACCGCCGCCGCGTACCAGAGGGCAAAGATCGCGGCGACGATGGTGAGGACGGGGATCAGGCTCTGGCGCACCGCTCCGGCCCCCTAATCCTGTCAGGCACGCTCACCCGCTGCGCCGCGCCGCGTTCATTCGTCATAGGCATGCCCCGCGCGCAGGCCTTCGCGCACCCGGTGCGCGACTTCGAGGAACTCCGGCGTGTCGCGGATGTCGAGCGGCCGGTCCTTCGGCAACGGACTTTCGATCACATCGGTGATCCGGCCGGGACGCGGGGACATGACCACGATCCGGGTCGACAGATACACCGCCTCGGGGATCGAGTGGGTGACGAAGCAGATGGTCTTTTCCGTCCGCCTCCACAGCGCCAGAAGCTGTTCGTTGAGGTGATCGCGCACGATCTCGTCCAGCGCCCCGAATGGCTCGTCCATGAGCAGGATATCGGCGTCGAAGGCCAGCGCCCGGGCGATGCTGGCGCGCTGCTGCATGCCGCCCGAAAGCTGCCAGGGGTATTTCTTCTCGAACCCCGACAGCTCCACCAGGTCAAGCACGCGTTTCACCCGCTCGGCCTGATCGGCCTTGGAATAGCCCATGATCTCGAGCGGCAGGCGGATGTTGCCGCCAATGGTGCGCCAGGGATACAGCCCCGCCGCCTGGAAGACATAGCCATAGGCGCGGGCCTTGCGCGCCTCTTCGGGGCTGACGCCGTTGACGGTGACCGTCCCGGCGGTCGGCTGCTCAAGATCCGCCATAACGCGCAGAAATGTGGTCTTGCCGCAGCCCGAGGGGCCAATGAAGCTGACGAAATCGCCCTTGCCGACCTCAAGGTTCACGTCCCGCAGCGCGTGGACCGGCCCGTCGTTCGTCTCGAAGGTCAGATCGAGCGACTTGGCGTGGATGATGGCAGGCGATGTCATGTGGTGACCGTTCCAAACGTCTTGTCCCGGGCCGCCAAGGGTGTCTGCAGACGGACCTCTACCGAACAACGTGGCGCGATCATGCCGCCTGCCCCGCCTGGCCGCAGTACCGCCGCAGGCAGAAGCGAAACACGATCCCGCAAAGGACGCTCGTGGCCAGCATGACGAGACCCAGCAACGGGTACCCTTTGAAAATCGACAGGACCCACCACCAAGGCTGACCGGCGACGAAACTGGCCAGGCCCCAGGCCGTGTAGGATCGTGCACCCTTGCGCGTCAGAACGGCAAACGCCGGAATGAAGAGCACACCGCCGACGAAGGCAACGAGGCAGGTCAGAAGTGGCAGTTGCGCCCAAGGGCTGTCGACCGTGGCGCCATCCGCCCAAAAGCCAAGCGCGAGGCCCATCCCTCCGACCGATGCGGCCAAGATGTAGGCCGCCAGAACCGGCACCAAGGGGAGTGTGTCGTATAGGGAGGACTCGACGGTGCGGGCTCTGTCGGGCGGGTGCATCGGTCCGCGTCCGGTTGATCTCGATAACGTCCTTCAGGGCTCACACCCCCGTCGCGGGGATGCCCGTCCGCTCGACCGGGCGCGGGGCGGTCAGTTCCTTCCAGGACGACAGTGCCTTGTTGACCGGCCCGTCGGGCGTGCGCTTCACGAACTGGCCGTGGCCGACCTCGTGGTGCATCTCACCGTCCCGCACCGCCACCTGGCCGCGCGTGAGGGTAAAGCGCGGCAGGCCCTTCACGTGCTTGCCTTCGAACACG
Source organism: Thalassococcus sp. BH17M4-6 (assembly GCF_049323015.1). Lineage (NCBI taxonomy): Bacteria > Pseudomonadati > Pseudomonadota > Alphaproteobacteria > Rhodobacterales > Roseobacteraceae > Thalassococcus > Thalassococcus sp. BH17M4-6. The sequence goes on from NZ_JBMPGU010000010.1 coordinate 168,076, forward strand.
TTGTAGTCGATGGCCGATTGCTGGGTCTTGGCGCTGATGGTCTTTTCCTTCTCGGGGTCCAGTACCAGGATGTCGGCATCCGCGCCGGCAAGGATCGCGCCCTTTTTCGGGTAGATGTTCAGGATCTTGGCGATGTTGGTCGAGGTGACGGCGACGAATTCCTGGGGCGTCAGCCGCCCGGTGCCCACGCCATAGGTCCAGAGCATCGGAATGCGATCCTCAAGACCCCCGGTGCCGTTGGGAATCTTGGTGAAGTCGCCGACGCCGAACCGCTTTTGATCGGTGGTGAAGGCACAGTGATCCGTCGCCACGACAGACAGCGACCCCGACTGCAGCCCGGCCCAAAGGCTGTCCTGATGCTGCTTGTTGCGGAAGGGTGGCGACATCACCCGGCGCGCGGCATGGTCCCAGTCCTGATTGAAGTACTCGCTTTCGTCCAACGTAAGGTGCTGGATCAGCGGCTCGCCCCAGACGCGCTTGCCCTGCATGCGCGCGCGGCGGATCGCCTCGTGGCTTTCCTCGCAAGAGGTGTGCACGACATAGAGCGGCACGCCCGCCATGTCCGCCAGCATGATCGCGCGGTTCGTTGCCTCGCCCTCGACCTGGGTGGGCCGCGAATAGGCGTGCGCCTCGGGGCCAGTGTTGCCCTGCGCCAGAAGCTTGGCGGACAACTCGGCCACCACGTCGCCATTTTCGGCATGCACCAGCGGGATCGCCCCCAGTTCGGCGCAGCGGTTGAACGAGGCGAAGAGCTCGTCGTCGTTGACCATCAGCGCGCCCTTGTAGGCCAGGAAGTGCTTGAAGGTGTTGATGCCGCGCTCTTTCACCACGGTCTCCATCTCGTTGAAGACCTGTTCGCCCCACCAGGTGATCGCCATGTGGAAGGAATAGTCACAGGCCGCGCGGGTCGATTTGTTGTCCCACATCTGCAATCCGTCCAGCAGCCCCTGACCCGGCGATGGCAGGCAGAAATCCACAACCATCGTCGTGCCGCCCGCCAGCGCCGCGCGGGTACCGCTTTCGAAATCATCGCTGGAATAGGTGCCCATGAACGGCATTTCCAGATGCACATGCGGGTCGATCCCGCCCGGCATGACATAGCAGCCGGTGGCGTCCAGAACCTCGTCGCCTTTCAGATCGGGCCCGATCTCGATGATCTTGCCGCCGTCGATCAGCACGTCTGCGGTATAGGTCAGATCGGCGGTCACGATGGTGCCGTTCTTGATGACTTTGGTCATGGGGTCTCTCCCTGTCGTCTGTTTTATTCGTTCAGGCACACCGGCGCGCCGTCGGCATCCAGCACCGGTTCCGCCGGACCGCCGCTTGCCGGCACGACCGACTGGCAGCCGTTGCGGTCCACCACCAGCTTGGCGCCCACCGCATCCTCAACCACGATGGAGCCGTCGGCACGTGGTCCGCCACCGCCGCCCAGCCCGCCAAGGCTGGGCAATCCGCCGCAGCCCGCGAGGAACAGCGCCAGCACAAGCGGCGTCCTCATGCGACGATCTCGGCCGTTTCGACCACCGCATGCATCAGCACGTCAGCCCCGGCCGTGGCCCAGTCGCGCGAAATCTCTTCGGCCTCGTTGTGGCTCAACCCGTCGACGCAGGGGCACATGATCATCGCCGTAGGGGCCACCTGATTGATCCAGCAGGCATCGTGGCCGGCACCCGAGATGATGTCGCGATGCGAATAGCCCAGCCGTTCGGCCGCCGCACGCACGGCGCTGACGCAGCCTTCGTCAAAGGTCACCGGATCGAAACCGCCGACCTTTTCGAACGCGATCTCAAGCCCCATGTCGTCGGCGATCTTCTGACCTTCTCTGCGCAGCCGCGCCTCCATATCCTCGATCACGCTCAGGTCGGGCGACCGGAAATCGACGGTAAAGACGACCTTGCCCGGGATCACGTTACGCGAATTGGGATAGACGTCGATATGTCCCGCCGCCCCCACCGCATGGGGTTTGTGCGACCACGCAATCTCGTCCACCTTTTCCAGCACCCGCGCCATGCCAAGCCCTGCATTCTTGCGCATCGGCATCGGGGTCGATCCAGTGTGGCTGTCCTTGCCGGTGATGGTCACCTGCGTCCAGCTGAGGCCCTGACCATGCGTGACCACGCCGATATCCTTGCCCTCGGCCTCGAGGATGGGGCCCTGTTCGATGTGCAGCTCGAAAAAGGCGTGCATCTTGCGGGTGCCCACCGGTTCGTCACCGCGCCAGCCGATGCGGTCCAGCTCATCGCCAAAGCGCAAGCCCTTGGCATCGGTGCGGTCCTCGGCCCAGTCCTGCTGGTGCACACCGGCGAACACGCCCGAGGACAGCATCGCCGGCGCGAACCGGGTGCCTTCCTCGTTGGTCCAGTTGGTGACGACGATGGGATGTTTGGTCTGGATGCCCAGATCGTTCAGCGTGCGGATGATTTCGAGCCCGCCCAGAACGCCCAGAACGCCGTCGTACTTGCCGCCCGTGGGCTGCGTGTCGAGATGGCTGCCGACATAGACCGGCAAAGCGTCGGGGTCGGTGCCGGGCCGCATGGCGAACATGTTACCCATGGTATCAAGGCCCATGCTGCAACCCGCATCCTCGCACCAGGACTGGAACAGCGCCCGGCCTTCGGCATCGGCATCGGTCAGGGTCTGGCGGTTGTTGCCGCCCGCGACGCCGGGGCCGATCTTGGCCATCTCCATCAGGCTGTCCCATAAACGATCACCATTGATCCGCAGGTTTTCCCCCGGTGCCGCCATCTTCATCCCCTTGCGTGTCGTCCACGGGCGGGAAAGTGTTGCGCCCGCCGCACATGTTTTTTACCATTTGGTCAAGACACGATTGCAATGCGCCCCGGCTCTGTCAAGGTTTCACTTGGACACGCTGCGGCAAAGTTTTCAAGCCGCCCATTTCCTGCCCATGGGACGATCAGACCGGAGTATTCGATGCCGTCACCCGCCCCGCGATCCACCGAGAAAAAGCCAAGCCGCATCCAGATACGCAACCGCCGGATCATCCTCGATGCGGCGCTGGACGTGTTTTCGCGCCATGGCTTTCGCGGCAGCACGCTGGATCAGATCGCCGAAGCGGCGGGCCTGTCGAAACCCAACGTCCTTTACTACTTTGAAGGCAAAGAAGCCATCCATGAAGAGCTTTTGCAGGCGCTGATGTCGGAATGGCTGGCACCGCTCAACGCGATGGATCCCGACGGCGACCCGCTGGAAGAACTGATCGGCTATATCCGCCGCAAGATGGAGATGAGCCAGACCTATCCACGCGAAAGCCGCCTGTTCGCCGGTGAGATCATTCAGGGCGCCCCCCGCATGGGCCCGCATCTGAGCGTCGGGCTCAAGCCGCTGTTCGATGACAAATGCGCGCTCATTCAGGGCTGGATGGATGCCGGAAAGCTCGCCCCGACGGACCCGGGGCACTTGATCTTCTCGATCTGGGCAGTCACGCAGCACTATGCCGATTTCGGCACGCAGGTCGAGGTGCTGATGCCCGACAAGACCCGCGCGCAGGCCGGTGCCATGCAGCATGTGGAGCAGATGTTCAGAAAGCTTCTGCGGCCCTGATTCCGCGTCGGGGCGCCGGGTTCAGGCATAGTCCGACGGGTCGACCTCTGCCGCGTCGAAATCAACGTGCAGATGGTTGCCGTCCGGGTCCCAGACATTGACCTGCACGACAGGGAACCCCGGCAGCTTTGCAACCCGCATCCGCTCTCCCCGCGCTTCCAGCCTTGCCTTGAAGCCGGCAAAACCGGTGGCCGAAAACGCCCCGTGTTCCAGCTTCAGATCGGTGCCGGGATCGGTGGGCGGGCTGTCCACGCCGACCAGATGGACCAGCGCATGATCCCCGGCATAAAGCCAGGCGCCCGGAAACCCGAAATCCGGGCGCCGTCCGGGGGTCAGGTCCAGAACCTCGCTGTACCAGGCGATCATCCTGTCCAACTGCGCGGTACGGATGTTGATATGATCCAGCCGCTCGATCATCCGCCCTACTCCGCCGCCTTGGCCGCGGCGGGGTTGTTGGGATGCGTGGTCCAGTTGGCATAGTCCGCCTCGACCGTCTGACCGGTGCGCGGGTCGACGGCGCCTGCCGCCATCGGCTCCATCGTGATGCAGCCTTCGACCGGGCAGACGTTCACACACAGGTTGCAGGCGACGCATTCGTCATCTTTGACCTCGAACACCCGGCTGTCGGACATAGAAATCGCCTGGTGCGAGGTATCCTCGCACGCGGCAAAGCAGCGCCCGCAGGAAATGCACAGATCCTGATTGATCCGCGCCTTGGCGACGTAGTTAAGGTTCAGGTGCTGCCAGTCGCTCAGGTTCGGGACGGCGCGGCGCACGAGTTCGGACGTGGCCGTCATGCCCTTCTTGTCCATGTAGTCTGACAGGCCCGAGATCATTTCCTGCACGATCTTGAAGCCATAGGTCATCGCCGCCGTGCAGACCTGCACGTTCCCGGCCCCCAGCGCCATGAATTCCGCGGCGTCCTTCCACGTGGTTACCCCGCCAATTCCGCTGATTGGCAGATGCGCCATTTCCGGCGTGCGGGCGATTTCCGCAACCATGTTGAGCGCAATAGGCTTCACCGCAGGCCCGCAGTAACCGCCATGTGCGCCCTTGCCATCGATGGTGGGTTCCGGCGCGAAAAGGTCCAGATCCACGCTGGTGATGGAATTGATCGTGTTGATCAGCGACACCGCGTCGGCCCCGCCCGCAAGGGCTGCGGCGGCGGGCTTCTTGATGTCGGTGATATTGGGGGTCAGCTTCACGATGCAGGGCATGCGGGTATTCTGCTTTACCCAGCGCGTGACCATCTCGATATATTCGGGCACCTGGCCCACCGCCGACCCCATGCCGCGTTCGCTCATCCCATGCGGGCAGCCGAAATTCAGCTCGACCCCGTCAGCGCCGGTTTCCTCGACCAGCGGCAGGATGGCTTTCCACGCCTCTTCCTCGCAAGGGACCATCAGCGAGACGACCATGGCGCGGTCGGGATAGTCGCGCTTGACGGCCTTGATCTCGCGCAGGTTGACCTCGAGCGGACGGTCGGTGATCAGTTCGATGTTGTTGAGCCCCAAAAGCCGCCGGTCCGCGCCCCAGATCGCGCCGTAGCGCGGGCCGTTGACGTTCACGATGGGCGGCCCGGCCTCGCCCAGGGTTTTCCAGACCACTCCGCCCCATCCGGCCTCGAAAGCGCGGCGAACGTTGTATTCCTTGTCGGTCGGCGGCGCAGAGGCCAGCCAGAACGGGTTCGGGCTCTTGATGCCCACGAATTCGGTTGTCAGATCAGCCATCTTGCTTGCCTCCCGTAGGGTGGGTTTTCAACTCACCACCGCCATCAGTGTCGCGTGAATATCCTCCGCCGCGTCGCGCCCTTCGGCGACGGCCGTCACGGTCAGATCGTCGCCGCCTGACGCGCAGTCGCCGCCCGCCCAAACCCCGTCAAGCGAGGTCCGCCCGGCACCGGTGACGGCGATCTTGCCGCCGTCGAGGTCGGGCAGGTCCGCGCCCGAAAGGCTCTGACCGATTGCCTTGAACACCTGGTCGGCAGCCAGCCGGAACCTCTGGCCCGTGGGCGCCAGCGCGTCGTCGGTGTATTCGAACTCGATCTCGCGCACGGCACCGTTGCCATGCACAGCCACGGGCGAGGCGTTGCAGATGATCCGAACACCCTTGGCCGAGGCAAGTTCCTGCTCGTAGCGGCTGGCATTCATCCGCGCGCGGCCCCGGCGATAGACGATGGTGACGTTGAGCGCGCCCAGAAGTTTCGATTGTACCGCCGCATCGACCGCCGTCATGCCGCCGCCGATCACCACGACATCGCGGCCCACGGGCAGCTGGCTCAGGTCCGGCGTCTGGCGCAGGTCGGCGATAAAGCCCACGGCGTCCAGCACACCGTCCTTGTCGGCCCCGGGGGCCGAAAGCGCATTCACGCCGCCCAGCCCGATGCCCAGGAAAACCGCGTCATGATCCGCGCGCAGTTCCTCAAGCGTGATGTCGCGGCCAACGACCTTGCCGGTCTGCATCTGGATGCCACCGATCTGCAGCAGCCAGTCGACCTCGCGCGCGGCGAAATCCTCGGTCGATTTGTAGGCGGCGATTCCGTATTCATTGAGCCCGCCGGGCTTGTCGCGCCCGTCGAAGATCACGACGTCATGGCCTTTCATCGCCAGCCGGTGCGCGCAGGCCAATCCGGCGGGGCCCGCGCCGACCACGGCGATCTTGCGGCCCGTGGCGGCGCCGCGTTCGAAGGGGTGCACGCCTTTAGCCATCAGCCCGTCGGTGGCAAAGCGCTGCAACCGCCCGATTTCGACCGGCTTGCCTTCGGCCACCTCGCGCACGCAGACCTGTTCGCACAGTGTCTCGGTCGGGCAGACCCGCGCACACATGCCGCCCAGGATGTTCTGGCTCAGGATCGTCTTGGCGGCGGCATCCGGCGTGCCGGTGGCGATCTGCCGGATGAAAAGCGGGATGTCGATGTCGGTGGGACAGGCGGTGATGCAGGGCGCGTCATGGCAGAAATAGCAGCGATCCGCGGCCACCAGCGCCTCGTGATCGTCCAGCGGCGGATGCAGATCGGCAAACCCCTCGCTCAATTGCGCCGGCTCCAGCCGTCCGGCCATCACACCTTCGGCCAAGCTTTTTGCATCCATGCCGCTTCTCCCGTTGCAAATCTTGTCAGTCTTTTGGAAAGGCTCTCACAGGATAATTTTTTTATCAACTGGTAAAATTTAGGCAGCGTGAGAACGCCCGAGTCATGCGCTGTGCCGAAAGCGGCTATTCCGCGACGGCAGTGGTCGATGCTGCAGTTGCAGCATATCTTCGGTGGCAGGGAGGCCCTTACCAAGGCCAGAAAGGAAATTGACCATGGCTTATACAACCGAACAGTTCCTGTCCCACACCTCCAGTGTCGGCAGCATCGCCAAGAACGCACTTGTCGGCGTCGGCGCCGCTTTCAACCGGTTCTGGGAGATGCTGCTCCGGGCTTCGGAGCGCAATCACCGCTACCGCACGGTTCAGGCCCTCAACGCGATGAGCGACGAGAAATTGGCCGCGCGTGGCATCAAGCGCGAAAACATCGTGCGCCACGTCTATCGCGACCTGTTCTACATCTGACACGTTCAGCGCGGCCCGAGACAGGGCCGCCGCCGTTCGGGCAGCCGCTTTGCACGGGTTGCCCGGACCTTCCCTGAAGGTACCGCGGCGCCAAATGCACGAAAATTCGGCCCGCATCCCTCAACGCAGGACGGCACAACACGAAAACGCCCCCGCAGAGGTCTGCGAGGGCGCTTTTTCGTTCGCGTCGCCCCAAAAACATCCGGGGCGCTGGGTCGGCACAGATCAGTTCTGTGCGTAGAATTCGATGACGAGGTTCGGTTCCATCTGAACCGCGAACGGCACGTCCGACAGGCCGGGGGTCCGCACGAAGGTCGCGGTCATCTTGGAATGGTCGACCTCGAGGTAGTCGGGCACGTCACGCTCGGGCAGTTGCACGGCTTCGAGAACCGCGACCATCTGCTTGGACTTCTCGCGGACCTCGATCACGTCACCCTCTTTCACGCGGTAGGACGGGATGTTGACGCGCTGGCCGTTGACCAGAACATGGCCGTGGTTGACGAACTGGCGGGCGGCGAACACGGTGGCCACGAACTTGGCACGGTAGACGACGGCGTCCAGACGACGCTCCAGCAGGCCGATCAGCAGCTCGCCGGTATCGCCTTTCTGACGCTCTGCCTCGCGGAAGATGCGGCGGAACTGCTTTTCGGTCAGATCGCCGTAATGGCCCTTCAGCTTCTGCTTCGCGCGCAACTGCAGACCGAAGTCGGACAGTTTGCCCTTGCGGCGCTGGCCGTGCTGGCCGGGGCCGTATTCACGGCGGTTGACCGGGGATTTCGGACGACCCCAGATGTTTTCACCCATCCGGCGGTCGATCTTGTACTTGGCAGAGGTGCGTTTGGTCACCGTCTGATCTCCTTCTGTTTAGGCGCTGCCCGAACCGGGCGGCTGTGAAGGGCGTTGTCCTTTGAACTTTCGCTCTGACAGGCATCCCCTTGCGGGGGCCACCAACACCAATGAAGCGGCGCTTATATCCAAGGCCGGGGCAGAGTCAACACGCCCCCGCCGCTTTGTCCCCTAGGGCGAGAACTGCGCGCAATTCTATGCATCGGTCCGAATTAAACCTCTGCTTAAGGCGGCATGGCCAAAGTCCCGTTCGGATGAGGCGAAAGAGGCGCAGGCCATGGCACCAAGAAAATTCCCGAACGGCCCGCGCGACGCGCTGACCGCCGCGATCGAACAGCGCGACCGACATACGCTCGACATGGTGACGGCCGCGATCCGGCACAAACAGGTGCTGATGGCCTATCAGCCGGTGGTGCAGGCCACCAGCCCCGACCGCATCGCCTTTCACGAGGCGCTGATTCGCCTGCAGGACGAGACCGGGCGCATCATCCCCGCGCGCGATTTCATCGACGCGGTCGAGGAAACCGAACTCGGGCGGCTGCTGGATTGCCTTGCCCTGGAAAAGGCCCTGCAGACGCTATACCGCGAACCGGACGTGCGGCTGTCGGTGAACATGTCGGCGCGGTCCATCGGCTACAAGAAATGGCTGCGGACCCTGTCGCGGGGTCTCGACCGCGACCCGACGGTGGCCGAACGGCTGATCCTCGAAATCACCGAAAGCTCTGCCATGATGGTGCCGGAACTGGTGGTCAGCTTCATGTCGGACCTGCAGCGGAAGGGTATTTCCTTCGCGCTGGACGATTTCGGCGCAGGCAACACCGCCTTCCGGCATTTCAAATCGTTCCAGTTCGACATCCTCAAGATCGACGGCCAATTCATCCGCGCCATCGCCTGCGACCCGGACAACCAGGTGCTGGCGCGCGCGATGCTGTCCATCGCACAGCAGTTCGACATGTTCACCGTCGCCGAAATGGTCGAACGCGCCGACGACGCGGCCTATCTGGCCGATCTCGGCGTGGATTGCCTGCAGGGCTATTATTTCGGGGCGCCGACCGTGAAACCGGATTGGATGACGGACAGCCCGCTCGCCGCCGGTGCCTGATCCCCTTTCGGTTGCGATTGGGTGCGCCGTTCCTCTATGACTGCTGACAAAGGCAGGGGTTGTGCGTTGTCCCCCGGGCGCGCATGCTTCGCCTAACCCGAAGGTCTTTGGAGGACTCATTATGACCAATGTTGTTATCGCATCCGCGGCCCGCACGGCTGTCGGCAGTTTCGGCGGGTCGTTCGCCACGACGCCCGCGCATGATCTGGGGGCGGCGGTGCTCGAGGCGCTGGTCGACCGCGCCGGGATCGACAAGGCCGACGTGTCCGAAACCATCCTGGGCCAGGTCCTGACCGCCGCTCAGGGCCAGAACCCCGCCCGCCAGGCGCATGTGAACGCCGGTCTGCCGCAGGAAAGCGCGGCCTGGGGCATCAACCAGGTCTGCGGGTCGGGCCTGCGCGCCGTGGCCCTGGGCGCGCAGCACATCCAGCTGGGCGATGCCGAGATCATCTGCGCCGGCGGGCAGGAGAACATGACCCTGTCGCCGCATGCCGCCAACCTGCGCGCCGGTCACAAGATGGGCGACATGAGCTATATCGACACGATGATCCGCGACGGCCTCTGGGATGCGTTCAACGGCTACCACATGGGCCAGACCGCCGAAAACGTCGCCGAAAAGTGGCAGATCAGCCGCGAGATGCAGGACGAATTCGCCGTCGGATCGCAGAACAAGGCCGAAGCCGCGCAGAAGGCCGGCAAGTTCGATGACGAGGTCATCCCCTTCACCGTCAAGACCCGCAAGGGCGAAACCGTCGTCGACAAGGATGAATACATCCGCCACGGCGCCACCATCGAGAACATGCAGAAACTGCGCCCCGCCTTCACCAAAGACGGCACCGTGACCGCCGCCAACGCCAGCGGCCTGAATGACGGCGCGGCGGGTGTGCTGCTGATGTCCGCCGACAACGCCGAAAAGCGCGGGATCGAGCCGCTGGCGCGCATCGTGTCCTACGCCACCGCGGGCCTTGACCCGTCGATCATGGGCGTGGGCCCGATCTATGCATCGCGCAAGGCGCTGGAAAAGGCCGGCTGGAAGGCCGAGGACCTGGACCTGGTCGAGGCGAACGAGGCCTTCGCCGCCCAGGCCTGCGCGGTCAACAAGGACATGGGCTGGGATCCGGCCATCGTGAACGTCAACGGCGGCGCCATCGCCATCGGCCACCCGATCGGCGCCTCGGGCGCGCGGGTGCTCAACACGCTGCTCTTCGAAATGAAGCGCCGCGACGCCAAGAAGGGCCTCGCCACGCTCTGCATCGGCGGCGGCATGGGCGTCGC
>NZ_JBMPGU010000011.1:0-156995 GCF_049323015.1 Thalassococcus sp. BH17M4-6
GTGTGTCCGAGGTCGACGGCGTCGGCGCCCATTTCGATGGCCAGCGCGGCCTCCGAGATCAGGTCGCCCGCGTTGGTGCCGACGATGCAGCAGCCGATGACGCGGTCATCCTCGGGGTCGAAGAGGAGCTTTGTCATGCCTTCGCTGCGGCCGTTGGACAGGGACCGCCCCGATGCGGCCCAGGGGAAGACGCCTTTTTCGTATTTGACGCCCTGGGCCTTGGCCTCGGTTTCGGTGAGCCCGCACCAGGCGACCTCGGGGTCGGTATAGGCGACCGACGGGATGAGCTTCGCGTCGAAGAACCGCTTTTCACCGGCACAGACCTCGGCCGCGACCTTGCCTTCGTGCACCGCCTTGTGCGCCAGCATCGGCTGGCCCACGACGTCGCCGATGGCGAAGATATGGCTGACACCGGTGCGCTGCTGGTTGTCCACGGCGATAAAGCCGCGGTCGTCCACAGCGACCCCCGCCGCCTCGGCGTCGATCAGCTTGCCGTTGGGCTTGCGGCCCACGGCCACCAGCACCTTGTCGAACGTGTCGGTGGATTCTTCGCCCTTGTCGTCCTCGAACGTCACCTTGAGCCCGCCTTTCTGGGCCTCGACGTTCTTGACCTTGGTCTTGAGCAGGATGTTCTCGTACCGGCCCTTGATCCGGGTCATCAGCGGCTTGACCACGTCCTTGTCGGCGCCGGGAATGATCTGGTCCATCAGTTCGACGACCGTGACCTTGGACCCCAGCGCGTCGTAGACGCAGGCCATTTCCAGACCGATGATGCCGCCGCCCAGAACCAGCATCCGTTTCGGGATGTCCTTGAGTTCGAGCGCGCCGGTGCTGTCGATCACCCGCTCGTCGTCATGCGGGATGAAGGGCAGCTCCACCGGCTCGGACCCGGCGGCGATGATGCACTGGTCGAAGCTGACGGTCTTGGTGCCGTCATCGCCCTCGACCTCGATCATGTTGGGGCCGGTGAACTTGCCATAGCCCTGCACGACCTGCACCTTGCGCGCCTTGGCGAGCCCGGAAAGCCCCCCGGTCAGCTGGTTGACGACGCCGTCCTTGAAGTCGCGCAGATCGTCGAGCTTGATCTTGGGCTTGCCGAAGCTGATGCCGTGGCTGCCCATCTCCTCGGCCTCGGTGATGACCTTGGCCACGTGCAAGAGCGCCTTGGACGGGATACAGCCGACGTTGAGGCAGACACCGCCCAGGGAGGGGTACTTTTCAATGAGCACGACGCTCTTGCCCAGATCCGCCGCACGGAAGGCCGCGGTGTAGCCGCCGGGGCCGGAGCCCAGAACGACAACCTCGCCATGCACATCGCCCTTGCCCGACGCGGTGCCCGAGGCGGCCACGGATTTCGGGGCTTCCCTGGGCGCCTCATCGGCCCCTTTCGGCGCCTCCTCGGCCTTGCCGTCATCGGCGTCGGCGCCTTCGAACACCATGATGACCGATCCCTCGGACACGGTGTCGCCTTCGCTGACCTTGATCTCCTTGACCGTCCCGGCGGCGGGCGACGGCACTTCCATCGTCGCCTTGTCGCTTTCAAGCTCGATCAGCGCGTCTTCCTTTTCGACGGTGTCACCGACCGACACGAGGATCGAAACGACCGGCACATCGGTGAAGTCGCCAATGTCAGGTACCTTGATATCCATCTCTATCCCCTCACCACATCAACTTGCGCATGTCGCCGAGCAGCGTCTTGAGCGTCACGCAGAAGCGTGCGGCAAGCGCCCCGTCCACCGCGCGGTGGTCATAGCTCAGCGACAGCGGCTGCATCAGCCGCGGCGCAAACTCCTCGCCGTTCCAGACCGGCGCCATCTTGGACCGCGTCAGGCCCAGGATCGCCACTTCGGGCGCGTTGACGATGGGCGTGAAGGAGGTGCCGCCGATCCCGCCCAGCGACGAGATCGTGAAGGTGGCGCCCTGCATGTCCTTGGACTTCAGCTCGCCATCGCGGGCGGCCTTGCTGAGGCTCATCAGCTCTTTCGAGATCTCCACCAGCCCCTTGCGGTCGGCATCCTTGATCACCGGCACCATCAGGCCGTTGGGCGTGTCCGCCGCGAAGCCGATGTTGTAGAAGTCCTTCCTGATCAGCTTGTCGCCATCGGGGTGGATCGAGCTGTTGAACTCCCAATGCTGCTTGAGCGCCGACACGCTGGCCTTGATCACGAAGGACAGCAGCGTCACGCGGTAGCCGTCCTCCTTGGCCTGGGTGTCCATCTCCTTGCGGTACTTGTCGAGCTCGGTGATGTCCGCCTCGTCATTGTGGGTGACATGCGGGATGTTGAGCCAGGACCGGTGCAGCGCGGGGCCCGAGATCTTCTTGATCCGGGACATTTCCACCTCTTCGACGGGCCCGAACTTCGAGAAGTCCACCGCCGGGATCGGCGGGATGCCCATGCCGCCCGAGACGGCACCGCCGCCCGCCGCCGCCGGAGCGACCTGGGACTTGAGCGCCTTTTCCACGTCCTCGCGCAGGATGCGGCCCTTGCGGCCCGATCCGTTGACCTTGTTCAGATCCACCTCGACCCGGCGGGCATAGGCGCGCACCGACGGGCTGGCATGGACCTTGGAAAAGCCCGCGTCGGTCACCGGCGCAGAGGAGGCCTCGGACTTCGGGGCCTCGGACTTGGCGGCCTGCTCTTTCGGGGCCTCGTCCTTCGGCGCCTCTTTCTTGTCTTCCTTGGCGGGCGCGTCGCCGCCGCCTTCGGCCTCCTCGAAGACCATGATCACGGTGCCCTCGGACACGGTGTCGCCTTCGCTGACCTTGATCTCCTTGACCGTCCCGGCGGCGGGCGACGGCACTTCCATCGTCGCCTTGTCGCTCTCAAGCTCGATCAGCGCATCCTCTTTCGCCACCGTGTCGCCCACGGCCACAAGAATGCTGACCACCGGCACATCACTAAAATCGCCGATATCGGGGACTTTCACGTCTGTTGTCATCTTTTCTGTCTCCTCGTTCCGCGTTCTCAGACCAGGCGCGGGTTCGGCTTGCCGCCGTCGATGTCATATTTGGAAAGGGCTTTTTCGAGGTCCTTCTCGGACACCGTGCCCTCGCGATACAGATCCACCATGGCGGCCGCCGCGATGTGGTTGGCATCCACCTCGAAGAAGCGCCGCAGGTTCACCCGGCTGTCCGAGCGGCCAAAGCCGTCGGTGCCCAGAACCGTGAACCGCCCCGGCACGAAGGCACGGATCTGTTCGCCGTAGGTCTTGATGTAGTCCGTGGCGCAGATCACCGGCCCCTTCACCCCGTCCAGAAGCTGCGTGACATAGGGCACGCGCTCTTCGGCGATGGGGTTGAGCCGGTTGTGCCGCAGACAGTCCTGCCCGTCGCGCGCCAGCTCGTTCAGGCTGGTCGCCGACCAGATGTCCGAAGTGACGCCGAAGTCCTCTTTCAGCATGTCGGCGGCCTTGATCGCCTGCATCAGGATCGTGCCCGACCCCATCAGGTTCACGTGCTTCTTCGCGGGCTTGGCGGTCTTGCGCATCCGGTAGAGGCCCTTGACGATGCCCTCTTCGGCGCCCGTCGGCATTTCGGGGTGCTGATAGTTCTCGTTCATCAGGGTCAGGTAGAAGAACACATCCTCCTGATCGACAAACATCCGCTGCAACCCGTGCTGCACGATCACCGCGACCTCGTAGCTGAAGGTCGGGTCATAGCTGATGCAGTTCGGGATGGTGCTGGCCAGGACGTGGCTGTGCCCGTCCTCGTGCTGCAGACCCTCGCCGTTCAGCGTCGTGCGCCCCGCCGTGCCGCCCAGCATGAAGCCGCGCGCGCGGCTGTCGCCCGCCGCCCAGGCCAGATCGCCGATCCGCTGGAAGCCGAACATCGAGTAATAGATGTAGAACGGGATCATCGGCACGCCGTGGGTGCTGTAAGAGGTCGCCGCCGCGATCCAGTCGGCCATGGCGCCGGCTTCGTTGATGCCCTCCTGCAGGACCTGGCCGTCCTTGCTTTCCTTGTAGAACATCATCTGGTCGGCATCCTGGGGCGTGTAGTTCTGCCCCAGCGGGTTGTAGATGCCCGCCGACCGGAACAGACCCTCCATCCCGAAGGTGCGGCTCTCGTCCGGCACGATCGGCACGACGTTCTTGCCCACCTTCTTGTCCCGCAAGAGCGTGGTCAGGATGCGCACAAACGCCATCGTGGTCGAGATCTCGCGGTCGCCGGTCGATTCCAGCTGGCCCTTGAACGCGCTCAGCGCCGGAATTTCCAGCTTCGGCGCATCGCGCCACTCGCGCTTGGGGAACGCGCCGCCCAGCTCCTTGCGGCGTTCGGTCATATAGGCCTTCTGCGCGTTGTTCAGGCTGACGAAGGGCGCGTTCTTGATATCCGCGTCGTCGACCGGGATCTTGAACCGGTCGCGCATGGCGCGCAGCTGGTCCTCCTGCATCTTCTTCTGCTGGTGGGTGGTGTTCTGCCCCTCGCCCGCGGTGCCCATGCCGTAGCCCTTGACCGTCTTGATCAGCAGGCAGGTCGGCTGGCCCTCGGTCCGGGTGGCGCGCAAAAAGGCGTTGTAGACCTTCTTGGGGTCATGCCCGCCGCGCCGCAGCGCCCAGATCTGATCATCCGTCCAGTCGGCGACCAGCTCGGCCGTCTCGGGGTATTTGCCAAAGAAATGCTCGCGGATATAGGCCCCGTCCTTGGATTTGAACGTCTGGTAATCGCCGTCGATGGTTTCATCCATCAGCTGGCGCAGCTTGCCGCTGGTGTCCTTTTCCAGCAGCTCGTCCCAGCCGCGGCCCCACAGCAGCTTGATCACGTCCCAGCCGGCGCCGCGGAACGCGCCCTCAAGCTCCTGCACGATCTTGGAGTTGCCGCGCACCGGCCCGTCAAGCCGCTGCAGGTTGCAGTTGACCACGAAGATCAGGTTGTCGAGCCCCTCGCGCGCCGCAAGGCTGAGCGCGCCCAGGCTTTCGGGTTCGTCCATCTCGCCGTCGCCCAGGAAACACCAGACCTTGCGGTCGGCCATGTCGATGTGACCGCGGTTGTGCATGTATTTCATGAACCGCGCCTGGTAGATCGCCATCAGCGGCCCCAGCCCCATCGAAACGGTCGGGAACTGCCAGTAATCCGGCATCAGCCAGGGATGCGGATAGGACGACAGCCCGCCGCCGCCCACTTCGGACCGGAACTGTTCCAGCTCTTCCTGGCTGATCCGCCCTTCCATGAACGACCGCGCGTAGATGCCCGGCACCACATGGCCCTGGAAAAACACCAGATCGCCGCCGTGCATGGCCGATTTGGAACGCCAGAAATGGTTCAGCCCCACATCGTAAAGCGCCGCCGAAGAGGCAAAGGACGCGATATGCCCGCCGTATTCGCTGCTCTCCTTGTTGCGCCGCACAACCGTCGCCATCGCGTTCCAGCGGTTGATCGTCCGGATCCGCCACTCGGTCTCGTAATCGCCCGGCATGTCGACCTCGTCATCCGGCGAAATCGTGTTCTGATAGGGCGTCGTGGCCGAAAACGGCAGCAACGCACCCGCAGCACGCGCCTGCTGAACCGCCTTGTCCAACAAAAAATGCGCGCGGTCAGGACCGTCGCGCATAATCACATCCTCAATCGCCTCCTGCCACTCGGCAGACTCAACAGGATCTACATCGTTCTGACTGTCTTTCATGGGCCCTCTTCCCTTCGTCGCGGTGCGCCCATACGGAGCGCGGATTGGTTCAACGGTAAACCATATTCATTTCGGCGCCGGTTCCGGCAGAAGAAATCTTACGATCAAGCGGTTTGGCACGGCCTAACACGGGGGGTGACCCTATGGCAGGTCCACACATGCATAGCCTGTCTGCGCCACGCGCATAGCAAATTAGTTTAACGCTAAGCGTTTTCCAGGCCGCACTCTGACAACTGATAGATTCCTCCCTTTTCACAAGCAGAGCATGTGTGACGCATGGAATGCAAGTAAAGGACAGGAATCTCTGGCAAAACGACCGCGCGGCGGCGCGGTCAGTTGACGGGTTTGCTCAGGGGCACGACGCGCGACTCGTCGCTGGCTTCGAGCTCTTCGAAGTCGAAATTGTCCAGTCTGCGCGCGCGCCGACCGGCCTTGTCGGCGCTGATCTTGATCTCGGCGATGTCCTTGGACGCCTGTCCGAAGTGCCGGTCGAGATTCTCCACCCGGCTGCCCAGCCGGTCCACATCGGCGTAAAGCAGCCCCAGTTCACGGCGAATCGCGCCGGCCTGTTCCTGCATGCGTGCATCCTTGAGGATCGCGCGCATGGTGTTGAGCGTGGCCATGCAGGTGGTGGGCGACACGATCCAGACCCGGGCGGCAAAGCCGTCGCGCACGATCTCGGGAAAATTCGCGTGCAGTTCGGCATAGACCGCCTCGGACGGCAGGAACATCAGCGCCCCGTCGGCGGTCTCGCCGTCGATGATATAGCGCTCGGCGATATCCTTGATGTGCTTGCGCACCGCCAGCCGCAGGGCCTGCGCGGCGCGGTTCAACTGGTCCTGCGTTTCGGCCCGGCGCAGCTGTTCATAGGCCTCGAGCGGGAACTTGCTGTCGATGCAGATCGGCCCCGGCGGGTTCGGCAGGTGAATGAGGCAATCGGCCCGGCGGCTGTTCGACAGCGTCGCCTGCAGAGTATAACTGTCCTTGGGCAGCGCCTTGCCGACGATATCGGTCAGCTGGATCTCGCCAAAGGCGCCGCGGGTCTGCTTGTTCGACAGGATGTCCTGCAACGACAGCACGTCGCCCGAAAGCTTGGTGATATTGGCCTGGGCCTTGTCGATGCTTTCCAACCGCTGTTGCAGATCGCCCAGGGATTGCGCGGTACGCCGGGCCGAACCGTGCAGGTTCTCGGTCATCTGGGATTGCACTTGCGCCAGACGCTGCTCCATCAGCTGCAGCATGGCGGTCTGGCTTTTGGCCTGCGCCTCGCTCACGTGGTGCAGGCCGCCCGCCAGCCGTTCCTGGCCGTCGCCCAGGCCTTTGACCGTCTGCCCCAGCTGGCCGATCTGCGCCGCCAGCGGTTCGGCCATCCGCGCCGCCCGCGCCGTCGCCCGCAGCGACAGGATCAGCAGCAAGAGCACGAGCAGCAACGCCGCCATGCCCGCCAGCGCCAGCATCGTCGCGGGATCGTTCAGGTCAATCGCGGTGTCTCCGATGGTGATCATGTGCGCCCAAACAGTCTTTCGATGTCGCTGAGTTTCAGCTCCACATAGGTGGGCCGCCCGTGGTTGCACTGCCCGGAATGCGGCGTCGCCTCCATCTCGCGCAGGAGGGCGTTCATCTCTTCCGCGCGCATGACCCGGCCCGACCGGATGGAGCCGTGGCAGGCGACGCGGCTGAGGATCGCATCGAGCTTTTCCTGCACCAGCGCGCTTGATCCCTGGTCGGCCAGTTCGTCCAGCACATCGCGCAGCAGCGCTTCGGCATTGACCGGCCCCAGTATCGCGGGGGTTTCGCGCACCGCGATGGCCGATCCGCCGAAGGGTTCGATGCCCAGCCCGATGCGGTAAAGATCGTCCGAGATGTCGAGCAGCCGGGCCTGGTCGTCGGCGCTGAGTTCGACGATTTCGGGGATCAGCAGCGCCTGCGCCGCAACGCCGGTGTCGGCCATCTGGCGTTTGAGCTTTTCATAGACGAGCCGTTCATGTGCGGCGTGCTGATCGACAATCACAACCCCGTCTTCGGTCTGGGCGATGATGTAGTTTTCATGCACCTGGCCCCGGGCCGCGCCCAGCGGGTGGGCCGTCTCCTCAAGCCCTTGCGGGCTTTCCTCGACCGGCTCGACCACCCGCCCGCTGAAGCTCTGCGGCAGATCGGCAAACCCCGGCGCCTGTGCGGCATGGGCCATCTGCCGCGCCGCGGGTCCGGGCCGGTCCATCTGGTAGACACGCGCGCCGGTCGGTTCAGGACGCAACGCGCCCAGCGTCGCATCTGCCAGGGTGCTGGACGCGCGATGCCCGGCCTCGGCCAAAGCATGGCGCAAGGCCGAGACGATCAGCCCGCGCACGATCCCCGGATCGCGGAACCGCACCTCGGATTTTGCCGGATGCACGTTGACGTCGACCCGGTGCGGATCGCAATCGACGAAAAGGGCCACCGCAGGATGCCTGTCGCGGCTCAGGAAATCCGCATAGGCGCCGCGCAACGCTCCGATCAGCAGCTTGTCCTTTACGGGCCGACCGTTGACGAAAAGATGCTGCGCAACGGCCGAGCCGCGCGAGTAGGTCGGCAGGGCCGCAAGGCCGGTCAGCCGGACGCCCTCACGCTCTGCATCGATGGCCAGCGCGTTGTCGACGAATTCGCGCCCCATGACCTGCCCCAGCCGTCCGCGCAGCGCGTCGAAAAGATCGCCGGTCACCGGATCGGCGCGAAAGGTCACGCGACCCTCGCCGCCGCCCGACACGTCGCGCAGGGTGAAGCCGACCGCAGGTTCGGCCATGGCCAGACGGCGCATCACCTCGCCCACGGCCTGGGTTTCGGCCCGGTCGGTGCGCAGGAATTTCAGCCGCGCGGGCGTGGCGTAGAAGAGATCGCGCAGCGTCACCACCGTGCCGGTGCTCAGCGCGGCGGGCCGAACCTTGCCGATCGTGCCGCCATCGACCGCGATTTCGCAGGCGGGCGCGCCCTGCGCACGGCTGCAGATCCTGAGCCGACCGACCGCGCCCAACGACGGCAGCGCCTCGCCCCGAAAGCCGAAGGAGTGGATGTTGAGCAGATCGGCGCCGTCGATCTTGGAGGTGGCATGTCGCGACAGCGCCAGGGGAAGATCCTCGGCGGTCATGCCACAGCCATCATCGGTGACCCGGATCAGGGTCTTGCCCCCATCGGCGATATCGACGCTGACGCGCCGCGCACCCGCGTCGATGGCGTTTTCCACCAGTTCCTTCACCGCTGACGCAGGCCGTTCCACCACCTCGCCCGCGGCGATCCGGTTGACGGCGGCATCATCCAGTTGTCGGATCTGGGGGCGCATATTGGGGGCGTGCGTATTCATACCCCAAGACCTAGCAGGGTGGTCCCGATTCTGAAACGGCAGATTTCGCTTTGGGTCGACCTTGGGCCGCGAAACTCACGCCAGATTTCAGGCGCAACAATAGTTCATTCGTATTAGTGGATATTTACGATTATTGCGTTAGCTATTGATCGACGTCGGATCACACCAAAGGAGACGAACATGCCCGTTCCGCTGATCACCTATGAAACCATCGAAGCCGTTTATGGCGCGCAGTTCGCCCGCGCCTGGTTCACGCCGGTATCGCTCACCCATCGCTAGGTGGGCTTAGCCGCCTGTTGCGGCGGCATACCAGGCACGGATCGCCGCGCGCTCGTCCTCTTCGATGTAGCTCACGTTGGCGGGTGGCATCGCGTGTGTCAGCCCCGCCTGCAGGTAGATGGCGCTTGCATTGGCCACGATCTGCCCGGGCGTGTCGAGCCGCACGCCCTTGGGCGCCCAGAGGATTCCGTCCCAGAACGGTTCCGCCGCATGGCACATCGAACAGCGGCCCATGACGATATCCTGCACATGATCGAACCCTTCGGCCTGGGCAAAGCGCTGCCCCGGGCCACTGGCCATGTCCGCGTCATCGCCGCGGAACATCGGCGCGGTGCTGAGCCACATGATGATCAGGAACAGGATCGCGGTGGCGGCCCAGGTCCAGGTCGGTTCACCTTTGCGGGCGTGCATCGAATTGAAATAGTGCCGGATCGTCACGCCCATCAGGAACACCAGCGACGCGATCAGCCAGTTGTACTGCGACGCAAAGGCCAACGGATAATGATTGCTGAGCATCAGGAAGATCACCGGCAGAGTCAGATAGTTGTTATGGGTCGACCGCTGCTTGGCGATCTTGCCATATTTCGCATCCGGCGTGCGGCCGTTCATCAGATCATCCACGACGATCTTCTGGTTGGGGATGATGATGAAGAAGACGTTGCCCGACATGATCGTCGCGGTGAAGGCGCCAAGGTGCAGCAGCGCCGCGCGGCCCGAGAAGACCGAGGTGTAGAAATAGGCCATCGCCACCAGCACGGCGAACAGTGCGACCATCAGCACGGTCTGGTCAGCGTCGACGAACCACTTGCAAAGCTGGTTGTAGACCACCCAGCCAAACCCTAGCGACGCCAGCGAAATCAGCACCGCCTGCCACTGCGCCAGCGCCATCACCGCAGGGTCGATCAGATAAAATTCCGCGCCCAGGTAATAGACCAGGAACAACAGGGCAAAGCCCGACAGCCAGGTCGAATAGCTTTGCCATTTATGCCAGATCAGCCCGCCGGGCATGTGGTCCGGTGCGACAAGGTACTTCTGGATATGATAGAACCCGCCGCCGTGCACCTGCCATTCCTCGCCATCCGCGCCCGACGCGAGGTTGCGGTCGCGGTGCAGGCCAAGGTCGAGCGCGATGAAGTAGAAGGATGAGCCGATCCAGGCGATGGCGGTGATCACGTGCACCCACCGCACGGCAAATTCCAGCCACGCCCCCATTGCCGCCAGATCGTACATTGCATGCTCCCCTTCCGCAGTTGCGACTACGCTATACGGGCGGGCACTTGTTTGTTAATCCTGCAAAAGCCCAAGCACTTTCAAAAAGCGCCGATAAATCATCATGGCCTACGTAAACAACATCCGCATGTTCCTGCGTGTCTATGAATTGGGCAGCATGTCGGCGGCGGCACGGGACCAGCGCACGTCGCCCGCGGTCGCGTCAAGCCGCATCGCGGAGCTTGAGAAACACCTGGGGGTGCGGCTTTTCAACCGAACCACCCGCGCGCTGCACCCGACAGAGCATGGTCAGCTTTTCTATGACGGCGCGCGCGCCATCGTCGACGCGATCACCTCGGCCGAGGCATCGGTGATGGAGGCGGCGAAGACCCCGCGCGGCACGCTCTTCGTGTCGGCGCCGCTGGTGGTCGGTCGCCGGATCATCGCCCCGGCGATCCCGGAGTTTCGCGCCCAATATCCCGAAATCAACATCCGCCTGCGGCTGTCGGACCGGGTGGTCGATGTGACCGCCGAAGGGCTCGACCTTGCATTCCATCTGGGGCCGCTGTCGGACTCGGACCTCAAGGTGCGGATGATCGCGGATTGTCCGCGTCTGCTGCTTGCCTCGCCCGCCTATGTCGCGCGGCGCGGCTTGCCCGCCGACGGGGCGGCGCTTGTCCGCGACGGGCACGATTGCCTGAACCTGCGGTTTCCCGGGGCGCGCGAATTTCAATGGACCCTGCAAACCGATGACGGACCGCGCCGGTATGAAATTTCGGGGCCCGTCGAATGCGACGACGGTGACGTGCTGACCGACTGGGCGCTGGCGGGGTGCGGCATCGTCATGAAACCCCGGTTCGAGGTCGCAGACCACCTGCAAAGCGGCGCGCTGGTGCCGGTGGCCGAGGCAACGCCGCCCTATGCCACGCAACTGGCCTGCCTCAGCCCGTCTCGCCGGTTCCGCGACCCCAAGGTCCGCCTGTTCAGCGATTACATGATCGCCCGCTGTCGCGAAGATATCGCCGCCGCCTGACCCTTGACCTTCACTTATATTCCATTATCTGAATTTGATTGCAGCGAAAACGGAGGTCGCCATGTTCACCCGCACCAGCCCGTCCCGGGGCCCCAACTCGCCCAGGGTCGACGGATTTTACGACAAGGCCACCGGATCGGTTCAATACGTCGCCAGCGACCCCGCCACCGGCAAGGCGGCATTGATCGACACGGTTCTGGACTTTGATCCGCGCAGCGCCGCGACCGCGACGGACAGCGCGCAGACAGCGCTGGATTTCATCGCAAGCGAAGGTCTGAGCGTGGAGTGGATCCTCGACACCCATCCGCATGCCGACCACATGATGGCGCAGGCCTGGCTGAAGGAGCAGACTGGCGCACCCACCGGCATCGGTGAAAAGGTCCGCGAGATCGCGGCGCTGTGGGAGGATATCTATCACCTGCCGGGCGCCTTCGATCCCGACCGCGACTTTGATCGCCTCTTTGCAGATGGCGACCGGTTCGCGCTGGGATCGCTTGAGGTGCAGGTGATCCTGTCGCCCGGTCACACGCTGGGGTCGGTGACCTATCTGATCGGGGATGCCGCCTTTGTGCACGACACCTTCATGCACGTGGACGTGGGCACCACCCGTGCCGATTTCCCCGGCGGGTCGTCGGCAGAGCTTTATGCCTCCTTGCAACGCCTGCTCAGCCTGCCGGACGACACCCGGCTTTTCGTCGGGCACGACTATCCGCCGGTCGACGACCGCACCGATCCGGCGTGGGAGGCATCGGTCGCCGATCACCGTGCACACAACCCGCATGTCGGCGGCGGCGTTTCCGAGGCCGCGTATTGCAAGCTGCGCGACGAACGCGACGCGACCCTCGCCCTGCCCGACCGGATGCTGCACGCGCTGCAGGTCAACCTGCGCGGCGGTCGTCTGCCAGCGCCAGAGGCCGACGGGCGCAACTATTTCAAGATCCCCGCGAACCACTTCTGAAAGGAATGATCATGCAGACCGAAACCATCGGAACCGCCACGCTGGAAACCTGGACCCCGGAAGAGGTCGCACAGGCGCTGGAGGCGCACGAGATCGTGCTGATCGACGTGCGCACCCCGCAGGAATACATGTTCGAACACATCCCCGGCGCGCTCTTGATGCCGATGGCGTTCTTTGAGCCGGCCAACCTGCCCGGACAAAGCGACAAGCGCATCGTCCTGCACTGCGGGTCGGGCCTGCGCTCTGAAAAGATGGCGCGCATGGCGCTGGAGGCGGGGTTCGAGAAGCTCGCGCATCTGGGCGGTGGCTTTGGCAAATGGAAAGAGGCCAAGCTGCCTTACATGGGCACCGACATGGCCAGCGGCGCACCGAAACGCGTCACGCCCTGACCGACCGGGCGGACAGCGCTTCATCCTCCGGCATGCCGCAACAAAAAACCCGGGCGCGAACGCCCGGGCAGTTGGTCACAAAAGACTGACGGAAGGAGGATAATCAGCCTTTGGAGAAGTCCGGATAGGCCTCCATGCCCAGTTCGGCCATGTCGAGACCGTTGATCTCGGCCTCTTCGCTGACGCGGATGCCCATGGTCGCCTTGAGGATGAACCACACCACGGCGGACACCACGAAGACGAAGATACCGATCGAGATCACGCCGAGCGCCTGGATCGCGAACGAGGTGCCTTCGGTGTAGAACGGCACGGCCAGGGTGCCCCAGATACCGGCGATCAGGTGGACCGGGATGGCGCCGACGACGTCGTCAATCTTCATCTTGTCCAGCATCGGCACGGTGAAGACCACGATGATACCACCGACGGCACCGATCCAGAGCGCGCCGAACAGCGACGGGTCAAGCGGACCCGCGGTGATCGACACCAGACCGGCCAGTGCGCCGTTCAGGGTCATCGTGAGGTCGGGCTTCTTGTACATGACCTGCGTCAGGATCAGCGCCGCGACGGCACCGGCAGCGGCGGCCATGTTGGTGTTGGCAAAGATGCGCGACACATCGGTGATGTCACCCACGGTGCCCGCAGCCAGCTGCGAACCGCCGTTGAAGCCGAACCAGCCCAGCCACAGGATGAACGTGCCCAGCGTGGCGAGTGCAAGGTTCGAACCCGGCATCGGAACGGTGCGGCCATCCTTGTACTTGCCGATCCGCGGACCCAGGATCAGGGCACCGGCGAGGGCTGCAAAGCCACCGGCAGCGTGCACGAGCGTCGAGCCTGCGAAGTCGGAGAAGCCTGCTTCGGACAGCCAGCCGCCGCCCCACTGCCAGGATGCTTCGATCGGGTAGATGAAGCCGGTCAGCACGATCACGAAGATCAGGAACGGCCAAAGCTTGATCCGCTCGGCCAGCGTACCGGACACGATCGACGCGGTGGTCGCGCAGAACATCAGCTGAAAGAAGAAGTCCGACCCGACCGACGCGTAATCCAGCGCCGCCGCAGAGGCATCAAGCCCCACGGGCTCCAGCACGGTGGGCGAGAACAGGATGCCGACATAGCCCGCGATGGTCCAGCCGTCGCCCGGGTACATCAGGTTGAAGCCCACGAGCCAGTACATGATCGCGGCAATCGAAAAGAGCGCGATGTTCTTGGTGAGCTGCATCGTCACGTTCTTGGAGCGCACAAGGCCCGCTTCGAGCATGGCAAAGCCCGCGGCCATCCAGAACACGAGGAAGCCGCCGATCAGGAACAGCAGCGTCGTAAAGATGTACGGATTGATGTCCGGGGCCGCCTCTGCGGCCTCTGCCGCCTCTTGCGCAAGGCCCAGGCTGGGCAGCGCGATCAGTGCCACGGCCGGGGCAAGTGTCTTGAGAAGTTTCATTGTGTCCGAGTCCCTACTCTTATTGCCGCGTTCAAAGCGCGTCTGCGTTGGTTTCGCCGGTCCGCACGCGTACGGCCTGCAGCACATCCAGAACAAAAATCTTGCCGTCGCCGATCTTGCCGGTCTGTGCGGTCTTCGAAATGGTTTCGACGACCTGGTCGGCCATCGACGCCGCCACCACGATTTCCAGCTTGATCTTGGGCACGAAATTCACGGCATATTCAGCGCCGCGGTAGATCTCCGTGTGACCCGATTGCGAGCCGAAGCCCTTGATTTCTGTCACCATCATGCCGCGGACACCGATAGAGGTGAGCGCTTCGCGGACCTCCTCGAGCTTGAACGGCTTGATCGTCGCAATGATGAGTTTCACCTTGGTCCCTTTCGGTTTGGCAGGTCGGGGCCTGCGATCTGTGTGAGCAGGAAGATGCCCAAAGCCCGGAGTTGAAAGGTCAGAAAGCCGAAGTGGGGGGCGTGGAAACCGCCTTGTTGCACAAAATTTGCACAAATCGCCAACAAAGCGCAAAATTTAGGCACAATAAAAAACTGCAAATGCGCGCAACACCGGTCTACAACCGCGCGCAATGGGTTTATTCTGCCGCCAAAGGGCAGAAAGCCGGGCAGAGATAAATGAGTGATTCAGGTCGTGGAAAAGGTCGGCTCGTGGCCGACCGCCGTTATCCCCGCAAAGCAGCAAAGAAACCCGCGCCGAAAAAGCGCAAGGCGACCAAACCGGCCCGCCGCAAGGCCGCTGCGCCCAAGGGTCTCTTCGGGCGGCTTGTGGCCTTCGTGCTGGGCATCTTCGGCTGGATTCTCGCCATTATCTGGCGGCTGACCTGGCGCCTGACGGCTGTGGTGCTGATCCTGTTGGGTTTGGGTGTGGGCTATGTCTATGCCACCCTGCCTGATGTGGCGCAGCTTCTGGACGGGCGCGCGCGCGGTTCGGTCACGCTGCTCGACCGGCGTGGCGACGTCTTTGCCTGGCGTGGCGATCAGTTCGGCGGCGTCGTGACCGCCGACAGCGTGTCGCCCTACCTGCGCGATGCGGTCATCGCGACCGAGGATCGCCGCTTTCACCTGCATCCCGGCATCGATCCCATCGGCATCGCCAGCGCCATCCGCATCAATCTGCGCGAAGGCCGGGGGCCGCTGCAGGGCCATGGCGGGTCGACCATAACCCAGCAGACGGCCAAGCTGCTGTGCCTGGGCGTGGAATTCGACCCCGATGTCTGGGAAACAGAGGCCGAGTATGTGGCCGACTGCCGCCGCACCTCTCTGGTCCGCAAAGGCAAGGAGGCGCTTTATGCGCTGGCGATGGAGGCCAAGTATTCCAAGGACGACATCCTGTCGATCTATCTCAACCGCGCCTACATGGGCGGCGGCGCCTACGGTGCCGAAGCGGCGGCACAACGGTATTTCGGCAAACCCGCCGCCGCCGTCAACGCAGCAGAGGCGGCGATGCTGGCGGGGTTGCTGACAGCGCCGTCGACGCTGGCGCCCACCGGCAACATCGAACGATCGCGCAATCGCGCCGCGACCGTGCTGCGGCTGATGGAGGATCAGGGATACCTCAGCAGCGCCGAAGCCGAGTCGGCGCTCGCGAACCCCGCCACCCTGTCCGACGCGGCAGAGGCCCGCGCCGGGGGATACTTCGCCGACTGGGTGATGGATACGATCCCCGATTTCGCATCGGTGGAATCGCGCCAGGATGTCGAGATTGCGACGACCCTGGATCAGCGCCTGCAGACCGCCGCCGAAGAGGCGATGAAGGTCATCTTTGAAACCAAGGTCAAGGAAGGATCGACCGCCCAGGCGGCCATCGTCGTGATGGGTGCCGATGGCGCCGTGCGGGCCATGGTCGGGGGGCGGAAAACCGGCGTGTCGGGCGTTTTCAACCGCGCGACGCAGGCCAAGCGGCAGACCGGATCGGCGTTCAAACCCTTTGTCTATGCCACGGCGCTGGAACTGGGCTACGGCCCCTACGACACCGTGGTGGACGAACCCTTCTGCATGAACATTCCCGGGTCCGGTCAGTGGTGCCCCGACAACTACACCAACGATTTCGCCGGTCGCATGACCCTGACCACGGCGCTGAAGGATTCGCGCAACATCCCGGCGGTGAAGATCTCCGAAGCTGTGGGGCGCG
Organism: Thalassococcus sp. BH17M4-6; assembly: GCF_049323015.1. NCBI lineage: Bacteria > Pseudomonadati > Pseudomonadota > Alphaproteobacteria > Rhodobacterales > Roseobacteraceae > Thalassococcus > Thalassococcus sp. BH17M4-6. Next base: position 16,405 of record NZ_JBMPGU010000011.1, read on the forward strand.
ACCTGGTGCGGCGGGTGGCGGATGATTTCGGCATCAAGTCCGACCTGGCCGACACCCCCGCCCTGGCGCTTGGCGCCTCCGAATCCTCGCTGCTCGAGATGACAGGGGCTTATGCCGGCATCCTGAACGGCGGATCTTCTGTGCGGCCCTACGGCCTGCGTGAACTGCGCATCAAGGGCGATCCCGAACCGATGATCGGCGCGGGCGGCGGCATTGGCGAACGGGTCATCCAGGAAGAGGCGGCCCGCCAACTGATCTTCATGATGGAAAAGGTCGTGTCCGAAGGCACAGGCCGCCGCGCCCGGCTTGACGGACGCGAGGCCGCAGGCAAGACCGGCACCACCCAGGCGGCCCGCGACGCGTGGTTCGTCGGCTTCACTGCCGATTACGTCGCAGGTGTCTGGATGGGCAACGACGACAATTCACCGCTGACCGGCGTCACCGGCGGCGGCCTGCCTGCGGACATCTGGCGCGAGGTGATGGTCCGCGTGCATGACGGCCTGCCCGCCCGACCCCTGCCGATGATCGTACCGCAAAGGCCCCAGCCGACGCCTGCCCCCGCCCCGCAGGCCGCCCAGCAACAGCCGCAGCAACCCCAGCGCCAGCGCCGTCAGGAAGACCCGATCGAGGGCTTCGTGAACCAGCTGCTGCGCGATATCCTGGGCGGAAACTGACAATGCGCGGCCGCGCATGTGCCGCAAATGGTTTGGCAGCTCGCCCGCGATTGGCGTATCACCCTGAAAGGACCTTCCCTTGTCCATCGCTTTGCCGCAGTCCGGGGGCCTTTTTCTGACATGACACAAAATCGCCCCATGACCGGTCTCGAAGAGCTCAAGGCCGCACGCCGCCAAAGCCGCGCCTATTTCTGGTTCGTCGGCATCTTCAGCTTCTTCGTGAACATGCTGATGCTGACCGGCCCGCTTTACATGCTGCAGGTCTATGACCGCGTGCTGGGGTCGCGGTCGGTCGCGACGCTGATCGCGCTGTCGGTCATCGTGGTCTTTCTTTACGGCATGATGGGGCTACTGGACTATGTCCGGGGCCGGGTCATGGGCCGGGTCGCGGCGCGGTTCCAGGCCGCGCTTGACCTGCGGGTCTTCGACGCCGTGCTGCGCCGTGCCGCCGTGAAACCCGATGAGCTGTCGGCGACCGGCCTGCGCGATCTGGAATCGGTGCAGCGGCTGATGTCCTCGCCGGTGCTGATGGCGGTCTTCGACGTGCCCTGGACGCCGGTGTTCCTGTTCGGGATCATGCTTTTTCACCCCTGGTTGGGCTATCTGGCCGTGACCGGGGGCGCTGTTCTGATCGCCATCGCCGTGATCAACCAGATGGTGACCCGCAATCCGGGCCTCAAATCCAACATCGCGACCTTCAAGGCCGAGCAGATCTCTGACCAGATCCGCGGCGAATCCGAGATGGTGCAGGCCATGGGCATGCGCGGCGACGCCTTCCGCCGCTGGGAAGGCGCGCGCCGGGATGCGCTGCGCGGGCAGATCTCCTCGTCGGATCTGCTGGGCAGTTTCACCACGCTGACCCGTACGCTGCGGCTGTTGCTGCAATCGGCGATGCTGGGCTTGGGCGCCTATCTGGTGCTGCTGGGGGAACTGACACCTGGCGCGATGATCGCCGGTTCGATCCTGATGGGCCGCGCGCTGGCCCCGATCGAGCTGGCCATCGGGCAATGGGCCATGGTGCAGCGCGCGCGCAAGGGCTGGGCCAACCTCGCCCAGCTGCTGACCGAGGTTCCGCCCGAGGCACCGCGCACCGACCTGCCCAAACCACAGGCCAAGCTGGACGTGATGCAGCTGACCGTCGTGCCGCCGGGCGAACAGCAGGCGGCACTGCGGCTCGTGAGCTTCCACGTGCTGCCCGGGCAGGCGATCGGGGTGATCGGCCCGTCGGGGGCCGGCAAATCCACGCTCGCGCGGGCGCTGACCGGGGTCTGGCCCCCTGCCGGAGGCAAGATCCGGCTGGATGGCGCGTCGCTGGATCAATACGCGCCGGATGTGCTGGGCAAATACATCGGCTATCTGCCACAGCGGGTGACGCTCTTCGATGGCACCATCGCGGAAAACATCGCCCGCCTGTCATCCCAGCCCGATGCCGCCATGGTTGTCGAGGCGGCCAAGAAGGCCGCGGCGCATGACATGATCCTGAAGCTGCCCGACGGCTATGACACCCGCGTCACCGCAACCGGCGGACGGTTGTCGGGCGGGCAGATGCAGCGCATCGGCCTTGCGCGGGCGATGTACGGCGATCCGATGATCCTGGTGCTGGACGAGCCGAATTCGAACCTCGATAACGAAGGCTCCGAAGCGGTCAACGCCGCGATCCGCACGATGAAGGATCAGGGCCGGTCGGTGCTGATCATGGCGCACCGCCCCGCGGCGATCAAGGAATGCGACATGCTGCTGATGCTGGACGGTGGCAGCCGCGCCGCCTTTGGCCCCAAGGACGAGGTGCTGCGCCAGATGGTCAAGAACCATCATCAGATCCAGACCGCAACCACCCCGGGAGGCGTGCGATGAGCGACCGGTCGGACTTTCCGCTGCGCGGCCCCATGATCTTGGGCCTGGTCACCCTGCTGCTGCTCGTGGGCGGGTTCGGCACCTGGGCCGCGACGACGAACATCTCGGGCGCGATCATCGCGTCGGGGCAGATCGAGGTCGACCAGAACCGGCAGGTGGTTCAGCACCCCGATGGCGGCGTGGTGGCGGAAATCCTGGTCGACGAAGGCGATCTTGTCAGCGCGGGCCAACCGCTCTTGCGGCTTGACCCGAACCTGCTGCAATCAGAATTGACCATTGTCGAAGGACAGTATTTCGAACTGCGCGCCCGTCGCGCCCGGCTGGCGGCGGAACGGGACAATCAGGACAGCATCACCTTTGAAGACGACGTTCTGGAACGGGCTGAAACCGACCCCGAAGTGGCCGAACTGGTCGACGGACAGCGCAACCTCTTCAACGCGCGCCGCGATTCCGTCGCGCGCGAGATCGACCAGCTGGGCAAGCGCAGCCAGCAGATTGCGGATCAGATCACCGGGATCGAGGCGCAGCAGACGGCCCTGACCGAACAGCTGGCCCTGATCGAGGATGAGCTGACCGACCAGCAATCGCTGCTGGACCGGGGCCTTGCACAGGCCAGCCGCGTGTCGGCGCTGCAACGCGAACAGGCGCGGCTTTTGGGCAGTGTCGGAGAGTTGACCGCGCAGAAGGCCCAGGCCGAGGGCCGCGTGACCGAGATCGATATCGAGATCCTCAAGCTCGGCACCCAGCGGCGCGAGGAGGCGATCACAACCCTGCGCGATCTGCAGTACCGCGAACGCGAGCTGGGCGAGCAGCGGCGCGCGCTGCGCGAACGGCTGGCCCGGATGGAAATCACCGCCCCGGTGTCGGGCGTGGTCTACGGTTTGCGGGTCTTCACGCCCCGTTCGGTGATCCGGCCCGCCGATCCGGTGATGTTCCTGGTGCCGCAGGACCGCCCGCTGATCATCGCCGCCGAGGTTCTGCCGATCCACATCGACCAGCTTTTCCTCGACCAGACGGTGTCGCTGCGCTTTCCCGCGCTGGACCAGCGCCAGACGCCCGAACTTTTCGGGCGGGTCGTGCAGATCTCGGCGGATGCGTTTCAGGACGAAAATTCGCAGATCAGCTTCTACCGGGCCGAGATCGTGCTTTCCGAAGGGGAGGTCGACCGCCTGCCCGAAGGCAGCACGCTCATCCCTGGAATGCCGGTCGAGGCGTTCATCCGCACGGCGGACCGCACGCCGCTGGCCTATCTGGTCAAGCCCTTCACCGACTATTTCGCCCGCGCCTTCCGCGAAAGCTGAGGCGAGGACGCCCGCACGGGCGGAAGAGCCGCTCTTCGGCCCCTTGCGGGACCTCCTCGCAGCGCCTAGCGTGGCGGCTGACGCTACTGGAAAGGGCCGCACCATGACACTTGAAATCGAAACCCGACTGACCGAACTGGGGCTGACCCTGCCCGACGCCCCGGCCCCCGCCGCGAACTACGTTCCCTTCGTCGTCAGCGGCAACCTTGTCTATGTCTCGGGCCAGATTTCCAACAGCCCGGACGGGCTGATCAAGGGCAAGCTGGGCGATGACATGTCGGTCGAGGCTGGCGCCGAGGCCGCCAAATCCTGTGCGCTCAGCCTTCTGGCGCAGGTCCGCGTGGCCTGTGCCGGTGACCTCGGGCGGCTCAAGCAGGTGATCAAGCTCACGGGCTTCGTCAACTCCACCCAGGAGTTCACCGACCAGCCCAAGGTCATCAACGGCGCCTCGGACCTGCTGGTCGACATCCTTGGCGATACCGGCCGTCACGCGCGCTCTGCCGTATCGGCGGCCTCGCTGCCCATGGGCGTCGCGGTCGAGATCGAAGGCATCTTCGAGATCGAGTGACATGCCCGCCCTGCCCTCGGCCTTTCTGCGCAGGCCCCTTGCCCACCGGGCCCTGCACGGCCCCGGCGCGCCAGAGAATTCCCGCGCTGCGGTCCGGCGGGCCATCGACGCGGGCTACGGGATCGAGATCGATCTGCAGCTGTCAAGCGACGGCGTCCCAATGGTGTTCCACGACTACGATCTGCGCCGTCTGACCGCCGACACCGGCCCCGTGGCACAGCACAGCGCAGAAGCGCTCGCGGGCATTCCCCTGACCGGCGGGGATGAGGGCATCCCGACGCTCGACGACATCCTGGCGCTCGTGGCGGGCCGTGTACCGCTGCTGATCGAACTCAAGGATCAGGACGGCATTATGGGCGACCGGGTCGGTCGGCTGGAGGCCGCGACGGCCCGTACCCTGGACAGCTATGACGGCCCCGTCGCCGTCATGTCCTTCAACCCCCACAGCGTCGCCGAAATGGCCCGGTTGGCCCCCGGCGTACCGCGCGGACTGACCACATCCGCCTATGACGCCGACAACTGGCAGACCCTTCCGGCCCGGGTTCGAGATCACCTGCGCACCATTCCCGATTACGCACGCACCGGCGCGTCCTTCATCAGCCACGAGGCCGCCGATCTGGACCGCCCGCGCGTTGCCGAGATCAAGGCCCAAGGGGCCGCGATCCTGTGCTGGACCATCCGCAGCGCCGAAGCCGAGGCGACCGCCCGCCGTGTCGCCGACAATATCACGTTTGAGGGTTACGACGCTTGAACCCATCCGGCCAAGGCACAGATAACCCCGTGGAAGGGGCATCCATGATCAGGCCAGACAGCGAATCCACCATTGCCATCAACGTCCTGACCTCGTTGTCGCAGATCGACGCCGCGGAGTGGGACGCCTGCGCCTGTCCCGAGGCGGCGGATGGCGGCCGCCCTCATGATCCGTTCACCACCCACAGGTTCCTGCTGGCGCTGGAACAGTCCGGATCGGTCGGTCCGCGCACCGGCTGGGACCCAAGGTATTTCATTGCCGAGATGGACGGCCAGATCATCGCCTGCGCGCCGCTTTACGCCAAGGGGCACAGCCAGGGCGAATACATTTTCGATCACAACTGGGCGCATGCGCTCGAACACGCGGGCGGGCGCTATTATCCCAAGTTGCAGATCGCCGTACCCTTCACACCGGCGACGGGCAGGCGCTTTCTGACCCGCCCGGGGTTCGAGGCGGTGGGCATGTCGGCGCTGGTGCAGGGGGCCGTGCAACTGGCCGTGGACAACGAACTGTCGTCGCTGCACGTCACCTTCTGCACCGAGGCCGAGGCCGTCGCGGGCGAGAAGATGGGCCTTTTACGGCGCACCACTCAGCAATTCCACTGGGTCAACGAGGATTACGCTGATTTCGACGCCTTCCTTGCCACGCTGAGTTCGCGCAAGCGCAAGGCGATCCGAAAGGAACGCAGGGTTGCGCAGGATTTTGGTGGGCAGATCGAGGTGCTGACCGGCGACGATATCCGTCCCGAGCACTGGGATGCCTTCTGGATCTTCTACCAGGACACCGGCGCGCGCAAATGGGGCAGTCCCTACCTGACCCGACGGTTTTTCGACATCGCGCAGGAAACCCTGCGCGACGATATCGCGTTGATCCTTGCACGGCGCGACGATGCCTATGTCGCAGGGGCGCTCAACCTGATCGGGCGGGACACGCTCTTTGGCCGCTACTGGGGCTGTATCGAAGATCATCCCTGCCTGCACTTCGAGGCGTGCTACTATCAGGCCATCGACCTGGCCATCGCCATGGGCCTCGGCCGGGTCGAGGCCGGCGCGCAGGGCGAACACAAGCTCGCGCGGGGATACCTGCCCGTGCAGACCCATTCGCTGCACTGGATGGCCGACAAGGGCTTTGCCGAAGCGGTCGCGCGCTACCTCGAGGCCGAGCGCGCCGCCGTCGACGAAGACATCGAAATACTGACGGCCTACGGGCCGTTTCGCAAGAACCGTCAGGAGGAACAGCCATGACCGAACACCTGTCCGACACCGCCCGCAAGACCGTGTTGCAGCCGCTTTTCGACAGTGGTTGGGAAATGGTCGACGGGCGCGACGCGATCCACAAGACCTTTGAGTTCGACAATTTCGTCGATGCGTTCAGCTGGATGACCCGCGCCGCGATCTGGGCGGAGAAATGGAACCACCACCCCGAATGGTCAAATGTCTACAAGACGGTCGAGGTGACGCTGACCACCCATGACGTCGACGGGCTGTCGACGCTGGACGCGAAACTGGCGCGGAAGATGGACACGCTTTGACACGGAACGCGGCGGGCCGGGTCGGCCCCCCCCCACCGGGTGAGATTGCGCCCGCGCCCATGGGCGTTGGCCCAAACCGCCCCGGGGTCTTGTTCAAACCGGCGATATTGAGCCGCGAATCGCTGACCATGTAGATGCCATGATCGGCACGCAGTTTCTCGACCATCTCGGGGCTCGTCCCCAGCCGCGAGAACATCCCGCGATGCTGCGCGATGAAGCCGAAGCGGTCCGACCCGGACAGCCGCCGCAGTTCAGCCGCCAGATCCTCGCGCAGGCCCAGCATGGCGTTCCGCATCTCTTCGAGTTCGGCCATCCAATCGGCGCGCAGGGCATCGTCGTTCAGGATCATCGTGACCAGCCGCGCGCCGTGATCCGGCGGAAAGCTGAAGTTCTGCCTGTTGAGGTAATTCAGTGTGCCTTGGTTCAGCTTTTTCGCGCCTTCGTCCTGCGCCACGGCCATCAGCAGCCCCGTGCGTTCGCGGTAAATGCCGAAGTTCTTGGAACAGCTGGCCGCGATCAGGCATTCGGGCAACGACGAGGCCACCAGCCGCGTCGCCTCGGCATCGGCGTCCAGACCGTCGCCAAAGCCTTGGTAGGCGATGTCGATCATCGGCGTCGCGCCGGTCTTCTGCAGCGACGCCACGACCTCTTGCCATTGCGACATGTTGAGGTTGGCACCGGTCGGGTTGTGGCAGCAGCCGTGCAGCAGCACGATGTCGCCCTTGCCCGCCTTGCCGATATCTTCGAGCATCGCGTCGAAGGCAACGCCGCGGGTTTCGTCGTCGAAATAGCGATAGGGCACCATATCGATCCCCATGTGCTTGAGGATCGACAGATGGTTGGGCCAGGTCGGATCGCTGACGAACACCCGCGCGCCGGGGTTAGCCTGCCGGATCATGTCAAATGCCTGCCGCACCGCCCCTGTGCCGCCCGGCGTCGCCGCCGCGGCCACGTTGGCGCGCGGCACCGCGTCGCCCAGCACCAGCGCGACCATCGCATCGGCAAAGCCGGGATCGCCCGCAAGGCCGGTGTAGGCCTTGGTGGTCTCTGCTTCCAGCAGCTGCGCCTCTGCCGCCTTGATGGCGCGCATGATCGGGGTGTTGCCCGACGCGTCCTTGTAGACGCCGACGCCCAAGTCGATCTTGGTGTCGCGCGGATCGTCCTTGTAGGCCTGCATCAGCATCAGGATCTTGTCGGCGGGTTGCTCTTTGAGCGTTTCGAACATCAGGTGTCTCCGGTGGCCACGGGGCCGGTTTCGATGGGAAGGCCGGGGAACATGCCCCATTCGGACCAGGACCCGTCATAAAGCGCGTGATCGGTCTTGCCCATGCGTTCCATGGCAAGGCTGAGGATCGCCGCCGTCACCCCCGATCCGCAGGTGGTGATCGCGGGTTTGGACAGATCGACGCCCGCGTCCTCGAAGACGCGGCGCAGCGCGTCGGGGTCCTTCATGGTGCCGTCGTCGTTCAGAAGGCTGGCGTAGTGCACGTTCTTCGATCCCGGAATGTGCCCGGCGCGCAGCCCTTCGCGCGGCTCGGGCGCATCGCCTCGGAACCGCGCGGCAGAGCGGGCGTCGATAATCTCGGTGTCCTGCAGCTTCGACGCGGCGGACACCTGGGTCACATCCTTCACAAGGCTGTTCTGGCGGCGCACGGTCATGTGCCTGTCGCGCACGACGGGGGGCATATCCTCGACCTCGCGGCCCTCGGCCTGCCATTTCGGCAGACCGCCGTCCAGCACGGCGATATTGTCCTGGCCCATAAGCCGGAAAAGCCACCAGACCCGGGCGGCCGAAAACAGCCCCGCACCATCATAGACCACAACCTGATGACCGTCGCCCACACCCATTGCGCGCAGCCGCGACATGAATTTCTCGACCGGCGGGGCCATGTGCGGCAGGTCCGACCGCTGATCGCTGATGTCGTCCATGTCGAAGAAGCGGGCGCCGGGGATATGCGCCGCGTCGTATTCGGCGCGCGGATCGCGGCCCGCATCGGGCAGGTACCAGCTGGCATCGAGTATCCGCAGATCGGGATCCTTCAGATGTTGGGCCAGCCAGCCGGTCGACACCAGGGTCTTTGGATCGTCTTGAGACATTGCTTCCCCCTCAGCGGTGAACGCCCTGTGCATATGCCCGACGGGCACGGCTGGCAAGGGTCCGAGGGGTCAGCTGTGCTGACGCAAAAGCCGCTGTTTCTGGCGGGACCAGTCGCGTTTGGCCTCGGTTTCACGCTTGTCGTGGTTCTTCTTGCCCTTGGCGATGCCGATCTTGATCTTCGCGACGCCCTTGTGGTTGAAGTACAGCACCAGCGGCACGAGGGTCATGCCCTTGCGCTGCGTGTCGTTCCACAGCCGCGACATTTCCTTGCGATTGACCAGCAGCTTGCGGCGGCGGCGTTCGTCGTGCCCGAACATCGCCTTTTCGTAAGGCGCGATGTAGGAGTTCACGAGCCACAGCTCGCCCTCTTCGACGGCGGCATAGCTTTCGGCGATATTGGCAGAGTTCTCGCGCAGGGATTTGACCTCGGGCCCCTGCAGGACGATGCCGCACTCAAGGTCATCCTCGATGGCATAGTCATAGCGCGCGCGCCGGTTTTCGGCGATTACCTTGTAGTTCGAATCTGTCTTCGGTTTGGCCATGACGGTCTGGTTAGCCCCTGGTGCCTGCGCTGTCCATCACAGATAGGGCAGCCGCCCGCTGGCGAAAAGGGCCGGATCGGCGGCGCAAGCGTGCCATGCATGCGCCCCCCTTGGCAAGGGAGGCGCCTCAGCGTCATTCCTTGGGTACATCGGCATTCCGCCCGGCCAGCACCACGCTGACCGTATAGGCCGCCTGCGGGCTCAGCCCCGCCATGATCGCGGCGGCAGCATCCGCGCGCATACGGCCCAGGAACCCGGCGGCAAACTCCGGGTCCATCTGCTCGAACAGCGCCGCGGCCTGCTTGGGTTTCATGTTGGCATAGACATCCGTGAGCCGGGTCAGGTCATCTTCTGCCGCGGTCTGCGCCAGGGCCAGCGTCGCGCGCAGCTTGTCCTCGGCCGTTGCCATGGCCTCCAGCTTGCGGTCGATCTCCTCTTCGGCGACCGACAGCGCCTGGATACGCACGCGCAGGTCATTTTCGCGCTTCTCCAGCCGCGCCTCGCGGGACTTGAGCGCCTCCAGCATCGGCAGAAGCTCGGCCTCGGTCGTGGCCATCGCCGGGGCGTGGGCCGCGGTGTCGGCAGAGGCCGGCCCGCCGTGTTCCTCGGCCAGCGCCTGACCGGTTTCCGATCCGATCCGCACCAGCGCCGACCCGATCAGCAGCCCGCCGATCAACGCAAGCGATCCGCGCCCGCGCCTGTGCCCGGCGCCGGATTTCCGCAGCCCCCTCATCGTGATGCCGCCCGCTGTGCGCGGCGCACGAACACCGGCTCTGCCGGATCGGGGGCGGCGGCGGGCGGTGCGGGGGGCGGCGTGTCCGGCAGATCGTGCATCGATGCCATCATGAGCTCCAGCCGCTTGGCCACCTGCTCCGCCCGTTCGGTCAGCGCCTGCAGCGATTCGGTGGAGGATGCGGCGGTTTTCTGCGCCGCGCCCAGCGTGCGGGTCATGTCGTCGACCTGCGCCGACAGTACCGCAACGGCGCCGCCAACACCGTTTTCCAGGTCGTTGAACCGCGCCAGCCGCCGGGCCAGAACGAAGCAGTAGAACCCGGCCCCAAGGGCCCCCGCGGCCAGCAGGATATCCGCAATCATCGCCATGTCAGGCACCTCTTTCCGTCATATTCAATTCAGAACGAACTCCATCACCAGCAGGTCGCGCACGCGCCCCTCCCCGGTGACGAGCTGGATGCGCCGCAACATCTGCGCGCGCAGCTTGATCAGGGCCGACGGCGCTTCGAGATCGCGCGGCTCGAGCGCCCGCAGATAGCTGTTGAGCACATCGACAACCCGCGACTGGATGCTCTCGACCTCGCTCAGGTAGGTGCTGGGCACTTCGAGGTCGGCGCGAAAGATCAGATGTTCCTTGCTGGACCCGGGGCCAAGCGACACCACCAGCTGCGGCAGGGCAACAAAGCCGATGTCGGGCAGCGGCGTCACCTCTGGCCCATGCTCGGCCTCGGCATGTGCATCCGCTTCGGCATGGGCGTCGCCACCCAGGCCGGGAATCAGCCCGGACCAGGCCGCGTAAAAGCCGCCGCCACCGCCAAGAACCGCCAGAACGATCCCGGCGATGAGCGGCATTTTCGATGGTTTGCCAATGGCTTCCGGTTCCGTCGCGGTTGCGTCACTCATCCTCGACCCTCTCTGCTGTCGAGCTTTGTTTTAGCCGACAGGAACTAACGGGTTGTTAAGGCTGATGGGCCAAACAGGGCGCCGAGTGTAACGCCAGAACGGCGAAGCGGAGGTGGGTCTTGCAGCAGGTCCTGACGGTTTGGAACAGCCTTGGCGCAAAGCGCCGCATTTGGGTGATCGGCGCCACGGTTGCGGTCTTTGCCGCGGTGCTTGCGATGGCGCGAATCGCGTCCACCCCGAACCTGTCGCTGCTCTACGCGGGCCTCGAACCCGGCGCGGCGGGCGAGGTGGTGAGCGCGCTGGAACAGCGCGGCATCCCCTATGATGTACGCGGCGGTGCCATTTTCGTACCCGCCGCCGATCGTGACAGCCTGCGCCTGACCTTGGCGAGCGAGGGACTGCCTGCCAACTCCGGCCAGGGCTACGAGCTTCTGGATCAGCTTTCGGGCTTTGGCACCACGTCGCAAATGTTCGACGCCGCCTACTGGCGCGCGAAAGAGGGGGAACTGGCCCGCACGATCATCGCCAGCCCGCATATTGCAACCGCGCGAGTGCATATCGCCAATTCCGGCGCCAACCCGTTCCAGCGTGACGTGACGCCCTCGGCCTCGATCTCGGTCAGCACCACCGGCGCGGCGCTGACCCCGCCGCAGGCCCGCGCGCTGCGGTTTCTTGTCGCCTCGGCAGTGCCCGGGCTCGATGCCGCAGAGGTGTCGGTGATCGACGGGCGCGGCGGCCTGATCGGCGGGGACGAGGATGCCACCACCGGCAGCAATGCCGATGACAAGGCGCGGCAGCTGCGCGACCGCGTGCAGCGCCTGGTCGAGGCGCGGGTGGGCCTGGGCAACGCGGTGGTCGAGGTGAGCGTGGACACGGTGACCGAAACCGAATCGATCCTAGAACGCCGCTTCGATCCGGAAAATCGCGTGGTGATCAGCTCGGACACCGCCGAAACCAGCAGCCAGTCGCAGGATACCGGCGGCGGCGACGTCACCGTAGCCTCGAACGTGCCCGACGGCGCCGCCGCAGAAGGCGATAGTTCCAGCAGCCAGAACAGCGAAACCCGCGAGCGGCTGAACTTCGAAGTGTCTGAAACCACGCGGGAAATCACCCGTGCGCCTGGGGCGATCAAACGCCTGACAGTGGCGGTGCTGGTCAACGGCAGCTTCGAGACAGGGGCCGATGGCACGCCGCAATTCGTGCCGATGCCCGATCCGCAGCTCGAGGCGCTTCGCGATCTCGTTGCCTCGGCCGTCGGGTTCGAGGAGACGCGCGGCGACATGATCACCATCCGCTCTATGCCCTTCGAACGTCCCGACGGGCTGGGCACCGAAGCACAGGAGCCGGGGCTTTTCTCCACCGCGCTCGACACCATGGCGCTGATCCAGATGGCGATCCTTGGGGTTGTCGCTCTGATCCTCGGGCTGTTCGTGGTGCGCCCGATCCTGAGCGCGCCGCAGACGGCGGCCTTGCCCGCCCCGACGTCGCTCGACACATCCGGGGCGCTGCCTCCGGCCGCGACCGATGCCCTGACCGGAGAGATCGAACCCGAAGAGGGCTTTGGCAACCTGCCGGTGCTCGCCTCCGCATCGGGGGGCGGGGACAACGTGCTGGCCGATTTCAACACGCCGGTGTCGGACGATCCCGTTGACCGTCTGCGCGGCCTGATCGACCAGCGCCGGGAAGAGACGGTGGAAATCCTGCGCTCCTGGCTTGACGAGTCGGAGGAGGTACGCTGATGGCCCTGCGCGATCTGCTTGAGGATTTCGGCCAGTCCACCCCGCCCGCGACCGCCCCCGGCGGCGCGCCGTTGAACGATGTCGACCTGGAAGGGATCAAGCTTGAATCATTCGAGGACGGGTACAAGGCCGGGTGGGACGACGCGATACGCGCCCAATCCGACGACCGCACGCGCATCGCCAGCGACTTTGCCCAGAACCTGCAGGACCTGTCCTTCACCTATCACGAGGCCTATAGCCATGTGCTGGCCGCGATGACGCCGCTGCTTGATGACATGGTGCACGCGCTGCTGCCCGCGCTCGCCCGCGACGCGCTGGGGCTGCACATAGTCGAACAGCTGCACGCGCAGTCGAGGGCCATAGGCAACCTCAGCGTCGAAATCGTCGTCGCCCCGGAAAACAGGGACGCCGTGAGCGCGCTGCTGACCCGCGACTTCGGTTTCCCGCTCAGCGTCGTGGAAAGCGACACGATCGGCGAAGGCCAGGCCGACATCCGCTTTGGCGCGGTGGAACAACAGGTCGACCTGACCAGCGTCCTGAATGGCATCAACGAAGCCGTCACCGCCTTCACCTTTGATAACGCAAGGAAAACCGCCCATGGATAATGCACCCGATGCCCAGCCTCCGCGCGGCGACAGCAGCGCGCAGCTGACTTCGATCCCGATCGAGATCACCGTGTCCGTCGGGCGCGCCCGGCCCCTGGTCCGCGATCTGCTGCGGCTCGACGAAGGGTCGGTTCTGACGCTCGACAAGCGCGTGGACGACCCGGTGGAGCTTTACGTGGGCGACCGGCTGATCGGCATCGGTGCGCTCGAGGTGATCGAAGGCGACGAGAATGGCCAGCTTGCCGTGCGCATGACCGAAGTCGTCGACAGCCAGTCCGCCTCTTGACCCTGCGCCGCCGCCTTCTTCCGCTGCTGATCCTTGGCCTCGTGGCCGGGGCGGGGCCGGTTGCGGCGCAGGAGTTTTCGCTCGACCTGGGCGGCGACGGGTCGATCACCGCGACCAGCGTGCAGCTGATCGCGCTGATCACGCTGCTCAGCCTCGCGCCCGGCATCGCGATCATGATCACCTGCTTTCCGTTCATCGTGACGGTGCTGGCGATTCTGCGGCAGGCCATCGGGTTGCAACAATCGCCGCCCAACATGCTGATCATCAGCCTGGCACTGTTCCTGACCTACTTCGTGATGGAGCCGGTGTTTCAGGCCGCGTGGGACCAGGGCATTCAGCCCCTCATCAACGAAGAAATCCCCATAGAGGAGGCGTTTACCCTAGGACTGGAGCCGTTTCGCGGCTTCATGGCTGCGCGGACCGATCCAGACACCTTTACCGCCATGGCCGATCTGCGCCCCGATGCCAGTGGCGACCCGCTGGAACCGCAGGCCCCGCTGTCGGTGCTGATCCCGAGCTTTCTGCTGTCGGAAATCAGTCGCGCGTTCCAGATCGGTTTTCTGGTCTTTCTGCCATTCCTGATCATCGACCTGGTCGTTGCGGCGGTGCTGATGTCGATGGGCATGATGATGGTGCCACCCGCCATCGTATCGCTTCCGTTCAAATTGGCGTTCTTCGTCATCGCCGACGGCTGGTCGCTCTTGGCCAGCAGCCTGGTGCGCAGCTATTTCTAACGCGCGAGGGGGCCGGACATCTTCCCGGCCCCCCAAACGTTTCCTAACCCAGAACCTCGGCCACGGCCTTGGCGGTCTTGCCCGCAACCTCGTCGGCTTCGGCCTTGGTCAGGCAGAAGGGCGGCGCGAAGCCCAGGATGTCGCCCTGCGGCATGGCGCGCGCGATCACTCCCTGCTCCAGCAACGCCGCCGCCAGCCGCGCGCCGACCTTGTCGCCCGCGTCAAAGAAGGTGCGGCTGTCGCGGTCCTCCACGAATTCCACCGCGCACAACATGCCTTCGCCGCGAACCTCGCCCACATGGGCATGGGCGCCCACGGCGTCGGCCATGACCTTGTTGAGATAGGCGCCGGTCTCACCGGCATTCTGCACGAGGTTCAACTCGTCGATGAGCTTGAGGTTCGCGACACCCGCCGCGGCACCGATGGGATGGGCCGAATAGGTCCAGCCGTGGCCGATGGGGCCGTTTTCATCCGTGCCCTGCTCAAGCACCTTCCACATCCTGTCGCTGACGATCGACCCCGAGAGCGGCGCATAGGCCGAAGTCAGGCCCTTGGCGATGGTGATCAGATCGGGCTTCAGCCCGTAATGCTCTGACCCGAACATCGTGCCCAGACGGCCAAAACCGGTCACGACCTCGTCGGCGATCAGCAGGATATCGTGTTTCGCAAGCACCTCCTGGATCGCGGCCCAGTAGCCTTCGGGCGGGGGCACGATGCCGCCGGTGCCCAGAACCGGTTCGCCGATGAAGGCGGCGATGGTTTCGGGGCCCTCATCCTCGATCAGCGCCTCAAGTTCGGCGGCGCAATGGGCGACGAAATCCGCCTCGGACATCGCCATGTCGGGCCGCCGGAAGTAATAGGGCGCTTCGGTGTGGATGACCTGGCTCAGCGGCAGATCGAACTTCTTGTGAAAAAGCTCGAGCCCGGTCAGCGACCCGGTCATCAACCCCGACCCGTGATAGCCGCGCCAGCGCGAAATGATCTTTTTCTTCTCGGGGCGGCCCAGGATGTTGTTGTAATACCAGACCAGCTTGATGTTGGTCTCGTTCGCATCCGAACCCGACAGGCCGAAATAGACCTTGGACATATGCGCGGGCGCGCGGTCCATGATCATTTTCGCCAGCGTAATCGACGCCTCGGTCCCGTGGCCGACGTAAGAGTGGTAATAGGCCAGTTCGCGGGCCTGCGTGGCCATCGCCTCGGCAATGTCCTGCCGGCCATAGCCCACGTTGACGCAGTAAAGCCCGGCAAAGGCGTCCAGCATCCGGTTGCCGTCGCGATCTTCGATATGGCAGTTCGTCCCGCCGGTGATCACGCGCTGGGGCAGGTTGCCCCGGGCGAATTCCGCAAGGTGGGTCGAGGGGTGGAAGAAATTCTCACGGTCCCACTGCTCCAGCATATCGTTCTTCAGCATGTCTTGTCCTTTCCGCGGGTCGGCGCGCAGCCATTCCCCGTTCTTTCCTAGAAAACTCTCGCCGCAGGCGCCGGACTTTTCGGCCCGGGCCTTTGGGGGCGTGTGTGGCGCTCAGGCCCAGTCGCGGCACACATACTTGATTTCGGTGAACGCCTCCAAGCCCTGACGCGCGCCTTCGCGGCCCAGGCCCGATTGCTTCATCCCGCCAAAGGGGATTGGCGCGCCGGTGACCTTGGTGCGGTTGACGGCGACCATGCCGAATTGCAGCGCCCGGGCCAGACGGTAAATGCGCCGCGGGTCCATCGTGTGCACATAGGCGACAAGGCCATATTCGCTGTCATTGGCGCGGGCCAGAACCTCGTCCTCGCTGTCGAACGGCACGATGGCCGCGACCGGGCCAAAGGTTTCCTCGCGCAGGATCAGCGCATCGGCGGGAACATCGGCCAGAACCGTCGGTTCATAAAAAAGCGGCCCCAGCGCGTGGCGTTTGCCGCCGCAGACCAGCCGCGCGCCCTTCTCCAGCGCGTCGGCCACGTGCTCCTCCTGCTTGGCGACGGCCTTTTCGTTCATCAGCGGGCCGATCTCGGGATCGTCCATGCCGATGCCCAGAGTCAGCTTCTGCGTGGCGGCGGCGAACTTTTCGACAAAGGCGTCGTAGATGCCACGCTCCACGAAGATGCGGTTCGCGCCCAGGCAATCCTGGCCGGAGGTGGCGAACTTGGCCTTCATCGTCTCGTCGACCGCCTGGTCGAGGTCCGTGTCGCCGAAGACCAGCACCGGCGCGTGTCCGCCCAGTTCCATGATCAGCGATTTCACTGTGCCCGCGCACTGCTGGTACAGCAGCCGCCCGATTTCGGTCGATCCGGTGAAGGACAGCACCCGCACGCGGGCATCCTGCGTCCAGGGCGCGACCACCTCGGGCGCCTGGCCTGTCACGACGTTGAAGACGCCCGGCGGAAAGCCCGCGCGATCGGCAAGTTCGGCCAATGCCAGCGCGGAAAACGGTGTCTCGGCGCTGGGATGCGCGACCACCGTGCAGCCAGCCGCCAGCGCCGCGGCGGCCTTGCGGGTCAGCATGGCGCAGGGAAAGTTCCAGGGGGTGATGAGGGCCGCGACACCCATCGGTTCGCGCCAAAGCTCGACCTCGGCATCTGGCAGATGCGAGGTGACGCCCTCGATGTTCGGACGGCGGGTTTCCTCGGCGTAGAATTCCACGAAATCAGCGGCATAGGTGATCTCGCCCCGCGCTTCGGAAATCGGCTTGCCCTGTTCCAGAACCATGATTCGCGCCAGGTCTTCGCGGTGTTCGATCATCAGGTCGTACCAGCGGCGCAGCAGGCGCGCGCGGTCCTGCGGAAGGGTGGCGGACCAATCGGCAAAGGCGGCCTGCGCCACATCGACGGCACGGGTGGCATCCTTGCCCGAAAGCTGCGCGACCTCGCCCAGCCATTCACCGTCGGCGGGGTTGGTCACGGCAAAGGCCGCGCTGTCGGCGCCGCTGCACCACTTTCCGCCGACATAGGCAAAGCTGCGCACAAGGCGTGCGTCACCAATCTGCGACAGGGGCGTTTTGGGTAGGGTTCGATGGACGGTCATGGGGGTTTCCTCCTTGGCCTGACTGCGGTCAGACTAGGACGCCCTCACCAGAGGGTGAGACCAAATTCACTGCCCCGGGCAGAGGATTCCTCTGCCCCGGCGCGGCTTGCCAGACCATTCCTCTGCCGCGCACCGTTCCCGGCCTTTTCAGTCGTCCAGCAACAGTCCGAGCGGTAGCCCGACCGAGGATTTAACCGGTTTCGTGACGATATAGGTGTAGTACCGCGCCAGCCCGACCCGCGCTTCGAGCAGCGCGTCGATCAGGCGCTGGTAGGCATCGATGTCGCGAGTTACGACCTGCAGAAGGTAATCGAATCCGCCGCCCAGCGCCCAGGCCCAGGTGACCTCTTCATAGCGTTGCACCGCCCGCTCGAAGGCCTGGAAATGCTCGGCCTTGTGGCCCTCAAGCTCGCAGGCGACGAAAACCACCACATGCGGGCCAAAGGCGCGCAGCGACAGGCGCGCACCGTAGCCTTCGATGATTCCCGCGGTTTCGAGCTTTTTCAGACGCTCCCAGCAGGGTGTGGGCGACAATCCCACCTGTTCGGCCAGTTCCGCCTTGGTGATCCGGCCGCGGTGGCTGAGCACACGCAGGATTTCCATATCGCGCGCGTCGAGCTTAAGCATCGGCCAGACGCTCCAGCACATGTGCCGCCATCGCGGTGTCCTGCGCCCCGGTGCCGGTCAGATCGGCAATTGTGATCTGGCGCGGATCGGTGCGGCCCTTCGCCTGCCCGCCGATCACCTGGCCCAGTTCGGCAGGGTCGTCGCCGGTCCAGTCGCCACTTTCCAGCGCAGCGCGCCATTCGCCGCGCAGCCGGACCTGTGCGGCGCTGTCGGCGATGTAAAGATCGGCGCGGGTCAGGCAACGGGGATGCAGTTCGCCCTTGTCGGGGGCATCCGATCCCATCGCCGTGATATGCAGTTCGGGGTGCAGCCAGTCGGCCTGAACCAGCGGCGTGAACGATGGCGTTGTGGTCACGACCAGCTGGCTGCGCTTGACCAGCAGGCGCGGATCGCTGCAAACCTCGGCCTCAACCCCGATGTCCTGCGCCAGATCGGCGGCGCAGCTCGCGGCCTTTTCCAGATCGCGCCCCCAGACCAGCACCCGTTCGAACGGACGCACCAGATGCGCCGCGCGCATCTGCAGCCGCGCCTGCAAGCCGGTGCCGATGACGCCTGCAGTGGTCACCACCTCGGGTGCCAGATGCCGCGCCGCGACCGCCCCGGCAGCGGCGGTCCGCAGGTCGGTCAGGTAGCCGTTGTCCAGAAACACCGCCCGCACCGAGCCATCGAGTGCCGACAGCACGTTGACCATACCGCCCAGGCTGGGCATCCCGCGCGCGGGGTTGTCGAAGAACCCGGTGCTGACCTTCAGCGCGAAGACGTCCAGCCCGGCGATAAAGGCGGTCTTGGCATCCACCTCGGCGTTCAGCATGGGCAATTCCATCGACATGATCGGCGGCATGATCACCCGCCCCTCGGCCAGCGCGACAAAGGCCTGTTCGATCACGTCGACGACGTCCAGATGCAGCGCCACAAGCGCGCGCAGGCGGTCTTCGGACAGCAGAAGCGGTTCAGCGGGCATAGGGCACACCCTTGACGACCAGATCGCCCAGCGTCACGTCGCGCCCCGCCATGACGTCGCCGAACAGCGTCATGTCGACATTGCGCCCGGTGATCACCGTGGCGGCCGGCCCGGTAAGCGTGACCTTGCCCGCCATCAGCGCGGCGATACCCACCACACAGGCGCCTTCGGCGACGATGCGATCCTCGTAGAACAGCACCTGCAGGGCACGGTAGATCTCGTCCTCGGTCACCAGCACGACCTCGTCCAGCAGGTCGCGGCACATCGGAAAGGACAGGCGGTTGTCCGCACCGATGCCGCCGCCCAGGGAATCGGCCAGGCTCGCCACCTCCTCGACCTCGACGGGATGTCCGGCGGCCAGGCTTTGCTGCATCGCCGCCCCCCGGTCCATGCTGATGCCGACGATACGGATGTCGGGGCGAATCGCCTTGGCCGCCCGGGCGATCCCGGCGGCCAGCCCGCCGCCCGAAAGCGGCACCAGCAGCGTGTCGATCTGCGGCTGCGCCGCCATGATCTCAAGCCCGATGGTGCCCTGCCCCGCGATCACGTGCGGATCGTCGAAGGGCGAAATTTCGGCCAGCCCCTCTTCGGCCACCAGCCGCTGGCTTTCGGCCAGCGCCGCGTCCTGCGACCGGCCGACAATCCGGACCTCCGCCCCCAGCGCGCGAATGCCGTCGACCTTGGTCTGCGGCACAAGCTCCGACATGCAGATCACCGCCCGCATTCCCCGCGCCCGCGCGGCAAAGGCCACGCCACGCCCGTGATTGCCGGTTGAACAGCAGGTGACGCCGCGCGTGTCCGCAGGCAGCGCCCGTACCGCATTGAGCGCACCGCGCAGCTTGAACGCGCCAATGGGCTGCATGTTCTCCAGCTTGAGCCAGACCGCATGCCCGAACCGCGCTTCCAGATACGGCGAAGGGATCAGCGGGGTGTGATCCGCCACACCCCGCAGCACTTTGGCTGCGGCAAGAATATCGGCCAGCGTCACGGTCATTCGGATGTTATCCCCCCCCTCGCGTTCCCGGAAACTCTACAGGGACGGGGCGCGCAGTTGCAAACCCCCTTGGGGGTCAGCGGGCCTGTGCCCGCACAATGGCCGGGCACGGCTTCGACTGTCGCTTTCGGGATACCTAATCCCCAAAGCCGCGTCTAACATGGCGGCCATGACAGACCCCAGCCCGCTTGACAGCCGCTATGCCTGGACCCGCCTGGCCATCACCCTGCTGATCGCGGTGATGGGCAATGTCGGCATGTGGGCCATCGTTGTGGTGATGCCCGACGTGGGCACGGAATTCGGCGTCACCCGGGCCGAGGCGGCGCTGCCCTACACCACCACGATGATCGGCTTTGCCCTGGGCAACATGTTCATCGGCCGCGCGGTCGACCGGTTCGGCATCACGTGGTCGCTGATCGGCGCGGCGCTGCTCATCGCGGTGAGCTACGCGCTGGCAGCGCTCAGCCCGTCGATCCTGGTCCTGGCGCTGGTGCAGCTTGGCATCGGCTTTGGCACGGCGTCGTGTTTTGGCCCGCTGATCGCCGACATCTCGCACTGGTTCCAGCGGCGGCGCGGCATCGCCGTGGCCATCGCCGCCTCGGGCAATTACCTCTCGGGGGCGATCTGGCCGGTGCTCCTGGGCTGGCTCGCCGCCGGCGAAGGCTGGCGCTGGATCTATACGGCGCTGGCCATCCTCACGATCCTGACCATGGTGCCGCTGTCGCTGCTGCTGCGTCGCCGGGTGCCCGAGGCCGCGATGCAGGCGTCCGAAGTTTTGCGCGCCGGGCGCGCCCGGGCCACCGGTTTCTCACCACGCCAGCTGATGTGGCTTCTGGGCCTCGCAGGCATCGGCTGCTGCGTCGCGATGTCGATGCCGCAGGTGCATATCGTGTCGCTCTGCGTCGATCTGGGCTACGGCAGCGCGGTCGGCGCGGAAATGCTGTCGCTGATGCTCCTGGGCGGGGTGGTGTCGCGGTTGGTGTCGGGCGCGCTGACCGACCGGCTGGGCGGGGTGCGTACCCTGCTCATCGGGTCGACGCTGCAATGCATCGCGCTCTTCCTCTACCTGCCCGCGGGCGGACTGGTCTCGCTTTATACGGTGAGCCTAATCTTCGGGCTCAGCCAGGGCGGCATCGTCCCCAGCTACGCGGTCATCGTGCGCGAGTACCTGCCCGCGAAAGAGGCAGGCGCCCGCGTCGGTTTCGTGATGATGCTGACGATTGCCGGGATGGCGCTTGGCGGATGGCTCTCCGGGGTGATCTACGATCTGACCGGCAGCTACCAATGGGCCTTCATCAACGGTATCGTCTGGAACAGCGTCAACATCGGCATCATCATCCTGATCCTGCTGCGGGGACAGCGCGCGGGGCGCGCCCCCGGTCCTGTCGCCGCCTGACCCCTTCTTCGGTTTCAAATAACCTCAGAGAGCGCGAGAGACTGGTCTCTCGCATGCCGCAGGCATCCCGGCCTCAGCCCTCTTCATCCACATCCGCCGCAAGGTGCCGTTCGCCGCGGGCGTGAGCCAGCGCGATCTGCCGCTGCCGTTCGCGAAACCGCGCCTTGTCGGCCTCTGTCGTCTGGTCGACACACAGATGGCAGGCCACGCCGTGTTCGTATTCCGGGCGCGTGCGATCCTCTGGCAGGATCGGACGGCGGCAGGCGTGGCAAAGTTCGTGCGGCCCCTCGATCAGACCGTGCCCAACCGACACCCGCCCGTCGAAGACAAAGCAATCGCCGTGCCAGGTGCTCTCGGCCTCCGGCACCTCTTCGAGGTATTTCAGGATTCCGCCCTGCAAGTGATAGACATCCTCGACCCCCTGCCCCAGCAGGTAGTTGGTGGATTTTTCGCAGCGGATCCCACCGGTGCAGAACATCGCGATCCGCTTGTTGTGAAACCGGTGCTTGTTCGCCTCCCACCAGCCGGGAAAGTCGCGAAAGCTCTGGGTCTGCGGATCGACCGCGCCGTCGAAACTGCCGATGGCGACCTCGTAATCGTTGCGCGTGTCGATCACCGCCACATCCGGGCTGCGGATCAGATCGTTCCAGTCCGCGGGCGCCACGTAATTCCCGACCCGGGCGCGCGGATCGACATCCGGCTGGCCCATGGTCACGATCTCTTTCTTCAGCCGCACCTTCATCCGCGCGAACGGCCGCTCGCGCGCGGTCGACCGCTTCCATTCGAGCCCATCGCACCCGGGCAGCGCGCGGACATGTGCCAGCACCGCCCCGATCCCGGCCTCGGGGCCAGCGATGGTGCCGTTGATCCCCTCGCGCGCCAGCAGCAGCGTGCCGGTAACCTTCTGCGCGCGGCACAAGGCAAGCAGCGGCGCACGCAGAGCGGCCGGGTCGTCAAAGCGGGTAAAGTGATAAAGCGCTGCGACAGTTAACAATGTTTCTAACGGCGGTTTGAGGCTTTGTGCAAAACCCAACTAAGCATCATTCCCCAGATTGCCAAGCACACCCCGACCGATGCTTCGTGGCCCAACCGTAGGCCATGGCGCGCCAAGCCATAGGGCAGATTCAAACCGGCCAGTACGATCGCCAGCACAATCGGCACACATACCAGCCATAACAGACCGGCGACGACCACATGCCTGTCCATGAACCCGTAGCGCCAGAGATCGCGCAGCACATTGGCCGAAAGCCATAGAGCGATGACCCAGACCAAAATTTGCCACATGAACATCGCTTCGGTCCAAGTCACTCCAAGCCAATCGGCGCGATAGAAACGCCCACCTTCGCCGCAGGACAGTTCTTGGAAACCGAGCAAAGCATCGGTTGCCTTGCAGCTTGATAGATCGGGTATGTCCGACATGCTCTGGTTCCGGCTGTTTCAGGTGAATTATACGGCATTCGACCAAACGCGAAAAGCACGATGGCCGCGCAGAAAATGCGCGGTTGCGGGCCGCAGGAATTTCCAGTCTGTTGGCTCAGACCAGATTCCATTCGGAGGCTGCCATGCACGCGCTTGTCGTCATCGACGTCCAGAACGATTTCTGCCCCGGCGGGGCGCTTGCCGTAACAGGCGGGGACGAGATCGTGGCCCCGATCAATGCGCTGATGGCCGATTTCGACGCGGTGATCCTGACGCAGGACTGGCACCCGGCGGGGCATTCTTCCTTTGCCAGCCAGCACCCGGGCAAGGCACCGATGGAGATGACCGAGATGCCCTACGGCCCGCAGGTGCTCTGGCCCGATCATTGCGTGCAGGGAACGGACGGCGCGCGTTTTCACCCAGCGCTTGCGACCGACCGCGCCGATCTGATCATCCGCAAGGGCTACAATCCCGCCATCGACAGCTATTCGGCGTTTTTCGAGAACGACCACGAAACCCCGACGGGGCTCGAGGGGTATCTGCGGTCGCGCGGGATCGACAGCCTGACGATGGCAGGCCTTGCCACGGATTTCTGCGTGAACTTCAGCGCGGTGGACGCGGCGGGGCTGGGCTTTGCCGTGACCGTCCGGCAGGATCTCTGCCGTGCCATCGACCTCGGCGGGTCATTGGATGCAGCAAGGGACGGAATGCGGCAGGCGGGGGTGACGCTGACCGATCACTGATCCGCGCTGCGGGCGGCCTTCAACAGGTGATCAAGCGACGAGCCGGGTGCGGGGGCATAATCCGACCGCTTGGCGGTCATCGGCGCGGCCATGACCGGCGCAGGTTCGGCCACGACATCTTGCATCTCGGTCTGCAGCGGCAGCAGGTGCAGCGCCACCCAGCCGATGGCCGCCATCCCGCCCAGCGGCAGGATCAGCCGCATCAGCCCGCCTGCATCCAGGCCTTTCACGCGGCGCCCGACGCCGGCAGGTGGCGGCGTTTCGAGCGCCAGCGGCTGCGTGGTGCCAAGCGTCACCATCAGTTCGCCGATATCAAAGCCGTTCCAGTCCCGGCCTCGCAGATCGAACCGCATCAGATTCTCCTGCAACCGTTTCACGACATCCGTCATGTGATCATCGAACCGCGCATCGAACCGGCCCGCGGGAAAGGCCTGGCCCGAAGCCACGAAGGCAAAACCGCACGCCTCGAAATAGGCGCGCACCTCGGCATCGGCGCCCTTGAGCGCGCGGGCGGTGGCGGGATCGCGGAACTTGGCCACGTAGTTGTTGCGCGCATTGCGGCGGATGCCCGCGATTTCCAGTGCCGCCGCAGTCTTGGGGTCGTCGAACACCGCGTCGGGTGCGATCAACTGGATATCGACATCGTATTTCATGGGGCTCGGGCCGTCCTCCGGGTCTGACTGGCCCTCAGCCTTGCCTGTCGAACCGGCGGAAATACGGTGCACCATGGGCCATTTTGCGGCATCCTTCCCGTCGCGACCCTGTACAGGCCGCAGAAAACATGGTTTCAAAACAAGGCCCAAAGCATGAAGGCTGCCCATGGTCGATATCGCCACCCGCGTCTGGAACCACAAGTGGAAGATCGACCCGATCGTCCGGTCGCTGATCGACACCGATTTCTACAAGCTGCTGATGTGCCAGTCGGTGTTTCGCAACAAGCCCGACACCCAGGTTACCTTCAGCCTGATCAACCGGTCAAAGCACGTGCCGCTGGCCAAGCTCATCGACGAAGGCGAGCTGCGCGAACAGCTTGACCACATCCGCTCGCTGTCGCTGCGGCGGGGCGAATCCACCTGGATGCGCGGCAACACCTTTTACGGCAAGCGCCAGATGTTCCGCCCGGATTTCATGGACTGGTTCGAAAACCTGCGCCTGCCGCCCTACCACCTGGAACGGGTGGGCGATCAGTACGAACTGACCTTCGAAGGCGCCTGGCCCGAGGTCATGTTGTGGGAAATTCCCGCGCTCGCCGTGCTGATGGAACTGCGCGGCCGCGCCGTCCTGAACGAAATGGGTCGGTTCGAACTGCAGGTGCTTTACGCCCGGGCGATGACCAAGCTTTGGGAAAAGGTCGAACGCCTGCGTGGCGTGCCCGACCTTCGGATCGCCGATTTCGGCACCCGTCGGCGGCATTCGTTTCTCTGGCAGGACTGGTGCGTTCAGGCCATGACCGAAGGGCTGGGCGCAGGCTTTGCCGGCACATCGAACTGCCTCATCGCCAAGAACCGCGACCTTGAGGCGATCGGAACCAACGCCCACGAACTGCCCATGGTCTATGCCGCCCTGGCCGAAGACGACGAAGCACTGGCCCGGGCACCCTACGACGTTCTGGCCGATTGGCACGAGGAACACGAAGGCAACCTGCGCATCATCCTGCCCGATACCTTCGGCACCGAGGGCTTTCTGCAGCGCGCGCCCGACTGGCTGGCGGGCTGGACCGGCATCCGCATCGACAGCGGCGATCCCGCCACTGGTGCCGAGGTGGCGATCCGCTGGTGGAAAGAGCGCGGCGAGGATCCGCGCCAGAAGCTGGTGATCTTTTCCGACGGCCTGGACGAGGACAAGATCCTGGAGCTGCACGCACAATTCGCAGGCCGTGTCCGGGTCAGCTTTGGCTGGGGCACGCTTTTGACCAACGATTTCCGGGGATTGACCCCGGACGACCGACTGGCGCCCTTCAGCCTGGTCTGCAAGGCGGTGCAGGCGAACGGCAAGCCCACGGTCAAGCTGTCGGACAACCCCAAAAAGGCGATGGGCCCGCAGGAGCAGATCGACCGCTACAAACAGGTCTTCGACGTCGGATCGCAGCAAAGCTTTGACGTGGTTGTCTGACCGCGGACCGGACCACTCGGGCCCGAAAATCCGCCGCCCGCATTTCCCTTTGCCGCGACACGGGTTAGGTAGGGACTGATTGCAAGCAGGAGGTCCCCGGATGGCACAGGAATACCCCGTCTACGGTCGCATTGACGGCCCCATCGTGATGATCGGCTTCGGCTCGATCGGCAAGGGCACCTGGCCGCTGATCGAACGGCATTTCGACTATGACGCGGACAAGTTCACCGTGATCGAACCCGACAAGGCGCAGGCGAACTTCCTGCGCCAGCACGGGCTGAAGCACATGCAGGTCGCGATCACCCGCGACAACTACCGCGAAGTGCTGGGCGATTTGTTCAAGGACGGCAAGGGGTTCTGCGTGAACCTGTCGGTCGATACCTCGTCGCTGGATCTCATGAAATTCTGCCGCGAACTGGGCGTGCCGTACATCGACACCGTGGTGGAACCCTGGGCGGGCTTCTATTTCGACACCACCGACAATGCCGAGCGGACCAACTATGCCCTGCGCCAGAAGGTGCGCGATGAAAAGGCCGCCAATCCCGGCGGCACCACGGCGGTCAGCTGCTGCGGCGCCAACCCCGGCATGGTCAGCTGGTTCGTGAAAGAGGCGCTTTTGACCCTGGCCAAGGATACCGGCCATGACGTCGCGATGCCGCAGGACCGCACGGACTGGGCCAAACTGATGCAGACGCTGGGGGTCAAGGGCGTGCACATCGCCGAACGCGACACCCAGGCCCGCCGCGTGCCGCGCCCGCGCAACGTGTTCGTCAACACCTGGTCGGTGGAGGGCTTCATCGCCGAAGGCTTCCAGCCCGCCGAACTGGGCTGGGGCACGCATGAAACCTGGTTCCCGGAAAACGGCCATTCCTATGACACCGGCTGTCAGGCCGGGATCTGGCTGGAACGTCCGGGTGCCATCACCCGCGTGCACACCTGGTGCCCGACGCCGGGGCCGCAGTTCGGCTTTCTCGTCACCCACAACGAGGCGATCTCGATCTCGGATTACTACACCGTGGGCGACGCGGGCAGCCCGGAATTCCGCCCGACCTGCCACTATGCCTATCACCCGTCCGACGACGCGGTGCTGTCGCTGCACGAAATGTTCGGCTCCGGCAAGCAGCAGACCAAGCATCACATCCTGACCGAGGACGAGATTGTCGAGGGGATCGACGAACTGGGCGTTCTGCTGTTCGGGCACGAAAAGAACGCGCTCTGGTTCGGTTCGCGCCTGTCGAACGAGGAAACCCGCGACCTGGCCCCCTACCAGAACGCCACCGGCCTGCAGGTCAGCTCGGCCGTGCTGGCGGGCATGGTCTGGGCGCTGGAAAATCCCGATGCGGGCATCGTCGAAACAGACGAGATGGACCACGCCCGTTGCCTAGAGGTGCAGCGCCCTTATCTGGGCCCGGTCGAGGCGCATTACACCGACTGGACTCCCCTGCAGGACCGCTGGGAACATTTCCCCGAGGATATCGACGATTCCGACCCCTGGCTGTTCCGCAACGTGCTGGCGACCTGAGGTCCGCGCAACGCCCGGCCCGGGTCGGGCGTTGCGCGGCGGAAATCTCTGCTTGCCACCAGGCGTTTCCGCCGCCGCCCCGTCGCCGCGCCGACTTGTCGCTTTTCTTGGCCCCGCACCCCCGCTAAAGACGACCGGCAAGGAGACTTTCGATGAACAGCATCGCACCGCAGCCGGGGATCATGGACATCACGCTCTACCAGGGCGGCAAGGCCGCGGTGGAGGGCGTGTCGAACGTCGTCAAGCTCAGCTCGAACGAAAACCCCTTTGGCCCCTCACCGGCGGCACAGGAAGCGGTGCGCCGGTCCGTGCACGAATTGCACCGCTATCCCAGCACCGATCATGCGGGCCTGCGCCAGGCCATCGCCGAGGTGCACGGGCTGGATGCGAACCGGATCATCTGCGGCGTCGGCAGTGACGAGATCATCCACTTCCTTTGCCAGTGCTACGCCGGTCCGGGCGATGAGGTGGTGCATTCGGTGCACGGCTTCGGCATGTATCGGATCAGCGCCATGGCGGCAGGCGCGACGCCGGTCGAGGTGACAGAGCGCGAGCGGGTCACGGATGTCGACGCCTTCCTTGCGGGCTGCTCGGACCGCACCAAGCTCGTCTTCCTGGCCAATCCCAACAACCCCACCGGCACGATGATCGGCATGGCCGAGATCGAGCGGCTGGCCGAAGGTATTCCGCCGAAGGCGATCCTGGTGCTCGACGGCGCATATGCCGAGTACGTGGACGGTTATGACGGTGGCGCGCAGCTGGTCGAGGCGCGCGACAACGTGGTGATGACGCGCACCTTTTCCAAGCTTTACGGCCTGGGCGGTCTGCGCGTCGGCTGGGGCTATGGCCCGCAGGCGATCATCGACGTGCTGAACCGCATTCGCGGCCCCTTCAACCTTTCGGGCACCGCGCTCGCCGCGGCCGAGGCGGCGGTGCGCGACCGCGCGTTTGTCGAAAAATGCCTCGTCGAGAATGCCCGCATGCGCACCTGGCTGGCCGAGGCGTTGGCGGAACACGGGGTGCCTTCGGACACCTCAATGGCGAATTTCATCCTCGCGCGCTTCGGCACCGCAGAAGAGGCCGCGGATTGTGACGCCTACCTGCAAAGCCAGGGTCTGATCGTGCGCCGCGTGGCTGGCTACAAACTGCCGGCGGCCCTGCGGATCACCGTGGGCGACGAATCCTCGTGTCGGCGCGTCGCGCATGCGGTGGGGCAGTTCAAGGCAGGCCAGCGATGAGTGTGATCTACAACAAGGTGGCGCTGGTCGGTCTGGGCCTGATCGCCTCGTCGATGTTCTGGGCGATGAAGCGCCGCGGGCTTGCGGGCACGGTGTCGGGCTTTGCCCGCTCTGCCGAGACCCGCGACACGGCGCGGCGGATCGGGCTGTGCGATACGGTCTGCGACAGCCTTGCCGATGCGGTGAAAGATGCCGATCTGGTGGTGCTGGCTGTGCCGGTGGGCGCCATGGGCGAGGTCGCGGCCGAGATCGCACCGCATCTCAAACCCGGTGCCACTGTGACGGATGTCGGTTCGGTCAAGCGCGCGGTGATCGACAGCGTCGGCCCGCATATCCCCGACGGCGTACATTTCGTGCCCGGCCACCCGCTGGCCGGCACCGAACATTCCGGCCCGGAATCAGGTTTTGCCACCCTTTTCGACAACCGCTGGTGCCTGCTGGTGCCTATGCCGGGGTCGGACCCCGCCGCCGTCGCCACCCTGCGCACGTATTGGGAGGGTCTGGGCTCCTATGTCGACGAGATGGAGGTCGATCATCACGACCTGGTGCTGGCCGTCACCAGCCACGCGCCGCACCTCATTGCCTACACGATGGTGGGGGTCGCGGATGATCTGAACCGCGTGACCGACAGCGAGGTGATCAAGTATTCTGCCACAGGTTTTCGGGATTTCACCCGCATCGCGGCGTCCGATCCGACGATGTGGCGCGATGTGTTCCTGAACAACAAGGACGCGACGCTGGAAATCCTCGGCCGCTTCACCGAAGAGCTTTTTGCCCTGCAACGCGCGATCCGCACCGGTGACGGTGCGCTTCTGCAAGATTATTTTACCCGGACGCGGGCCATCCGGCGTGGTATTATCGAGGCCGGACAGGATACGGATGCGCCGGATTTCGGGCGCGCCAAGGTGGAGAGATAATGCGCGTTGGTCTGTTGGTTCTTGTCCTGTTTTCGCTGATCTCCCCGGCTCTGGCGAAGGCCCCCGAAAGTTCCCTGCGCCCTGTCGCGCGCGCGACCGCGGACGTCGAAACCGCTGCCCCCGCCATCACCGACCGCCTGTCACCGAGCCTGCGCCCGTCGGCGCGCCCCGATGTGTTCGAGGCCGCGCTGGTCGCGAAGCTGGTGCGGCGCATGTCCGGGCTGGAACCCGTCGAACGGGCCGAACCGCTTGAGTTCATGGAGCCGCTTCTGGCCTTTGCGAACGCCACCCCGCGCGCCGTGGCCCGCACCCTGCGCCCGGCCCGCCGCACACCCGAGGTCGTGCAGCGCGCGATGGCGCAGCGCCAGCGCGAAGTGCGCGGATCGGTCTGCGGCGATCCGGCGCTGCAGGGGGATACCGTGGGTTTCGTGCCCGGGCGCATCGGCGCCTGCGGGATACAGGACGCCGTGCGCGTGCGCTCTGTTTCCGGCGTTGGCCTCACGCAGTCCGCGCTGATCGATTGCCGCACGGCCAAGGCTTTGAAACGCTGGGTCAATTCATCGGTCAAGCCAGCGGTCGGATCGCGCGGCGGTGGTCTGGCCCGGTTGCGAGTGGCGGCCCATTACGCCTGCCGGACCCGCAACAACCTGCCCGGCGCAAAGGTGTCGGAGCATGGCAAGGGCCGTGCCATCGACATTTCCGGCCTGATCCTGCGCGACGGCACGGAGATCAGCGTGCTGCGGGGCTGGCGCTCCGAACGGGACAGTCGACTCATGCGGCGTGTTCATGGCCAGGCCTGTGGGATCTTCGGCACCGTGCTGGGGCCCAATTCCGACCGGTTCCACCAGGATCATTTCCATTTCGACACGGCGCGCTATCGCAGCGGATCCTTCTGCCGCTAGGCCGGGTGGCCCGGCGCACCGGGCCTGAGGCATTTCGCGATACACCTGAAGCGCGGAACGCTTCAGGCGGTTTGCATCTGCGTCAGGGTCGGGAAATTTGCATAATCCTTTTCGCCTTGCGCGTACCAGCCGCCCTGCGGTGTCTCGGCCAGCGGCGCGCCCTGGGCGATGCGGTCGACCAGATCCGGATTGGCGATAAAGGCGCGCCCGAAGGCAATCGCCTGCACGCGCCCCTCGCTCAGCAGCCGCGCGCCGTCGGCAACGGTCAGCCCGCCGTTGGCAATGATCGCACCGCTGAAGTTTGGTCGCAGAACGTTCAGAATCTGCGCCTGATCCGGCAGCCCGAACCAGCCGTTGGTATCCGCCGAATGCATGTAGGCGGCGCCCAGTCGGTCCATCTGCCGGGCCAGATACCCGAAGATTTCTGCCGGGTCCGACGGGCGGGCGTTGTTGTAGACGCCGTAGGGCGAGACACGGATGCCGATCCGGTTGGCCGGGACATGCTGGTTCATGGCCTCGAAAATCTCGACCACAAAGCGCGCACGGTTTTCGATGCTGCCGCCATAGCGGTCGTCGCGGGTGTTGAGCCGGTCCGACAGGAACTGGTTGGGCAGATAGCCGTTGGCGGCGTGAATCTCCACACCGTCGAACCCCGCCCGCATCGCGTTGGCCGCCGCCTGCCCGAAATCCTCAACGGTCTGCTGGATCTCCGACAGGGTCATCGCGCGCGACGGCGTCGGGGCGATCTTGACGTAGGCGCCGTTTTCAAGCTTCGCATGCGGTTCGATCTGGCCCAGGTCGTCATTGAGCCCGCTGGGCGACAGCGGATCCCGACCGTTCATCAGATAGCTTGCGGCGACACGGCCACAGTGCCCAAGCTGGCAAAACATGCGCCCGCCCGCGGCATGCACGGCGTCGGTGACTGGCTTCCACGCTTCGACCTGGGCGTCGTTGTAAAGGCCGGGCACCAGTTCGAAGCCGATGCCCTGGTCGTTGGGATAGGTCGCTTCGCTGATGATCAGACCGGTGCCCGCGCGCTGGCGATAATAGTCCGCCATGATCCGGACGGGCACGCCATCGCGGGTCGCGCGGGCGCGCGTGAGCGGTGCCATGATGATGCGGTTCGGCAGGTCCAGGTCGCCGATTGTGACGGGATCAAAGTAGCTGGTCATGGAAGTCTCCGGAGCATGCCAGCCTGCGCGGTTCGGCGAAGGGCCGGGCGGACTGGCGGATATCGATAAAGGTGAAAGGTGCGGTGGCCCGGGGGCGTTGCAGGATGACCAAGCTGCGCCCTCCTCGCTTGACGGTCGTGCCGATCCGGGGATCGGCAGACGATGGCCGCGGGATCATCTATAGGTAAACCGGAACCATCAAGCAACACCCTTGGGTTGTATTGATGGTCGCCGCGACAGGACAAGGGAAAGGCCTCGGCACCGCCGGGCGGCCTTCCGCCTGAAAAATCTCAGCTCCCGGAGATCAGCGCCGACAGCACCGCCTTGGCGCTGTCCGACGCCCAGTCCGCATCGCCGCGCAGGCGGGCGATTTCCTGCCCCTCGGGGTTCAGGATCACCGTGATCGGCAGGCCCAGCACCGCCATCTCGCGCGCAAGCTCCGATTTCGGATCACGGTGCAGCGGCAGGTTGTCGATGCTGATCTCGGGGCGGTCGGGATCGGGTTGTTCAAAAAAGGCCTTCATGCCGGCCGGCGAATTGCGGCCCGTCGCGATGGTCACGACCTCGAAATTGTCGCCGCCCAGCTCTGACTGAAGATCGGACAACATCGGCATTTCCTTGCGGCAGGGCGCGCACCAGGTCGCCCAGAAATTCACCAGCACCCATTTTCCCTGATATTGCGACAGGTTCAGCGGGGCGCCGTCAAAGCTTTGGAAATCGGCGGTGCCTGCGGGCTTTGCCTCGGCAAATACCAGCTTTTTCATGTCGCCGTCGCGCGCGGCCTCGGCGGCGCTGACATCGGCAAGCGCCGGGTTTGCAAGGCAGGCAAGGCCGGTATAGACGAGCGCGAGAAGACTGGGTTTCATTTTGCCTCCGAAGGGCCGATCAAGATGTCTGACACAACCTCGAACCAGATGTGGGGCGGCCGCTTTGCCGCTGGACCGGATGCGATCATGGAGGCGATCAACGCCTCGATCGGGTTCGATCAGCGGTTGGCGGCGCAGGATATCGCCGGGTCAAGGGCCCATGCCGCGATGCTGGGCGCCACGGGCATCCTGGAGGCTAGCGACGTGGAGGCCATTCGGAAAGGGCTGCTCACCGTTTTGTCAGAGATCGAAAGCGGTGAGTTCGGGTTTTCGGCGGCGCTGGAGGACATCCACATGAATGTGGAGGCGCGGCTGAAAGAGCTGATCGGCGCGCCTGCCGGACGGCTGCACACCGGCCGGTCGCGCAACGACCAGGTGGCCACCGATTTCCGCCTGTGGGTGCGCGATCAGCTCGACGCCGCCGAAGCTGGCCTCCTCGCGCTCTTGCACGCGCTCCTCGGACAGGCCGAGGTCGGCGCGGATTGGGTGATGCCGGGTTTCACCCATCTGCAGACCGCACAGCCGGTCACTTGGGGCCATCACATGCTGGCGTACGTCGAAATGTTCGCCCGCGACCTGTCGCGCGTCCGCGACGCGCGTGCCCGTATGAACGAATGCCCGCTGGGGGCGGCGGCGCTGGCCGGCACGTCCTTTCCCATCGACCGGGACATGACGGCGCAGGCGCTGGGATTCGACCGGCCCATGGCCAATTCGCTTGACGCCGTGAGCGACCGCGATTTCGCGCTGGAATTCCTGAGCGTCTCCAGCATTTGCGCCATGCATCTGAGCCGCTTTGCCGAAGAGCTGGTGATCTGGTCGTCGGCGCAGTTCCGCTTTGTCACCCTGTCCGACCGGTTCAGCACCGGGTCGAGCATCATGCCGCAGAAGAAGAACCCCGACGCGGCCGAGCTGATCCGGGCCAAAGTCGGGCGCATCTTCGGGGCCAACGTGGCGCTGATGATGGTGATGAAGGGCCTGCCGCTGGCCTATTCCAAGGACATGCAGGAGGACAAGGAACAGGTCTTTGACGCCGCCGACAACCTGATGCTGGCGCTGGCCGCGATGGAGGGCATGGTGCGCGACATGTCCGCCAACCGCGACCAGCTCGAGGCCGCGGCGGCCAGCGGATTTTCCACCGCCACCGATCTTGCCGATTGGCTTGTCCGCGTTCTCGACCTACCTTTCCGAGAGGCGCATCATGTCACCGGTGCGCTGGTGGCGCTGGCCGAGGGCAAGGGCTGCGACCTGCCGGACCTGAGCCTGGCCGACATGCAGTCGGTCCACGCCGAGATCACCGATGCGGTGTTCGACGTGCTGGGGGTGCAGAATTCGGTGGCCAGCCGCCTGAGCTATGGCGGCACCGCGCCGCAACGGGTGCGTGAACAGGTCGCGCGCTGGAAGGAGATTTTGGGATGAGAATTCTTCTCGTACTGTCGACCCTCGCGCTGGCCGCCTGCGGCGCCGATGGCGAACCTGTCACGCCGAAGGCCCGGGCCGATGTCACGCTCAGCAGCAGCGGCGTGCATCTGGGCGGCGGCCTGTCGGTGCGTCAGGGGCCTGTCACCTTCGGCGTCGGGTTCTAGGCCCCGTGCTGCGCTATCTTTGGCTGGCCCTGGCGATTTGGGGCGCGATCCATCCGATGTACTGGTTCGTGACCTATCTTTCGGCCAACGGCTGGAGCTTCGGCGCGCTGATCGACGCCTGGTATGTCAATGCCTCGACCACCGGGCTGGTCTGGGATCTGACCATCGCCGCGATCACCCTGACCATCTGGATCGTGGCCGAGGTGGCAGTGCGGCGGAACTGGTCGGCGCTGATCGCCATTCCGGCGATCTATTGCATCGGGGTCAGCTGCGGCCTGCCGCTCTACCTGTACCTGCGGTCGCGGCCCATCGCCTAGACCTGCCCACCGCAAGAGTGACGCTTACATCTGGTTCCTGCCCCGGGTCTGCGCTATGCGGGCGGCGCAGAACCAAAGAGGGTGGCATGGATCATTTCCTGTATCGCAACGGCGCGCTTCATGCCGAGGACGTCCCGGTGGCCGAGATTGCCGCCGCTGTTGGCACGCCTTTCTACGTCTATTCCACCGCCACGCTGACCCGGCATTTCCAGCTCTTCGACGAAGCGCTCGACGGAATGGACCATCTGGTCTGCTACGCGATGAAGGCCGCCAGCAATCAGGCGATCCTGCGCACGCTGGCCGATCTGGGCGCCGGGATGGACGTAGTGTCGGGCGGCGAATACGCGCGCGCGCGGGCCGCGGGTGTTCCGGGCGACCGGATCGTGTTTTCTGGCGTCGGCAAGACGCGGGCGGAAATCATACAGGCGCTGGAAGGCGGCATTCGCCAGTTCAACGTCGAGAGCGAACCGGAAATGGCGGTGCTGTCCGAGGTCGCGCATGGTTTGGGCAAGGTCGCGCCGATCACCATCCGGGTCAATCCGGACGTGGATGCGCGCACCCACGCCAAGATCTCGACCGGGAAATCCGAGAACAAATTCGGCATCCCGATCTCGCAAGCGCGCCGGGTCTATGCCGACGCGGCGGCGCTTCCGGGGATCAAGGTCATCGGCATAGACGTGCATATCGGCAGCCAGCTGACCGAGCTTGAGCCGTTCGAGATGGCGTTCCGCAAAGTCGCCGAGCTGACCCAGACGCTGCGCACCGACGGGCACGAAATCACGCGGCTGGACCTGGGCGGCGGCCTTGGCATTCCCTACGCCCGGTCCAACGAGGCACCGCCGCTGCCCGCCGATTTCGGCGCGCTGATCAAGCGCACGGTGGGGCATCTGGGCTGCGAGATCGAGATCGAGCCGGGTCGGCTCATTGCCGGGAACGCGGGGCTGCTGGTCAGCTCGGTCATCTATGTCAAACAGGGCGAGGACCGGCAGTTCCTGATCCTCGACGGCGCGATGAACGATCTGATCCGCCCCGCGATGTACGACGCCTGGCACGACATCGTCGCCGTCGAAGAGCCCGAGCCGGGGCACGAACAGGTGGCCTATGACATCGTCGGGCCGGTCTGCGAATCCGGCGATACCTTCGCCAAGGGGCGGATGATGCCCAAATTGCAGGCAGGGGCGCTGGTCGCCTTCCGGTCGGCAGGGGCATATGGTGCCGTGATGTCGTCCGAGTACAACACCCGGCCCCTCGTGCCCGAAGTTCTGGTGAAAGATGATCACTTTGCGGTCATTCGTCCCCGCCCGACCTTTGACGAAATCATTTCACGCGATACCATCCCTGAATGGTTGTAGGGCATCCTTCCTGCGACTGATCAGCAGGAGAGCCGCATGGCGTCCGACCCGACACTGCCGCAGGACATCCAGACAACGCTGCGCTGGCCGCTGCGCCTGACCCGCTGGGGCATGCTGGCGGAACGGATCGTGCGCTGTTTCTGGCCGCTCTGGTCGGTGCTTTTCCTGGCGCTGGCCGCGCTGATGCTGGGGCTGCAAGACATGGTCCGGGTCGAGGTCGTGTGGGCCGCCGCCGCCGTGGTCGCGCTTGGGGCGCTCGCGGCGCTTGTCTGGGGCGTCCGACGGTTCCGCCTGCCCAGCCGCGAAGGTGCGCTGGCCCGGCTGGACGAAACCATGCGCGGGCGGCCCATTCAGACCAGCCTCGACACCCAGGCGATCGGCGGCGACGATGCCGCGTCGCACGCCGTCTGGCAGGCGCACCAGGCGCGGATGCGCGCCCGGCTGGCCGAGGCGCGCGCGGTCGAGCCTGACCTGCGCGTCGCGCGCAACGATCCCTTCGCCCTGCGTTACGTGGCGCTGACGGCGCTCTGTGTCGCGGTGCTTTTCGGATCGGTCCTGCGGGTCCAGTCCGTCACCGGCATGGGCCCGGGCAACACAGGCCTTGCCACCGGACCGACGTGGGAAGGCTGGATGGAACCGCCCGCCTATACCCGCCTGCCGTCGATCTACCTCAATGACATCACCGACGCGTCCCTCACAGTGCCCGAAGGGGCGCGGATCACCCTGCGACTGTATGGCGAGGTCGGCGCGCTGACCGTCAGCGAAACCGTTTCGGGCAATCCCCTGCCCGACGCGGGCAGCGACGCCGCTGCCGCCACCGCGCAGGAATTCGACGTCACGCAGTCGGGCCGCATCGCCATCGAAGGTGACGGCGGCCGCGCCTGGGACATCGCCATGGCTTCGGACGCGGCCCCCACGGTGTTCCGCGACGGCGATTTCGAGGTGACGTATGATGGCGAGGCGACATTGCCCTTCGCCGCGCAGGACGATTACGCCGTGACCGAAGGCAGCGCGCGCATCACCCTGGCTCTGGATGAGGTCGACCGACGCTATGGCCTGAGCGCCGAGCCCGAGGAACGCGCCGCGATCGAGGTGCCGCTGCCCATGCCCATTTCGGGTGACCGGGCAGATTTCACGGAATCTATGATCGACAACTTTTCCGAACACCCCTGGGCCAACCTGCCGGTGACAATCACCTTGCAGGTCCGCGACGCCGCCGATCAGGAAGGCAGCTCCCAGCCCGAGGTGCTGACCCTGCCGGGGCGGCGCTTTTTCGACCCCATGGCGGCAGCGGTGATCGAACAGCGTCAGGCGCTGCTCTGGAACCGCGACAATGCCCGCAACATCGGGCAAATCCTGCGCGCCGTCGCCAACAGACCCGACGACGTCTTTCGCTCTGCCGTGCATTACCTGCGCCTGCGCACGATCCTGCGGCGGATGGAAAGCTTTGCCAGCTACGGCAACGGCATGACCGATGACCAGCAGATGGAGCTGGCAGAGGCGATGTGGGATTTCGCGCTGCTGCTTGAGGAAGGCAACCTCGAGGATGCGCTGAAACGCCTGCAGCGCGCACAGGACCGCCTGTCCGAGGCGATGAAAAACGGTGCATCCGACGAGGAAATCGCCGAGCTGATGCAGGAACTGCGCGAGGCCACCGACGATTACATGCGCCAGTTGGCCCAGCAGGCACAGCGTGACGCGGAACAGAACCCCGATTCCGAGATGTCGCAGAACCAGCAGGGCATGCAGATGAGCCAGAACGATCTGCAGCGCATGATGGACCGCATTCAGGAACTGATGGAACAGGGCCGCATGGCCGAGGCGCAAGAGGCTTTGGAGCAGCTGCGCGAAATGATGGAGAACATGCAGGTCACCCAGGGCCAGGGACAGGGGCAGCAATCGCCGGGCCAGCAGGCGATGGACGATCTCGCCGAAACCTTGCGCGAACAGCAGGGTCTGTCCGATCAGGCCTTCCGCGACCTGCAGGAACAGTTCAACCCCGGTCAGCAGGACGGCCAGCAAGGGCAACAGGGTCAGCAAGGCCAGCAAGGCCAACAGCAAGGTCAGGGCCAGCAGGGTCAGCGCGACGGCCAAGGCGAGCAAGGCCAGCAGCCGGGCCAAGGCGGCCAGCAGGGCGGCCAAGGCCAGCAGCAGGGTCAGGGACAGGGGCAACCGTCGCTCGAGGACAGCCTTGCCGACCGGCAGCAGGCGCTGCGCAACGAATTGGGCCGCCAGCGCGGCAACCTGCCGGGAGCGGGCACCGAGGAAGGCGACGCCGCGCGCGAGGCGCTCGGCCGCGCCGAGGGCGCGATGGAAGGCGCGGAAGAGGCGTTGCGCAACAACGATCTGGCCGAGGCCATCGACCGCCAGTCCGAAGCGATGGAAGCGCTGCGCGAAGGCATGCGCAATCTGGGCGAGGCGATGGCGCAGCAGCAGGGCGAAAACCAGGGGCAGCAGGGCATGGCCGAAGGCTCCGAACCCGGCCAGCAGCGCGACCCGCTGGGCCGCAATATCGGGTCGAACGGTCAGATCGGATCGGACGAGAACATCCTGCAGGGCGAAGACGTCTACCGCCGCGCGCGCGAACTGCTGGACGAAATTCGCCGCCGGTCCGGCGACGGGGACCGCCCGACCGAAGAGCTGGAATACCTCGAAAGGTTGCTTGAGCGGTTCTGAGGCACCGTCCGGCCCGGCCGGGCCACAGGCGTCAGTCCGGATCGACCTTGCCGCGCAGGGCCTTGACCTCGCCCCGGACCTTTTTGGCCTTCAAGCGCCGTTTCTTCGACCCCAGTGTGGGCCGCGTCGGCACCCGGCGCTTGGGGCGTTCCAGCGCCTGGCGGATCAGCTCTGCCAGTCGGTCGCGGGCGATGTCGCGGTTGCGGGCCTGGCTGCGGGTTTCGTCCACCTGCAGGACCAGCGCGCCTTCCTTGGTCCAGCGCCGCCCGGCCAGCTTGCGCAGGCGGGTCTTGACCGGGGGCGGCAGGTTCGGCGACCGCTCCGCCTCGAACCGCAGTTCCACCGCGCTCGACACCTTGTTGACGTTCTGCCCGCCCGGCCCCGAAGAGCGGATGAACTGTTCGGTCAGTTCCCAGTCTTCGATGGCAATCTTGTCGTTGATCCGCAGCATGCGCTTTCATCCGTTCAAAAAGGGCCGCCCGATACCGGACGGCCCTTCGAGAATTCAGGAGGTGGGGCCGGTTAGGCGCTCACCAATTCGGGGGTCGCGTGACCCGCGGGGCTGCCCTAGGGCGCAATCCTCCGAACTGTTCCGACACCTCTCTCCAATGTTTCTCTCGACACTGGATCACCTCCTTTCAGTTTTGTTGAACTCACCTGAAGGGTGGCACGAGATGCTTGAATCGCAAAACGTTTTTTCCCCTCAGGCCAAAGTTTTTTGCGCCACTGCCCAGGAAACGATCAGCCGGAACGGGATCAGCGCCAGCAGCGCCAGCGCCAGCTTCACGCCCCAGTCGGCCACCGCCAGCGACACCCAGAGCGGCACCACCGGCCCCGCGCCCAGAAGCGGCAGCATCTCGCCCGCCCAGGCAACGTCGTTGCCGGGCTCAAGAAAGCTCAGCGCGCCCGAGAACGCGATGGTGAAGAACAGCGCGGTGTCGACCGAACTGCCCACGAGGGTCGAGGCCAGCGGCGCCCGCCACCAGCGGCCCTGCCGCAGCCGGTCAAAGATCGCCACGTCGAGCATCTGCGCCGTCAGGAAGGCGATCCCGGAGCCGAGGGCAACACGCAAGGTGACCGCCGGATAGGTATAGCCGTCGCCTTGCAGCATGATCTGCGTGCCGATGAGCGAACAGAGGATACCGACGACAAAGCCCGCAAAAACCACGCGGCGCGCGGCGGCAGCCCCGTAAATGCGGTTCATCACATCGGTGACCAGAAAGGCCAGCGGATAGGTAAAGGCGCCCCAGGTCAGCCAGTTGCCGAACAGGAACTGCACGAGGATGTTCGAGGCCAGCACGATGGCGGCCATGGCAAGAATGCCGGGAAGGTGGTGACGTGTCATGGTATATGGCCCGTTTTTGCAAGGTTGCGGGGACTTGGCCCCCGACCATTCGGGGACGCGGGGCGCATACCTGCCCGGCCCGCCCGGCGCAAGTCATTCCGTGACGCTGTATTCCACAATCTCGGTCTGTTGGAGCGGGTTGAAGTTGTCGTCGGCGATCATCGTCAGGCAGATATGCCCGCGGTCATCGCGCCAGACCGATAACCCTTCGAGGTTTCCGTGACGCCCCAGCGGCGTTTCCAGCAGCGTCACCTCGCGGTCCAGCGTCGTGGCGCTCAGGTTGAAGCGGCGTACACGGGTGCGAAAGCCCAGCCCGCCAAAGCTGCGCTCCAGCAGGTAGAACCGGCCATCGGGGCCGATATCGGCCCCCACCGGCAAAAACCCGCCCCGGCGCGGCACCTCGAAGGGCTGGTCCCAGCCGGATTGCCGATACCGCCAGACCGGAAACGCGCGGGTCAGCGCACCAGAGCGCTCGGGAAGGGTATAAAGCCAGCCTCGCGCGTCGATGGCCAGCGCCTCGAGCCCGGAATTGGATTGCAGATCGGCAAAGCCGTCGGCGTGGGGCAGCCGGGCGGCCACGTCGGGGCGGTCGTAGCGCCAGATGCGGTGACGGCCCTCGAAACTCACGTAGATGCGCCCGTCGTCCCGCAGCGCCAGACCTTCGGCATCCGCGGCAGGTCCCTGGACGGGACGGCCTTTGGGGTCGCGCAGCGGTCTCAGGCCGGAATGCTCAAGGCCGGTGATCCGGCCACCCGACCGGACGATCCGGCCCCGGACGATCAGCCCGCGGTCACTGATGGCAACAAAGCGCTGGCCGTCATCCGACAGCTCCAGCCCCGACAGCCCGCCAAGGCGCGGATCCACGGAAGATACCAACGCGCTGCTTTGCAGGCGGGCGATGTCAGCTGTGGCGGGCGCGGCGGCCAGAACCGCCAGACCCAGGGCCAGCGCCGCGCCTACTGCGCGGCCAGAACGTCGGCGCATTGACGCGGCAGATCGGCCAGGGTGATCGCGCGCTTTTTCCGCGGCGGCGGCGCATTGGGATCGCGTGGCTTCGGCGGCGGCGGGTTCAGAATGTTGTTCACCCAGGCCTGCGCATCGGCGCAGCCGTCACCCGGCGGCGGCGGGGCCTGGTCGATACAGCCGCTGGCCCCGCGCGGGCAGGCCAGGCGGACGTGGAAATGATAGTGATGCCCGTACCAGGGCCGGATCTTGCGCAGCCACGACCGGTCGCCGGTCGCATCCTTGCACATCTGCACCTTGGCGCCCGGAAAGACAAAGATGCGCGCGGTGCGCGGGTCCGACGCCGCGGCCTTGAGGATTTCGTGATGTTGCCGGGTCCAGTTGTCGTTGGTGTAGGCGCCATTGGCCCGCCGCAGAGAGATAGAGGAAATCTCTTCGCGCTGCTGGCGGCTCAGCGTCAGGTTCTTGGCTGGGAGCATCCAGATATCGGCATCCAGCCCGATCTGATGGCTGGCATGCCCCGACAGCATCGGCCCGCCGCGCGGCTGGCTGAGGTCGCCGACGTAAAGCCCGTTCCAACCGGGCTGCTGCGCCGCCTTGCGCGAAAGGTCCTGCACGAAGTTGACGGTCGCGGGATGCGCCCAGTTGCGGTTGCGCGAGAGGCGCATCGCCTGCCAGGTCGGCCCGGTTTCGGGCAGTTCCGCCCCCCCGGCCATGCAGCCCTTGGCATAGCTGCCAAAGGGCGCCGGAGATTGTTTGGAACCGGTGTTCTTGTAGCCGAAAAGCTGTTTCGCCTCTTTCGACGACAGCACGCCGGCGCTGTCGCCGACGGTGGGCAGCGGCGCTGTGCTGCCTTTCTTGGGGGCGGGCGCGTCGGACCCACCGCAGGCCGTGAGCGCCAGAACAAGCGCGGTCAGGATCAGGGGACGTTTCATGCTGCTCGATCTCCGTCGGGTTTCACCCAGACTAGCAGAAACAACCCGATCACGAAAAGCCCGATGAGGGGCGCCACGCCGATTTGTTGTGACCCGCTGGCCCACGTGGTGACGCCAATCAGCATCGGCGCGAGGAAAGACGTCGCCTTGCCCGCCAGCGCATAAAGACCGAAGGCCTCGGTCATGCGGTCGGGGTTGGCCTGGCGGACCATCATCGTGCGGCTGGCCGATTGCAGCGCGCCGCCCGCTGCGCCGATGATCGCACCGAAGATGTAAAAAGCGATGTCGGGCGCCGCGGATCCTTCGGCCACCGCAACCCCGAAGACCGACATCGGGCTAACCAGGACAATGCCCACCGCCACCGCGGTCAGCATCAGGATGCAGAAGGTGATCACCGGCTTGGGGCCAAAGCGGCTGTCTGCCTGTCCGCCGATCGCGGCAAAGATCGCGCCGGTGATGATCGCCACGATGCCGAAGACGCCGACATCGACCACACTCCAACCCAGCACCCCGGCGGCATAGATGCCGCCAAAGGCATACATGCCGTTCAGCGCGTCGCGGTAGAACATCGAACTGGCCAGATAGGCGAAAAGCGACGGGCTTTTCGGCAGCTTGCTCAGCGTCTGGCGCAGGTCGGCCATCGCCTTCTTCAGCGCGCCCTTCGGGGCCCTGACCGGCCTCGGGTCGCGCACCCACAGAAAGAACGGCACCATGAAGACGGCGTACCAGAGCGCCGTCAGCGGCCCGACAAAGCGGGTGCCTTCCAACTGCGCCGGATCAAGGCCGAAGAGCGGCGGAATGCCGATCAGCGTGCGCCCGGTCTCTCCGCTTTCGGCAAAGGCCAGAAGCATGATCACCAACGTTATCAGCCCACCCAGATAGCCGAAGGCCCAGCCGTTGCCCGAGAGTTTGCCGATCTGGTCACGCGGGCCCAGGTCGGGCAGCATGGCGTTGGTAAAGATGGTCGCAAACTCCATCCCGATCAGGCCAAGCGCAAAGAAGAACAGCGTGCGGTAAAGATCGAAATCCGTGGGCTGGGCGAACCAGAGCATGGCAGAGCCGATCACGTAAAGCGCCGAAAACCCCCAGATCCAGCGCAGGCGATTGCCGCCGGTATCCGCCAGCGCGCCCAGGATCGGCGCGAGGAT
This sequence comes from Thalassococcus sp. BH17M4-6, assembly GCF_049323015.1. Classification (NCBI taxonomy): domain Bacteria; kingdom Pseudomonadati; phylum Pseudomonadota; class Alphaproteobacteria; order Rhodobacterales; family Roseobacteraceae; genus Thalassococcus; species Thalassococcus sp. BH17M4-6. Next base: position 58,921 of record NZ_JBMPGU010000011.1, read on the forward strand.
TGCGATGATCACACCCGCCGCCCCGATGCCAAGCCCCCAGGCGGTCTGCGCCGCCGTGCCGTCACCCAGCACCCGCGTGACGTAAGGGCCGAAGATGAAGGTCAGAAGCAGCGTGTTGTAGGGCTGACTGGCCCAGTCGAAAAAGAACCAGCCCCAGATACGCTTGCGCGGTGAAGGTTGTGCCATGTCGCCCCCTGTTTGGGGCGATAAGACCCCGCGCATCGCCTGCGCGCAAGGGCCAGATACCGGTCGGGCGCCCGGTTAGTCCTGCATCGGCGGCCAGGGGCGCTGATCCTCGGCGGCGATCCATGTGGCCACCCAGTCCGGCATGTCGGGGCTGACAGCGTCGAAGCCCAGCGCCTTCATCACCCGGTCGGTGCCGACGATGCCGTTCTGGTCGGTCACCGCAGTGCGGAACACCGCATGCGACGAACACGCGCCGTCACGCTTCCACATGCTTTGTTCGATATAGACGAACCGCGAATCCCAGCACAGCAGCCGCGACCGCATGGTGATCCGGTCCATCCCGCGCACCCGGCGGCGGTAGCGGATCACCGCCCCCGCCACGGTCAGACCCCATTTTTCGGTCTTGAGCGTCCTGATCAGTCCGGCCCGGCCCGCCAGCGGAATGCGCCCCAGATCATAAAGCGTCAGCGTCCGCCCGTTGTTGAGCTCGTTCCACATATCCAGGTCCCAGGGCCAGCAGATATGCGTCGACACATGCTCATCCGACAGGCCCAGCGGCGCAGCATTGCGCGACAGCAGCATTTCCTTGAAGAGACGCAGAAAGGGATACATGGCACCGGCTCCTTTTTGGCCCGCTGTCCGGCAAAGCGGTCCCCTGCGTCAACCCCGACCTCGCGGCACTCTTGCCCTTCGGTCGGCCTGTGCTTAGGTCTGTGGCTGTTCAACGACGTAGAGGCCCGCGCGATGCAATCCCTGTTCCAGATACTGATGCTGCTGCTTGACGTGGTGTGGTTCTTCATCATCGCGCATGTGATCATGTCGTGGCTGATCAATTTCCAGGTGCTCAACCTGCGCCAGCCGCTGGTCGCGCAGATCTGGGACGGGCTGAACCGGCTGCTGGAGCCGATTTATTCGCGCATCCGCCAGTTCCTGCCCAACATGGGCGGCATCGACCTTGCCCCTCTGGTCGCGCTGATCGCCGTCTACGCGCTGCGCATCGTGCTGGCCAACAATGCGGGCTTTTTCTACAGCTACTGATCTTTGGGGCCGCGCGAGGCTAGGCCTATTTGACGCGATCCCGCGTGGTCTCTGCTCTTGTTTACCCAATCTTAGTATGAGACTGTCGGGATAAGAGCAGATATAGACAAAACCGACAGGTTGCCCCATGCCCCGCGATCCAGCGAGCGCCGACGCGCTGTTGCGCGACGTCTTCGGATTCGATGCCTTCCGCCCCGGTCAGGGCGAGATTGTCGATGCGGTCGCCGACGGGCAAAACGTGCTCGCGATCATGCCCACGGGCGGCGGCAAATCCCTGTGTTTTCAACTGCCCGCGCTTCTGCGCCCAGGCGTGACGGTTGTCATCTCTCCGCTTATCGCGCTGATGCGCGACCAGGTGCGCGGCCTGCGCGAGGCGGGCGTGGCCGCCGGCGCGCTGACCTCGGGCAATACCGAGGATGAAACCAACGCTGTCTGGGACCAGCTGCATGACGGCACGCTGAAGCTGCTTTACCTCGCTCCGGAACGGCTCGCCTCGGGCGGGACGCAGCGGATGCTGTCGCAGGCAGGTGTCAGCCTTATCGCGGTGGACGAGGCGCATTGCGTCAGCCAGTGGGGCCATGATTTCCGCCCCGATTACCTGCGCATCGGCGAATTGCGCCGCGCGCTGGATGTGCCGCTGGCGGCCTTTACCGCCACTGCCGACGCCGAAACCCAGCAGGAAATCGTCACGCGGCTGTTCGAAGGCCAGCCGCCGCAAACCTTTCTGCGCGGGTTCGACCGACCCAACATTCATCTCGCCTTTGCCGCCAAGAACAATCCGCGCAGCCAGATCCTGAACTTTGCCGCCGCGCGCAAAGGCCAGTCGGGCATCGTCTACTGCGGCACCCGAGCCAAGACCGAAACCCTGGCCCGCGCCCTGGCCGAGGCCGGACATCCCGCCTGCGCCTATCACGGCGGGATGGAGGCCGACGCCCGCCGCCATGTCGAAGAACGGTTCGCCACCGAGGACGGGCTGATTGTCGTGGCCACGGTCGCCTTTGGCATGGGCGTCGACAAGCCCGACATCCGCTGGGTCGCGCATGCCGACCTGCCAAAGAGCATCGAAAGCTATTATCAGGAAATCGGCCGCGCGGGCCGCGACGGCGCGCCTGCCGAAACGCTCACGCTCTACGGGCCCGACGATATCCGCCTGCGCCGGTCCCAGATCGACGAGGGGCTGGCCCCTGCCGACCGGCAGGCCGCCGATCACGGACGGCTGAACGCGCTTTTGGGGTTGGCAGAGGCGCTGGGATGCCGCCGCCAGCAGCTTCTTGGCTATTTCGGTGAAACCCACGAGCCTTGCGGCAATTGCGATCTGTGCGACACCCCGCCCCAGACCTTTGACGGAACATTGGCGGTGCGCAAGGCGCTTTCCGCCGCCCTGCGGACGGGCGAAAGCTTTGGGGCCGGGCACCTCATCGACATTCTGACGGGCACCGCCACTGACAAAGTGAAGGCCCGCAATCACGACGCGCTGCCGACCTTTGCCGTGGGCAAGGATCTTACGCGCCATGAATGGCAGGCGGTGTTCCGGCAAATGATGGGCCGCGACCTGATGCGCCCCGATGCCACCCGCCACGGCGCGCTGGTGATGACCGAAGCCGCAAGGCCGCTGTTGCGCGGCGAGGACAGCATCACCCTGCGCCGCGACACGATGAAGGCGGCAGAGCGCAGGCCCGCCGTCAAGATGATGGTCAGCGAAGAGGACGCGCCGCTTCTTTCGGCGCTCAAGGCCAAGCGCCGCGCTCTGGCCGAGGCAGCGCGGGTTCCGGCCTACGTGATCTTTCCCGACCGGACGCTGATCGAAATGACCGAAGCGCGCCCCGCCACGCTGGACGACATGGCGCGGATCAACGGCGTTGGCGCCAAAAAGCTGGAACGATACGGCGCGGAATTCCTGTCCGTGCTGACCGGCGCGGCGGAAGAGATGCACCCGACCCGCCGCCGCTTTGCGGGAAAGCCGGGCGGCGCCGTCTATGACCGGCTGATGCAGGCCCAGGCCGAGCTTTGCCGGGGCGAGGATGGCACGGAAAAACCGCTCAGCTGCCCCGCGTCGCTGCTGGCGCGTATCGTCGAACGCCGTCCCGACAGCGCCGACCGGCTGGCCCAGTTGCTGGATGACCGTCGCATGGACCGGTTCGGGGCCGCCTTTCTCGAGGTGCTGCAATCCGAAGTCTGACACCGATGCGGCGGGATGCAGAAATTCTGCAAAATCGGTTCCACCCGCGGCCGCATCGCCCTACATCCCGCCCATGTGACTGACGGAGCTTTGACATGCTTGTGGTGATCTCTCCGGCCAAGCGGCTGGACTGGAGCGAACGGGACCTGCCCGCGACCGACCCGGCCTACCAGGCCGACGCGGTGCGGCTGGCCAAAACCGCGCGCAATCTGACGCTGGGCGGGCTGAAGGATCTGATGGGGCTGTCGGACGATCTGGCCCGGCTCAACCGCGACCGGTTCAAGGCCTTTGCCGAGGCGCCAGAGGCCGAGGCCACCCGCCCCGCCGCGCTGGCCTTTGCGGGCGACACCTACATGGGGCTCGAGGCCGCGACCCTCGATGCCGATGAAATGGACTGGGCGCAGGATCATCTGCGCATCCTGTCGGGGCTTTACGGTCTGCTGCGGCCCCGCGATGCGATCCAGCCCTACCGGCTGGAAATGGGGTCGCGGCTCAAGACCCGCCGCGGTGCCACGCTGTACGATTACTGGCGCGACCAGTTGGCAAAGGACCTCAATGCACAGGCCGAGGCGCTGCAAACAGATGTTCTGGTGAACTGCGCCAGCCAGGAATACTTCGGCGCGGTGCCGGAAAAGGCGCTGAAACTGCGGGTGATCACGCCGCAATTCCTTGAGAACAAGGATGGCAAACCCAAGATCGTGAGCTTTTTTGCCAAGCGCGCGCGGGGCGCAATGGCGCGCTACATCGTGCAGCACCGGCTGACCGACCCGGACGATCTGCGCGGGTTCGACAGCGGCGGCTATGCCTATGACGCAGAGCTGAGCACCGAGGACAAACCCGCATTCGTGCGGCCTTACGATCAGGGCTGACCCGACCGGTCACGCGCTCGCCGCGACCGCCGTTTCCTGCGCGGGCCGGTGTTTTTCCACCATGGCGAGAAGGTCCGCCTTGCGCAGCGGCTTGGTCAGGTAATCGTCCAGCCCGGCGGCGATGATCCCGTCGCGATCCCCGGACATGGCATGCGCGGTCACGGCGATGATCGGCACGCGCGGGCCGTCGCCCTCGATCGCGCGGATCTTGCGCGTCGCCTCGTGGCCGTCCATGCCGGGCATCGAGATGTCCATGAAGATCATGTCGGGCCGCGCCTCCTGGTACGCGGCGACCGCCTCGAACCCGTCCCCGGCCAGCCGCAGGTTCAGATCAAGACCGGCGACCATCTTGCGAAAGACCAGCTGGTTGGTGCGGTTGTCCTCGGCCAGAAGGATGTGCAGCGGCGCTGATCGGTCGGGACCGGGCTCGCCCGAGGGGATATCGGACACGGGTGGTTTGGCCAGCGCCTCGATCGCGGCAAAAAGGCTGCGGCGCGGCACGGGTTTTTGCAGGATCGCCTGCACCGTGGCGCGGTCGACCTTGTCTGTCAGCGCCCCGGGCCGCCCGCCAAGCAGCAGGATCGGAAGGCCGTGGCCCAGGCGGCGGATCTGACGCGCCAGCGCGATCCCGTCGCCATCGGGCAGGTCCTGTTCGGTGATCAACAGGTCAGGCGGCTGGGCCATCTGGTCCAGCGCCTCTGCCATGGTCTGGCACTGGGCGACCTCGAACCCCAGCAGGGTCAGATGTCGGGACAGGATGCCACGGCTCGCCCCGAGGTCGTCCACCACAAGGGCGCGGCTCATGCCGTCGGGCAAGCTCAGGTCAGGTGGCACCTCGTTCGGTGCGCCGTCGACCGGCAGATCGACGCGGAAGCCGAAGCACGATCCTTCGCCCACCTGCGAATCGGCCCAGAGCTCACCACCCATCAGATCGATCAGCCTGCGCGTGATCGACAGGCCCAGGCCGGTGCCTTCGAATTGGCGGTTGCGTTCATCCTCGACCTGGTTGAACTCACCAAACACGTGGTCGATCTTGTCCGGGGCGATGCCGATGCCGGTATCCTCGACCGTGAGGTGCAGCGCGATCACCCCATCGTCCTTGGGGTGGCCGGTCACCCGCAGCAGGACGTGGCCGGTGTTGGTGAACTTCACCGCGTTGCCCATGAGGTTGGTGATCGCCTGGCGCAGCCGCCCCCGGTCACCGACGAATCGCGCGGGCAGGAAGATGTCGTAATCCACCAGCAGGGCGATGTCCTTGTCGCGCGCGGTCGGCTGCAGCAGCATCACAATCTCGTGCACCGTGGTTTCCAGATCGAACGGTTCGGGATGCAGGACCAGCTTTTCCGCTTCGATCTTGGAATAGTCGAGCACGTCGTTGATGATGACCAGCAACGCCTCGCCGGAGTTGCGGATGGTCTCTACATAAAGCCGTTGTTCCTCGCTCAGCTCCGCCTCGAGCAGCAGGTCGGCCATGCCGACGACACCGTTCATCGGGGTGCGAATCTCATGGCTCATGTTGGCGAGAAAGGCGGATTTCGCGCGGTTCGCCGATTCGGCCCGGCGGCTGGCGGTTTCCAGGTCGCGCTGGGTTTCCTTCATCGCCGAGATATCCATGCGGATGCCCACGCGCCCGCCGTCCGACGTCGCCTTTTCGAACACCCGTACCCAGCGGCCATCGGCCAGGCGCTGTTCCAGTTCGACCTGCGGACGGCGGTGATGTTCCAGCCGCTCTTCCAGCCACGCCTCCTCGCGGCCCTGCGCATCCAGGTACTGGCCGTTCTTCAACCCGTGTCGCAGGATATCCTCGAAGCTTGCGCCGGGCACGATCGCGTCGCTGCTTTTCGGGTAAAGCGCGCGGTACGGCGCGTTGCACATCAAAAGCCGGTCGTCGGCATCGTAAAGCACGAAACCGTCGGGCATTTCCTGCACCGCCGACCACATCCGCATCAGCTCTGTCATATCGACAGCCAGGGTCACGATGCCGCCATCGGGAGTGCGCCGGTCCTGGATCTTGACGAACTGCCCGGTCCACAGGCGGATGGTTTCAGGCGGGATGACCGGCTCGTCCCAGCGCGCCAGCATCCGCGCGCGCCAGGCCGCACCGGGTTCACCGCGCAGATCGACGATCCCCTCTTCGACCATCATGTCGATCACATGGGCATAGCTGGCGCCTGGGCATATGGTGTCGAGTCCCTCGAAAATCGCCAGATACGACGGGTTGGCCAGTTCCATCAGCCCGTCGGAGTTGAACATGGCAAAGCCGTCGCGAATGGTCTCGAGCGCCTTCCAGAGCTGGCTTTCCACCACCTCGATCTTTTGATGCGCCACGCCCAGTTCGGTCTTCACCCGCTGGTTTTCGGTGCGCACGGTCGCGACCTCGGCCCGGGTTTCGTCGATCTCGTGGCTCAGTTTGCGGGCATGGTGGCCCAGCTTGCGGTTGGCATTGAAAAGCTCCGCCTGCTTGAGCTCCAACAACCGTTCCGCAGCCAGCCGCGCCCGCCGCTCTTCCGCAAGTTTCTGGGCGATGCTCATGCCGCTCTCCCGTGTCGTCGGATCGTCTTGCGGCATCCGGGTGAACATCTGTTTAACCGTGGCCCCGATCAGGCACGCAGCGTCCTTGCCAGCGCCGCGCTGCCCGTGGCACGATAAGCCTATTGCTTTGCCACGAGGTTTTTTCCATGCGCCGCCTGCTGTCCGCCCTTCTGCTTGTCCTGATCTGGGCCCACCCCGCCGCAGCGCAGGACCCCGTTCCGGACCGGCGGCTTGTGGTGACGCGCGATGTGGATTTTTACGGCGCCGATCTGCAGTCGCTTTTCGAAACCACGCTCGAGGCCTGCCAGAACGTCTGCCTGAACAATGCTGCCTGCCAGGCCTTCACCTTCAACCAGCGGTCGCGCGCCTGCTTTCCGAAATCCACGGTCAGCGACCGCCAGCCCTACGAGGGCGCAATTTCGGCGCAGGTCTTCGTCACCGACCCCGAAACCCTGTCGCGCGCGCCCGCCCGCGCCGCCGAACTGGGCTTTCTCCGCCGGGGCGATCTGAATGCCGCACGGGCCGAGGCCGAGGCGCTGGCCGCACGCCACGGCGGCGGGCAATGGACCGTGGATCAGCTTTTGCAGGCCGCGCGGGAACAGGAACAGGCCGGAAACCTGCGCAGCGCGGTTCAGTGGACGGGCGCGGCGCTGGCCCAGACCGACGCGCCGGATCAGTGGATGGAATACGCCCGCCTGTCGGCGGCGTTCGCGGAAACGCTCAACGGGTCCGAACAGCGTCGCTTTCGCGACCGCGCGCGGCTGGCGGCGATCAACGGCTATCTGCGGGCCGGTCCCGCGCCGGTGCGGATCTCTGCGCTGGTCGAACTGGCGCGGGCGCTGGAATCCGCCCGCCGCGGGCCCGAGATGATACCGGCGCTGCGCCTGGCCGAAAGCCTCGGCAGCCGCGCAGACGTGACGGCGCTTCTGGACAACGCCATCGGCAAATACGGTTTTCGGATCGTCGAACACACGGTCGAATCGGACAGCGCCACGCCCCGCATCTGCGCCGAATTCTCGGACCCGCTGGTGCGCGCCGGGGTCGATTATTCCCCCTTTGTGCGCCTGCCCGATCCGCGCCTCGCCGTGCAGTCCGACGATCGCCGCATCTGTGTCGAAGGCGTGAGCCACGGCAGCCGCTACCAGATCACCTTCCGCGCCGGGCTGCCTGCCGCCAGTGGCGAAGAGATGGTCAAGGATGTCACGCTCAACCTCTATGTCCGCGACCGGTCGCCCGCGGTCAGCTTTCCGGGGCGGTCCTACGTGCTGCCCAAGACCGCCGATGCGGGCATTCCGGTACAATCCGTCAATCTCGATACGCTGGACCTGACCCTCCGCCGGGTCAGCGACCGCAACCTGCTGCGCAGCATGCAGGACGATTATTTCGGGCGGCCGCTGTCGCAGTACCAGCAATCCCGCTTCAGCTCTGAAATCGCCGAAGAGGTCTGGACCGGGCAGGGCACCGTCGAAAACCGTCTGAATGCCGATGTGCTGACCCGCCTGCCGCTGGGCGAGGTGATCAGCGATCTGCCCGCCGGGGTCTACACCCTGACCGCTGCCGTGCCAGGGGCCGATCCCTATGACGATCCGGGCGCCACACAGTGGTTCATCCTGACCGATATCGGACTGACCACGCTGCAGGGTACCGACGGGCTGCACGTCTTTGCGCGCGGGCTGTCGGATGCCCGGACGCTCGAGGGGCTGACCGTGACGCTGGTGTCGCAGGCCAACCGCGTGCTGGGCACGGCGCGGACCGATGCGGATGGCGTCGCCCGCTTTGGCGCCGGTCTGACCCGGGGCACCGGCGGTGCCGCGCCCGCGCTGGTGACGGTCGCGGATGCAGAGCGGGATTATGCCTTTCTCTCGCTCACCGATCCAGCCTTTGACCTGTCGGACCGCGGCGTGGCCGGGCGCGAACCCAGCCCCGCCATCGACGCGTTTCTGGCCACCGATCGCGGCGCTTACCGCGCTGGTGAGGTGATCCACGCCACGGCGCTGATGCGCGACGCGCAGGCCGCCGCGGTGACCGACCTGCCGGTGACGGCGGTGCTGAGCCGCCCGGACGGGGTCGAACACAGCCGCACCTTGTCCACGAGCGGACAGGCGGGCGGGCATGTCTTCGACCTGCCTCTTGCCCCGTCGGTGCCGCGCGGCACATGGCGGCTGGCGGTTTATGCCGACCCGGACGCCGCCCCGCTGGCCGACCGCACCCTGCTGGTCGAGGATTTCGTGCCGGAAAAGATCGACTTTGACCTGACCCTGCCCGAGGGGCCGATCCGCCCGCAATCGCCGCCCCTGCTCGAAGTCGCGGCGCGCTACCTTTTTGGCGCGCCCGGCGCCGACTTGCCGATCGAAGGCGAGGTGCGGCTTGTGCCGCGCCGCACGCTCGACGCCTTTCCAGGCTACCGGTTCGGCCGGTTCGATGACGAGGTCGACACCCGCACCAACGGCCTGACCGGCGAGCGGCGCACCGATGCCGACGGCCGCGCGCAGATTGACCTGCCGCTGCCCGCCTCAGACCTTACCGGCACACCGTTCGAGATGACGGCGACGCTGCGCCTGTCCGAGGGGTCGGGCCGCCCCATCGAACGCAGCATCACCCGCCCCGTCGTACCCACAGGCCCGATGATCGGGATCAAGCCGCTGTTTGACGGCGTGGTCGCGGAAAACACTGAAGCGGCGTTCGAACTGATCGCGCTTGGCCCCGATCTGGCTCCTGCGCCGATGCAGGTGACCTGGACGCTGAACCGGATTACCACGCGCTACCAGTGGTATCAGCTTTACGGCAACTGGGACTGGGAACCGGTCTCAACCCGCAGCCGCGTCGCGGGCGGTACGGCCGCCTTGGGCGGCGATCCGGTGCAGATCGCGGCCCCGGTGGAATGGGGCCGGTACGAACTGGTGGTGGAACGCGCCGAGGGTGACTATGTCGCCTCCTCGGTCGACCTCTACGCGGGCTGGTACGCGCCCGCCGATGCCTCGGCCACGCCCGACACTCTGGAACTGTCGCTCGACGCCGAAGCCTATGCGCCCGGCGACACCGCGACGCTGCGCGTCGTGCCGCACTACGCGGGCAAGGCGCTGGTGACGGTGCTGGCCAACCGCGTGATCGCCATGCAGGCGGTCGAGGTGACGGAGGGAGAGAACCACATCCCGCTCGAAGTGACCGATGAATGGGGTGCCGGGGCCTATGTGACCGCGCAAGTGATCCGACCGATGAACGTCGCTGCGGGCCAGAACCCCGCACGCAGCCTGGGCCTGGCCCATGCCGCCATCGACCCCGGCGACAAACAGTTGACCGTCAGCCTCATGGCGCCCGATACTTCGCAACCGCGCGGACCGCTGGAGGCGATGCTGCGGGTGGACGGTCTGGCCGAGGGCGACACCGGCTACGCCACCGTCGCCGCCGTCGATCTGGGCATTCTCAACCTCACCGGCTTCGACAGCCCCGATCCATCGGCGCATTATTTCGGCCAGCGTCGGCTGGGTGTCGAGATCCGCGATGTCTATGGTCGGCTCATCGACGGGATGAACGGCGCGATGGGCCAGATCCGGTCGGGCGGCGACGCCGGGGCGGTCATGCGCCTGCAATCACCGCCACCTACGGAAAAGCTGGTCGCGTTCTTTTCCGGCCCGGTCACCATCGGCGCGGACGGCACGGCAACGGTCCGGTTCGACATTCCCGAATTCAACGGCACCGTGCGGCTGATGGCCGTCGCCTGGTCCGACACCGGGGTGGGGCAGGCCGAAGCCGACGTGCTGGTGCGCGATCCGGTCGTCGTCAGCGCGTCGCTGCCGCGCTTCCTTGCCCCCGGCGATACCTCGCGCCTGCTGCTTGAGATCGTGCATGCCAGCGGGCCTTCGGGCCAGATGGGTCTTGAGGTCAGCGCCGAAGGTCTGCGCGTCGGCACCGCCAGCCTGCCCGGCACCTTCGACCTGGGTGAGGGCGCGACCTACCGTATCAGCCTGCCCGTCGCGGCGGACGATGTCGGCGATCACAGCCTGCAGATCGCCCTGATCACGCCCGACGGCACCCGGCTGGAAAAGACACTGACGCTGGGCGTGCGCGCCAACGATCCGGCGATTTCGGTCACGCGGCGGTTCGCGCTTTCCCCCGGCCAGACCTTCACGCTGGATGCGGAGGTGTTCGACGGGCTGCGCACCGACACCGCCACGGCGCTGCTGTCGGCCGGGCCGCTGGCGCGCTTCGATGCGCCGGGGCTCTTGGCCTCGCTCGACCGCTATCCCTACGGCTGCACCGAACAGGTCACGTCGCAGGCGATGCCGTTGCTGTACCTGTCGTCCGTGGCCGAGGCGATTGGGCTGGGCGAGACCGAGCGTATGGCCACGCGGATCGACCAGGCGATCACGCGGATCCTGACCCGGCAGGCGGCGAACGGCGCATTCGGGCTGTGGCGCGCGGATTCGGGCGACTTCTGGCTCGACGCCTATGTCACCGATTTCCTGAGCCGCGCCCGTACCGCCGGGCATCCGGTGCCCGACCTCGCGTTTGACACGGCCATGGACAACCTGCGCAACCGCATCTCCTATGCCGCCGATTTCGACGACGGGGGCGAGGATATCGCCTACGCGCTGATGGTGCTGGCGCGCGAAGGTCAGGCCGCCATGGGCGATCTGCGCTACTATGTCGACACCAAGGCCGACGATTTCGGCACGCCGCTGGCGATGGCGCAGATGGGCGCGGCGCTGGCGCAATACGGCGATCAGACCCGCGCCGACCTGATGTTCGCCAAGGCCGCCGCCCGCATGTCGGGCCAGTTGCGGGACGAAGCGCCGGTCTGGCGCGCCGATTACGGTACGTCGCTGCGCGATGCCGCGGGGCTTTTGTCGCTGGCGGTGGAAAGCGGGTCCGGCGTGGTGGACGGGTCGGTCCTGACCGCGCGCATCGCCAGTGCCGACCGCCCCCTGTCGACCCAGGAACAAAGCTGGGCGCTGCTGGCGGCACATGCGATGGTGCAGGACCCGACGGTGTCGGGGCTGAGCGTCGATGGCGCGCCGGTGTCGGGCCCGTTCGTGCGGCGGCTGGCGGGCGATGCCCTCATCCCGCAGGCGATCACCAACACCAGTTCCAGCCCCGCCGATATCACGCTGACCACCCTTGGCGTGCCCGAGGTGCCCGCCCCGCCGGGCGGCTACGGCTATGCGATCAAACGGGAATATTTCACAATGGAGGGTGACCCGGTATCCGACACCATCCGCCAGGGCGACCGGCTGGTCACCGTGCTGACCGTACGCCCGGCCGAGGAGACCGGCGCGCGGCTGATGATTGACGACCCCCTGCCCGCAGGCTTCGAGATCGACAATCCCAACCTGCTGCGCGCGGGCGATATCCGGGCGCTCGACTGGCTCAGGACCGCCGACGCGGACTACAGCGAGTTCCGCAGCGACCGGTTCCTGACGGCGGTCGACTGGCGCGGCACCGAACCGCTGCGGCTGGCCTATGTCGTGCGCGCGGTCAGCCCCGGCACGTTCCACCACCCCGCCGCGTTGGTCGAGGATATGTACCGCCCGCAATACCGTGCCCGGACCGATACGAGCCGGATCACGATCCAGCCATGACCACCGATACCGTGGCCACGGTGCATTGGCGCGCGCTGGATCGGATGGGCGAAGATACCTGCCGCCTGACCCGGCTCGATACCGGGTGGATGCTGGTCGGCCACGCGCGGTTCAGCGAAGGCGGCAGCTGGTCGGCGCTGGATTACGTGGTGCGCTGTGATGGCGATTGGGGCACCACCAGCGCCGATATCACCGGCCTGCACGACGATGAAAAGGTGGCGCTGCACGTGCTGCACCTGGGACGCGACTGGACGGTGAACGGCACGCCGCAACCACAGCTCGACGGGGCCATCGACATCGACCTGGGCTTTACCCCCGCCACCAACCTCATGCCCCTGCGTCGCTTGCCCGACGTCGGCCGGATGCCAGTGCGCGCTGCCTGGTTGCGCGACCCGGCGTCGCCGCTGGAACCGCTGGATCAGACCTACACCCGCGCGCGCGGCGGGCTGGTGCAGTATCACTCCGTCCAGACCGGATACGAGACGCATCTGAAGGTCGATGCCCACGGCTTTGTCACCCACTACCCCGACCTTTGGGAACTCGCGCATGCGCCCTGAGCGCTGGCTGTTGGCGCTGGTCCTGCTGCTTTGGACCGGTGCCATGGCCCGCGACGGGCTGGACAGGTGGGTGGACGCGACCGTGCTGCCGCCGCTGGTGCACGACACCGCGACCGAGGTGCGCGACCGCAACGGCACGCTCCTACGCGCCTACAAGGTTCCCGGCGATTACTGGCGCATGGCCGTGACCCCGGACCGGGTCGATCCGCTGTTCTTCGACATGCTTCTGGCCTACGAGGACAAGCGCTTTCACCAGCATCGCGGCATCGACCCCTGGGCGATGGCGCGGGCGGGCTGGCAGGCGCTGGGGCATCGCGAAATCGTGTCGGGTGCCTCGACCCTCACCATGCAGGTGGCGCGCCTGCTCGAGGATGGGCCGACCGGGCAATGGTCGGGCAAGCTGCGGCAGATGCGGCTGGCCCTGGCGCTGGAGCGGCAGCTGGACAAGCAGCAGATCCTGCAGATCTATCTTCTGCTGGCCCCTTACGGTGGCAATATCGAAGGGCTGCGCGCCGCATCGCTGTCATACTTCGGCAAGGAACCGCTGCGCCTCACCCCGGCGCAGGCCGCGCTGCTGGTGGCGTTGCCGCAATCGCCAGAACTGCGTCGCCCCGACCGGGCGCCCGATATAGCCCGCGCCGCGCGGGACCGGGTGCTGGCCCGGATGGCGGGGGCCGGCGTGATCACGGCAGAGGCAGCAAGGGCCGCCTTGCGCGACCCGTCGCCCGACCGCCGGGTGCCGATGCCGATGCTGGCCCCGCACCTTGCCGACCGAGCGTCGGCAGAAGGGCCGGGGCGGCACGATCTGACCGTGGATGCCGACCTGCAGGCCCGGCTCGAGGCGCTGGCCCGACGCGCAATGACGGGGCGCGATCCGCGCCTGTCGCTGGCCATCCTCCTGGCCGACCACCAAACCGGTGAGGTTCTGGCCTCTGTCGGCTCTCCCTCCTACGACCTCGGCGCCGGTCAGGGCTTCATCGACATGACGAAGGCGTTACGCTCACCCGGGTCGACGCTGAAGCCACTGGTCTACGGGCTGGCCTTCGACCGCGGGCTGGCGCATCCGCAAACCCTGATCGCGGACACGCCGGTGCAATTCGGCAGCTACGCGCCACAAAATTTCGATGGCCGGTTTCGCGGCGAGCTGTCGGTGGCCCGCGCCCTGCAGCTGTCTCTCAACATCCCCGTGGTGCGCCTGACCGAGGCGCTGGGGCCCGCGCATCTGATGGCGGCCCTGCGCACCACCGGGGCCCGGCCGGAGCTTGCGGCAGGCGCGCCGGGTCTGGCGATCAGCCTGGGCGGAGTCGGGCTGACGCTCGAGGACCTGACCACAAGCTACGCGATGCTGGCGCAATTGGGCCGCGCGCAGCCGTTGCGCTGGCGGCGGGACGAGCCAAAGCCGACAGCCGCTCGCATCCTGTCGCCCCGCGCGGCGTGGTCGGTCGGGCATGTGCTGGCCGGGATCACCCCGCCGCCCGCCGCCGGGCCGCGCGGGCGCGTCGCTTTCAAGACCGGCACGTCCTACGGGCACCGCGATGCGCTGGCACTTGGGTTCGACGGGCGGCACGTGGCAGGCATCTGGATGGGGCGGCCCGACGGCACGCCGGTGCCCGGGGCCTTTGGCGGCGAGCTAGCCGCGCCGCTGCTGTTCGAGGTGTTGGGCCAGGTGCGCCACACCCCCCTGCCCGCGCCGCCCGCCGACACGCTGATGGTCAGCCACGCGCATCTGCCGCAGGCGCTGAAACGCTTTCGCGGCCCGGGCGACACGAGCCAGCAGGCACTGCGCCTGACCTTTCCGCCCGACCGCGCGCGCCTGACAGCGGGACAGGGTGTGCCGATCAAGCTGCGCGACGGCACGCCGCCCTACACTGTGCTGGCCAACGGCGCGGTGATCGCCGCCAACCAGCACCGCCCGGCTTTTACCCTGCCGTTGTCGGAGCCGGGGTTTTCCACCCTGTCGGTGATCGACGCGAAGGGCCGCGCGGCGCGCGTTTCGGTCGAACTGCGCTGAACGTCAAAGCCGTTCGATGGCCAGCGCGATGCCTTGCCCGCCGCCGATGCACATGGTGATCAACGCGCGCGTGCCGCCGGTTCGCTCAAGCTCGTAAAGCGCCTTGACCGTCAGGATCGCGCCCGTCGCGCCCACCGGATGCCCCAGCGCGATGGCCCCGCCATTGGGGTTTACCTTCGCCGGGTCCAGTCCCAGCGCCTTGTTCACCGCCAGCGCCTGCGCCGCAAAAGCCTCGTTGCTTTCGATCACGTCGAAATCCCCGGCGCTGAGGCCGGTCTTTTGCATCAGCGACTCGACCGCCGGAATGGGGCCGATGCCCATCACCTCGGGCCGTACCCCGGCATGGGCATAGCCCAGAACTCGTGCGCGGGGCTTGAGCCCGGCCCCCTCGGCCGCTCCGGCGCGGGCAAAGACCAATGCCGCGGCACCGTCGTTGATGCCGCTGGCATTGCCCGCCGTGACGCTGCCGTCCTTCTTGAAGACCGGCTTCAGCCCGGCAAGCTTTTCCAGGCTGGTCTGCTTTGGGTGTTCATCCGTGTCGAAGGCCACGGTGTCGCGCTTCACCCGTACCTCCACCGGCACGATCTGGTCGGCGAACCGGCCCTCGGCAATCGCCTTGGCGGCGCGTTCCTGACTTTCCATGGCAAAGGCATCCTGCGCCTCGCGGCTGATGTCATGCTCACCCGAGACATTCTCGGCCGTGACGCCCATGTGCCCGGTGCCGAACGGGCAGTTGAGCGCGCCCAGCATCATGTCGAGCGTCTTGACGTCGCCCATCTTGGCGCCCCAGCGCTGGTCCGGGATGATGAAGGGCGAGCGCGACATGCACTCCGCCCCGCCCGCCACCGCGAACTCCGCATCGCCCAGCATCAGCGACTGCACCGCCGACACGATGGCCTGCGCGCCCGATCCGCACAGGCGGTTGACGTTCATCGCGGGCGTTGTGTCGGGAATCCCTGCGTCCATCGCCGCCACGCGGCTCAGGTACATGTCGCGCGGTTCGGTGTTGATGACATGGCCAAAGACGACGTGGCCGATCTGGCCGCCCTCGACGCCTGCACGCTCGAGCGCGGCCTTGGTGACGGCGGCGCCCAGCGCGATGGGCGGTGTGGCGGCAAGGCTGCCGCCGAAGGTGCCGATGGCGGTGCGCGCGCCGCTCAGGATGACGATATCGTCGGACATTGTGATCTCCTCGGGTCTGTTCGGCGCAACTATGCGCAGGCCGCTCCGCAATGTCAGCCCCTACGTTCCGTCAGGCGATGGACGGGCGTGGCGCATTGACAGGCCCGGCGCGTGCAGGGCATCACATCCCATATGACGGATGATGCCGACGATATCCTGCAACGCCTGCCCACCCGCCTGAAAGAGGCGCGGCGTGCGCAGGGGCTGTCTCTCGATGCGGTGGCCAAGCTTTCGGGGGTGTCCCGGTCGATGGTCAGCCAGATCGAACGCGGATCGTCGTCGCCCACCATCGCGACGCTGTGGAACCTCACGCGGGCGTTGCAGGTGGATTTCGCGGGCCTTCTGGACGGCGCGCAAGCGGCGGCGCAGATCGAGGTGCTGCGCGGAACTGAGGTGCCGACCATCGACAACCGCGGCACCACCTGCCGGTTGCGCATCCTGTCGCCGCCCGAAGATGCAGGGCGGCACGAGGTTTACGAAGTGCTGTTGGGCGCGGGCGGCGCGCTGCTGAGCGATCCGCACCGGCGGGGCGCCCGCGAACACCTGACGGTGATCGACGGGCAGGTATCGGTCAGCTCGGCCGAGAGCCGCGTGACCCTCACCGCGGGGGATACGGCCCGCTATGCCGCAGACGTGCCGCATGGCATCCGTGCCGAAGAGGGGCCCGCGCGGGCGTTCCTGGTGGTGCAGGACGCCTGAGGCGCTGGATATTACGGCGGCGTATCCGCAATGCTGGAAAAATTCCGTTTAGATGGATTTCCGGTATTTCGGAATGCCGTCCGCTATGCTAACAACCACGCAAGCGGTGCGCGACTCGGAGGATGACATGACACAGGCTTTTCTGACCCAGGTGACCGATACCCTTCGCGCGATCGAAGAGGACGGGCTGACCAAGACCGAACGCCCGCTGACCTCGCCCCAGGGCGCGCGGATCACCGTGGGGGGCAAGGGCATGCTGAACCTCTGCGCCAACAACTACCTTGGGCTGGCCGACCACCCGCGGCTGATCGCGGCGGCCAAGGATGCGATGGACAATCTGGGCTACGGCATGGCCAGCGTCCGGTTCATCTGCGGCACGCAAGAGCTGCACAGGCAGCTGGAGCAAAAGCTCGCAGCATTTCTGGGCAAGGATGACAGCATCCTTTTCGCCGCCTGTTTCGATGCCAATGCCGCGGTGTTCGAACCGCTGCTGGGGCCCGAGGATGCCATCATCAGCGACAGCCTGAACCACGCGTCGATCATCGACGGGGTGCGGCTATGCAAGGCCAAGCGCTATCGCTACGCCAATGCCGACATGGAAGACCTCGAGGCGCAGCTGAAACAGGCGCGCGCGGACGGGGCGCGGCATGTCATGATCGCCACGGACGGCGTGTTTTCCATGGATGGCTACCTGGCCCCGCTGCCCGAAATCGTGGCGTTGGCCGAAAAATACGAGGCGCTGACCATGGTGGACGATTGCCACGCCACCGGCTTCATGGGCCACACGGGCGCGGGTATGCCCCAGCATTTTGGCGTCGACGTGGACATTCTGACCGGCACGCTGGGCAAGGCCCTGGGCGGGGCCATCGGCGGCTATATCGCCGGGCCGCAGCCGGTGATCGACCTGCTGCGCCAGCGCGCGCGGCCCTACCTTTTCTCGAACGCCTTGCCGCCTGCCGTGGTCGCGGCGGGGATCGAGGTGCTGGACCTGATCGCCGAGGGCGACGCGCTGCGGGCGCGCCTGTTCGAGAATGCCGCCCACTGGCGGGCCGGGCTGGAAAAGCTGGGGTTCGAGGTGCTGCCGGGCGAACATCCGATCATCCCGGTGATGACCCATGACGCGCCGCGTGCGCAGACCATGGCGCGGGGGCTGTTTGACGAAGGTATCTATGTGTCGGGCTTTTTCTATCCGGTCGTGCCCAAGGGCCGCGCCCGCATCCGCACGCAGATGAACGCCGCGCTCACACGCGATGATCTGGACACCGCCCTTGCCGCCTTTGGCACCGTGGGCAAAGCCACCGGAGTGATCTGACATGCACAACGATATGAAAGCCCTTGTGAAGGCCGAACCGCGCGAAGGGCTCTGGATGCAGCGCGCACCGGTGCCCGAGATCGGACCCGAGGACGTGCTGATCAAGGTCACAAAGACCGGCATCTGCGGCACCGATGTCCACATCTGGAACTGGGACGACTGGGCGCAACGCACCGTCCCGGTCCCGCTGATCACCGGGCACGAGTTCGCGGGCGAGATTGTCGAGCTTGGCCGCGCCGTCGAGGGGCTGGAACTGGGTCAGCGCTGTTCGGGCGAGGGGCACCTCATCGGCAAGACCTCGCGCCAGAGTCGGGCGGGCAAGTTCCACCTGGACCCTGCGACGCGCGGAATCGGGGTCAACGAACAGGGCGCCTTTGCTCAATACCTGAGGCTGCCCGCCTTCAACGTCGTGCCGCTGCCCGATGCCATAGACGACGAGATCGGCGCGATCCTCGACCCGCTGGGCAATGCAGTGCACACCGCGCTGAGTTTCGACCTGGTGGGCGAGGACGTGCTGATCACCGGCGCGGGGCCGATCGGGATCATGGCCGCTGCCGTTGCCCGGCACGTGGGCGCGCGGCATGTTGTGATCACCGATGTGAACTCCGAACGGCTGGCCCTGGCCGCCCGAGTGGCGGACGTTGTTCCGGTCAATGTGGCGCAGGTAGATCTGGCCGAGGTCATTCCGCGCCTCAAGATGAAGCAAGGCTTTGACGTTGGCCTCGAGATGTCGGGCAATCAGCGCGCGCTTGATCAGATGGTCGAGGCGCTTGTGATGGGCGGGCGCATCGCGCTCTTGGGCATCCCGCCCGGCAAGTCGCCGGTGGACTGGAGCCGCATCGTCTTCAAGGCAATCACGCTCAAGGGCGTCTATGGCCGCGAGATTTTCGAGACCTGGTACAAGATGATCGCGATGCTGGAAAACGGGCTGGATGTGCGCGGCGTGATCACCCACCGCTTTGGCGTCGACGATTTCGCCGAAGGGTTTGCCGCGATGCGCGGCGGATCAAGCGGCAAGGTGGTGCTGGACTGGACCGGCGCCTGACGGCGCTGCGTCAGGGCCGCCCGCGCGGTGCGCCCAGCCCGGACCGGGGCGTGCCGCCCGGGAAATGCCGCAGGGTCAGAAGCGCCAGAAGCCTGCGCCAGCGCACCGCGCTGCGGGGGCGTGGCGCGGCCAGCCCCGGCATCGCACGGGCAGACGCCAGATGCGGCCCGCGATCGACATAGTCGGGCAGGATGGCGTCGCCGGGCGGAATCGGAGATTTTTGGCTCATGCGGGCAGGGTGCCAGCAATCGGTTGACGCTTGATTAACGCAGCCCCGTCGAATCGATCAATCCAGTGCCGCGCTGCGCGTCGTCTCCATCTGCGATCCTTCCAGCACCTTGACCTCGCGCTGCGGGAAGGGAATCGAGATGTCGTTGGCCTGGAAGGCATCCCAAAGCGCCAGATAGACGTTGCCGCGAATATTGGTCAGTCCGCCCGTGGGGTCGCGGATCCAGAAGCGCAGGATGTAGTCCACCGAACTGTCGCCAAACCCCACGATGTGACAGACCGGCGGGCGGTCCTTGAGCACCCGCGCCGTGCCTGCGGCGGCCTCGATGGCGATCTTGCGGACCTTGTGCGGGTCGTCGCCGTAAGCGGTGCCGAAATAGATGTCGAGCCGGACAAAATCGTTCGAATGCGACCAGTTCACCACCTGTCCGGTGATCAGATCCTCGTTCGGGATCAGGTATTCCTTGCCGTCGCGGGTGGTGATCGACACGTAGCGGGCGCCAAGGCTGTTGATCCAGCCGAAGGTTTCGCCAAGGCTGATCACGTCGCCGGGCTTGATCGACTTGTCGAGCAGGATGATGATCCCCGACACCAGGTTCGACACCACCTTTTGCAGACCGAAGCCCAGGCCCACACCGATCGCCCCCGACAGGACCGCAAGCCCGGTCAGATCGACCCCGACCAGCCGCAGCCCGACAAAGAAGGCAGCGCCGTAAAGGAACACCTGCAGGAACTTTATCGCCAGCACCTGCATCGACGGGCTGATGTCGTCATTGCGGCGGATGCGGGCGGAACTGGTGGTGGCCAGGAACCGCGCCCCGATGATCAGCACCGCCACCGTGACCGCCGCCTGCACCGCCAGCCACATGGTCAGGCGGGTTTCGCCGATGTTGACGGCCATGTTTTCAAGGACGTTCCGCGCCTCGCTGGTGAGGTTCAGAATGTGCAGCGTCACCCAGATCCAGGCGCCATAGCGCACGACAGAGCGCAGCAGCGGGTTGCCGATCAGACGGGTGGCAAAGGCGATGAAAAGCCACGCGGTCGCCAGGTTGGCGATGATCACCAGAAGATAGGAGCGTGAGGGCCAGGTGATCGCCTGCATGATCCAGGCGAGGATCCATATGAGGATGACGAAAAGCACCATCCGCAGACGCCGGCGCAGGATCAGCAGAACCCGCAGCCGCCATTTGGGCCAACCTTCGCGCGTGCGCATCCAGTCGTGCAACCTGGGCCGCAGCACGGCGGCCAAACCCCAGGCCACCAGGAAAACCGCAAGCGCCATCACCAGCTGGTAGGCGTTCCAGGGCCGCATCAGCCCGTTCAGAAACACCTCGCCCCGGGCCAGCAGCATCAGCGCGATTTCCTGCAATTGCTCCAGCGGCGGAAGGTCGGTTTCTTCGGGGTTCATGCGGCGGCCCTATGGTGGATCAAAGGCAGCGTCGCATTGCTAAGGGGTCCACGCAAGCACCCTTGACCGGGCTCAGCGCAGCAGCGCACCCGCAACAACCGGGCCTGCGCCGACATCGCCCGCGACCACGGACACCCCCGCCACGATCAGGATCGCCATCAGGGCGAGGTTGAGTAGATTGAGCTTGCTGGGCATCGCCATCTCCGGTTCGCAGTTTCGGATATGGGATGGGCCGGTGCCGGCATCAAACCCCGGTGCGCGTTTGTCGCAGGCGGCCCGGCCCCGCCCGCCCGGCACAGCGCCCTTGATAGATGGGGGCCGACGCTGTATCTGCCCGGTCATGACACCGGTTTTCGACATCGACGACCGCGCCCGGCTGCGCGAACGCTTTTTCGGCGCAACGCACACCGTGCTGGCCCGACTATAACT
Source organism: Thalassococcus sp. BH17M4-6 (assembly GCF_049323015.1). Lineage (NCBI taxonomy): Bacteria > Pseudomonadati > Pseudomonadota > Alphaproteobacteria > Rhodobacterales > Roseobacteraceae > Thalassococcus > Thalassococcus sp. BH17M4-6. The sequence goes on from NZ_JBMPGU010000011.1 coordinate 80,175, forward strand.
GCGCCCGTCCGCGCCCGGTTCGGCGCGCGGTATCGTCTGTCTGCTGAACACCCACGGAATTAGCAAGGGAGAGGACGCATGTCCCCCAAAACGCTCTATGACAAGATCTGGGATGCCCATGTCGCGCACGAAGCCGACGATGGCACCTGCCTTCTGTATATCGACCGCCACCTCGTGCACGAGGTGACCAGCCCGCAGGCCTTCGAAGGCCTGCGCATGGCGGGCCGCACCGTCCGCGCGCCGGACAAGACCATCGCCGTGCCCGATCACAACGTCCCCACGACCGTCGACCGCGCCAAGGGGATCGAGAACGAGGAATCCCGCATCCAGGTCGAGGCGCTGGACCGCAACGCCAAGGAAACCGGCATCCATTATTACCCGGTGTCGGATGTCCGTCAGGGCATCGTTCATATCGTCGGACCCGAACAGGGCTGGACCCTGCCCGGCATGACCGTGGTCTGCGGCGACAGCCACACCGCGACGCACGGCGCGTTTGGCGCGCTGGCGCACGGCATCGGCACCTCGGAAGTCGAACACGTGCTGGCGACGCAGACGCTGATCCAGAAGAAATCCAAGAACATGAAGGTCGAGATCACCGGCAAGCTGGCCCCGGGCGTGACCGCCAAGGACATCACCCTGTCGGTGATCGGCGAAACCGGCACCGCGGGCGGCACCGGCTATGTCATCGAATACTGCGGTGAGGCGATCCGCGATCTGTCGATGGAAGGCCGCATGACGGTCTGCAACATGGCCATCGAGGGCGGCGCCCGCGCCGGTCTGATCGCGCCGGACGAAAAGACCTTTGCCTATGTCCAGGGTCGCCCGCATGCGCCCAAGGGTGCGCAATGGGAAGCGGCGATGGACTGGTGGAAGACGCTTTATTCCGATGACGACGCGCATTGGGACAAGGTGGTGACGATCCGCGGAGAGGATATCGCGCCTGTGGTCACCTGGGGCACCTCGCCCGAGGACGTGCTGCCGATCACCGCAAGCGTGCCGATGCCCGAGAGTTTCAAGGGCGGCAAGGTCGACGCGGCGAAGCGCGCGCTCGACTACATGGGGCTGACCGGCGGCACGCCGCTCTCCGAGATCGAGATCGACACCGTGTTCATCGGCTCCTGCACCAACGGCCGGATCGAGGATCTGCGCGCCGCGGCCGCGATCCTCAAGGGCAAGAAGATCAAGGACGGCCTGCGCGCGATGGTCGTGCCCGGTTCCGGTCTCGTGCGCGCCCAGGCCGAAGAGGAAGGGCTGGCGGATATCTTCAAGGACGCCGGGTTCGAATGGCGCATGGCGGGCTGCTCCATGTGCCTGGCGATGAACCCCGACCAGCTCAGCCCCGGCGAACGTTGTGCGGCCACGTCGAACCGCAACTTCGAAGGCCGCCAAGGCCGCGGGGGCCGGACGCACCTGATGTCGCCCGCCATGGCAGCCGCCGCCGCGGTGACCGGGCGGCTGACCGACGTGCGCGAGATGATGTAACCGGCGCGCTCCTCAAGCCCTTGCGGACTTTCCTCGCGAGGAGGGCCGCAAGGGCCGAGGAGCAGCGCCCGTCAGGAGACGGAAAATGGAAAAGTTCGACAAACTCAGCGGCATCGCCGCGCCGCTGCCGATCATCAATGTCGACACAGACATGATCATCCCCAAGCAGTTCCTGAAGACGATCAAGCGCTCGGGCCTCGGCGTGAACCTCTTCGACGAGATGCGCTATGATGACGACCGCAACGAAATCCCCGATTTCGTGCTGAACAAGCCGCAATATCGCGACGCGCAAATCCTGGTCGCGGGCGACAACTTCGGATGCGGCTCGTCCCGTGAACACGCCCCTTGGGCGATCAAGGATTTCGGCATTTCCTGCGTCATCGCGCCCAGCTTTGCCGATATCTTCTACAACAACTGCTTCAAGAACGGCATCCTGCCGATCGCCCTCCCGCAAGAGCAGGTGGATGTCCTGATGAAGGACGCCGAAAAAGGCGCCAACGCCCGGATCGAGATCGACCTCGACGCGCAGACCATCACCTCCTCCGATGGTGAGGTGTTCACCTTCGACGTGGACCCCTTCAAGAAGCATTGTCTGATGAACGGCCTCGACGATATCGGTCTGACCATGGAAAAGTCCGCATCCATCGACACGTTCGAAGCACAGGCGGCCCAAGCCCGTCCCTGGGTCTGAACGCCAGGCGTGTCGGTCGGACCACCGGTCGGCGCGCCAGACGAAACTGGATCAGCCTGCCTTGCGCAGTTCGCTCTCGCTCTTGAGCACCTCGTCGCCATCCTCCTGAACGATGCGGTAGGCCGGTTCCTCCTCTGACGCGTTGCGCGTCACCTCCGATCCCTTGATCTTTAGGGTGATCTTCTGGGTATAGACCTTTTGCACCTCGCCCTGCCCGGTGCCGTTGCCCCAGTCCCATGCGACGGTGTCGCCTTCCTCATATGCCATAGTCTGCGCTCCGTTATCCGACGCCGATCAACGCGGGCCGGTCCGGCGGGGTTCCGCGCGGTGACAGGCGGGACTTTGCCGATGGGCCACGGGGATCGCGCGAAAAATCCTCGCGCTTGCCGCTTTGGGCCGGATCAACTCCGGTGAACGCACCGCAGAAACGGGCCAATCTGCGACCAAGGCCCGACAGCGAGCCGGACACGCACACCGGCGTGCGTTTCCGCGCCCCTTGAGCCACTTCAACAGCCGCCCACAACATATTGGGATCACTCACAAGGCTGCCCCATTTCTGATCTCAAGTTGATGCAATCCGGCACCATGTTCTCCCTTATCTCGCCCCAAACCTTCGCGATTGTTTCCCCTGTGCTTGAGCCGTCAGAGGAAAGAAGGCAAGAATTGGGCAAGAATGAGGCAACGCGCCACAATCGGCGCTGGCAAGTTGGAACAAGGTCGCGGCAGAGTACCGTTTCCGTCCGATTTGAAGGGGTAGTGTAACCGTGATCACCCGCATGATCAGCGCTGGCGTGCGCGCCTTCTTGGTGTCGATGCTGATCGCATTGCCCGCGCTGATGTTGCCCGGCGTGGCGCCCGACACGACCCAGATAATCGCCCTGTTGTCGTTGCTTGCCGCTCTGCTGACCTTTGTCGAATACGTCAGCAGCTATCCCAGCCTGATCGAATTCCGCGATGCACCGCCTTTCAACCGCATGCGCTTCATCGCGCTGTTGACCACGATCCTGATGCTGACGCTGGTCAGCCGGGGCAGCACCGACCCGTCGGCCCTGACAGACGCTGTGACCGGCTTTGGCGCGCAGGTCGGCGCGATGCTCGACTTCCCGTTCTCGCCCGTGCGGCTGATGCTGCTGATCCTGCCCCAGGATGCGCCCCTTGCGTTGCAAGAAACGCTGCGCATCCATGCGGGACTGGCCTATATGATCGCGACCTCCAGCACCGTGGTCGTCTATCTGCTGATCCGCTACCTGGTCTGGCCGCTCCGCAACGGGGCGTTCAATTTCTGGGTGAACCTGCCGCTTTTCGACCCGACGGCGGGGGGCGACGTGCTCTACCGGCTGCGCCGGGACGCCAACATTAACGTGGCATTAGGTTTTCTGCTGCCATTCTTGATCCCGGCAGTGCTCAAGGCTGCTTCGGAACTGATGAACCCGATCGGCTTTGCCGATCCGCAGACGATGATCTGGACGATAACCTCATGGGCCTTTCTGCCGGCCAGCCTGATCATGCGCGGCGTGGCGTTGCTGCGCATCGCCGACCTGATCGAGGAAAAGCGCCGCCGCGCCTATGCGCAGGCGGAATTGCAGATCGCCTGATCCTTGCGGTCCTGTGCCTGGCGGTCAGCCTTGCGCTGAGCTTTGCCGCGCGCGCCGAAACCCTGCGCATCGCCACCTGGCACGCGCCCCTGGTCCGCGACGGGCCGGGTGTTCTGCTGCGCGATCTGTTGCGGGCGGATGATGCAGAGCTTCAGGCCGTACAAAGCACCATCGTCCGCATCGACCCCGATGTGCTGCTGCTCACCAGCATCGACTACGACCACGGTCTTGCCGCGCTGAGCGCCCTGCGCGACGGGCTGGCCCAAAGCGGCGCGGACTATCCCCATCTTTTTGCGCTGCGGCCCAACACCGGCCTGCCGACGGGCCGCGATCTGGATGGCGACGGGCGGCTGGGCCTGCCGCGCGATGCGCAAGGCTATGGCCGGTTTTCCGGACAGGGCGGCATGGCGATCCTGTCGCGGCTGGAGATTGACCGCGAAAACGTGCGGAACTTTTCCACGCTGCTCTGGCGCGACCTGCCGGGCAGCCTGATCGCATCGGACGATCCCGGCGGCGACGTGCAGCGCCTGTCGTCCGCGGGCCACTGGCTGGTGCCGTTGCACCGCCCCGGGGGCGCCACTCTGTCGGTCACCGCATTTCACGCAACGCCGCCGGTCTTTGACGGGCCCGAGGATCGCAACGGGCGCCGCAATGCCGACGAGGTGCGGTTCTGGACCGCGTTCCTGGACGGCGGGTTCGGGGCGGTGACAAGCGATATCGTGGTAATGGGCAATGCCAATCTCGACCCGGTGGCAGGTGATGGACGCAGCGCGGCGATCCGTGATCTGCTGGCCCATCCGGCGCTGCAGGACCCGTTGCCGGGCCGGCCCACCGCCGACTGGCCCCAGGTCGGGCCCCTGCGGGTCAGCTATGTCCTGCCGGGCGCCGCGTTGACGGTAACCGATGCAGGCCTGTCCGAACCGGTCGGGCCGCACCGCATGGTCTGGGTCGATATCACGCTGCCACCCTGAGCTTGTCGGGTGCCAACACCTGGGCCAACGGCGCCAGCGCTTGCGACAGCGCCTCTTCGACCGGTGTGACGGGCAGGCTCCGCAAGACCTCTGCCGCGGCTAGGCGGTGCGGCATCGACCAGAGATACCGCATTTCGCGTAGGTGCCGCGCCAGGGGCCAGACCGGCGATGCCAGCTGCAGCGGCAGCCAAGACATCTGGCGCAGCGTCAGGCCACGGCCCAGCGCGGCTTCGGCGGCGCGGTGCAGGTCCCGTCCGGTGAGAGTGTAGCCCTGGAACGGCACATCGGCAAATGTCGGCAGGGTGCTGCGGTGCCGCGCCAGATGTTCGGCCGCCTCGGCCAGATCGGGCAGCCAGGCCCAGGCGTGGGGCACATCCAGCGGGCCGGGATAGCTGAACCCGCCCCGGGCCACCCCTGCGGCGATTACCCGGTCGAACCAATTGCCCGAGACCTGATTGTCGATAAAATCGCCCGCCCGCAGGACAATCGTGCGCAGGCCCGCGCTGCGATAGGCCGACTCCATCTCGCGGCGGATGCGGCCCAGCGGATTGTCGGCCCGGTGCGGCGTGGCCGCGCCCAGAACCTCGGGCGCGGTGGCGCCGTAGACATAGACGTTGCCGGGGATCAGAACCGTGGCGCCCGACGCCTGCGCCGCGTCGATCACCGCGCGTGTCAGCGTCGGCACCTCGGCCTGCCAGCGGTCGTAGGGCGGGTTCCAGCCGTTCACGATCACATCTGCCCCGCGCGCCGCCAACGCCAGATCGTCGGTCGCCCGGTCGAACATTCGCAGGCGCCAGCCCCGGTTCCAGAAGACCTCGGCCACGTGGCGCCCGAACCGGCCGCTGCTCCCAAGGATAAGTACTGTTCCAGTCATCGAAAGACCTCCTCTGCAAATCCCAACCTCAGACTGCGGCATTCAAATTCAGCTGGGAATTGCCTGAATGCGCAGATCGTGTATTCATAAATGAATGAAGAAGCCGCTCTCGACCCTTGACTGGACCTTGATACAGACCTTTCTGACCGTGGCCGATACAGGGTCGCTGTCCGAGGCGGCGCGCAGCCTCGGCACCAGCCAGCCCACCGTCGGGCGGCAGATCCGGCAGATCGAAGACACGCTTGAGGTCACGCTGTTTCACCGCCAGCCGCGCGGGCTGAAGCTGACCGAAACCGGCAGCGCGCTGGTCCCGCATGCCCGCGCCATGGCCGAAGGCGCGCTGGCGCTGGGGCTGACGGCGGCGGGCCGGTCGGACCGGCTGTCGGGGCCGGTGCGGATCACCGCCAGCGTCTTTACCGCCCAGCACCTGCTGCCGCCGATCATCGCCCATATCCGCCGCACCGAACCCGAAATCAGTATCGACCTCGTGCCCACCGACACCGTCGAAAACCTGCTTTATCGAGAGGCTGACATCGCCGTGCGCATGTACCGCACCGAACAGCTCGACATCCTGACCAAGCATATCTGCGACATTCCGCTAGGCATCTATGCGGCACGGTCCTACCTCGACCGCGCGGGTCGGCCCGACACCCCCGACGCGCTGTGGACCATGGACCTGGTCGGGTACGACCGGTCCGACATGATGTTGCGCGGCATGCGGGATGTCGGACTCGAGGCCACGCGCGACTGGTTCGCGACCCGCTGCGACCATCACGGTGTCTATTGGGAACTGGTGCGCGCGGGCTGCGGCATCGGTTTTGCGCAATGCCGGGTCGCCGATGCCGACCCGCTGGTCGAGCGGCTTTTTCCCGAAATGCCACTTCCGACCCTGCCGCTGTGGCTGGCCGCGCACGAGGCGATGCGCCAGACCCCGCGCATCCGCAGGGTATGGGACCTGCTGGACGACGGCCTGCACGCGGCCCTTGCCGACAGCGTTTCTTGACGCCGGGTGCGGCGCGCAGTACCCGGTGCGGAACGGATTTTGACCAAAGGACACCCGCACATGAGCACCCCCTCGCTTCTTATCCTGCCCGGCGACGGCATCGGCCCCGAGGTCATGACCGAAGTGCGCAAGGTCATCGACTGGTTCGCCGCGAAACGCGACATGGCCTTCGACGTGAGCGAGGATCTGGTCGGCGGTTGCGCCTATGACAAGCACGGCACACCGCTGCATGACGACACGATGGCCAAGGCGCATGAGGTCGACGCCGTCCTGCTGGGCGCCGTCGGCGGGCCGAAATACGACACGCTCGATTTCAGCGTGAAGCCCGAGCGCGGCCTGCTGCGCCTGCGCAAGGAAATGGACCTCTACGCCAACCTGCGTCCGGCCCAGTGCTTTGACGCGTTGGCGGATTTCTCGTCGCTGAAGAAGGATGTCGTGGCGGGGCTCGACATCATGATCATCCGCGAACTGACCTCGGGCGTCTATTTCGGTGAGCCGCGCGGGATCATCAAGGAAGGCAACGAACGCGTCGGCATCAACACCCAGCGCTATACGGAATCCGAGATCGAGCGTGTGGCGCGCTCGGGCTTCGAGATGGCGCGCAAGCGCGGCAACAAGCTGTGCTCGATGGAAAAGGCCAACGTGATGGAATCGGGCGTGCTTTGGCGCGAGGTCGTGCAGAAGATCGGCGACACCGAATACCCGGATGTCGAGCTGAGCCATATGTACGCCGATGCCGGCGCCATGCAGCTGACCCGCTGGCCCAAGCAGTTCGACGTGATCGTGACCGACAACCTTTTCGGCGATCTGCTGTCCGATCTGGCGGCGATGCTGACCGGCAGCCTGGGCATGCTGCCCTCGGCCAGCCTTGGCGCGCCGATGGCCAATGGCCGGCCCAAGGCGCTGTACGAACCGGTGCACGGCTCCGCCCCCGACATCGCCGGTCAGGGCAAGGCCAACCCCATCGCCTGTATCCTGAGCTTTGCCATGGCGCTGCGCTATTCCTTCGACAAGGGGGATGAGGCGACGCGATTGGAGGAAGCGGTCAACGCGGTCCTGGCCAAGGGCTACCGCACCGCCGATCTGCTGGGCGAAGAAGGGCGCAGCCCGGTCAGCACGTCCGAGATGGGCGACGCCATCGTCGCGGCGCTCGACGCCTCGCTCTGACACCGCCGCCCACCGGGCGCATCGCTGCATTGCAGAAATGGCAAGGGTTCCGCCCTTGCCATTTTTCGTGTCCGGGCGTTTAGCTGCTCGCGAATTCCACCATCCGAATCTGCGGGGCCGTCATGGGACCGAATGCCAAGGGCGCCCTGCTGGCGCTGCTTTCCTTTGGGCTTTACGCCACCCACGATCTGATCGTGAAGGGCCTTGGCGCGACCTACAGCCCGTTCCAGATCGTTTTCTTTTCGGTCCTCTTCAGCTTTCCGCTGGTTGTCGGGATGCTGATCAGCGATTCGCGGCCCGGCCATCTTCGACCCAATCATCCGTGGTGGACCGCGCTTCGCACCGTGGCGGCGGTCACCACGGCGGCGGCGGCGTTCTATGCGTTTTCCAACCTGCCGCTGGCGCAGGTCTATGCGATCATCTTTGCTGCACCGCTGATCATCACCATCCTGTCGATCCCGATCCTGGGCGAACAGGTGCGCCTGCGCCGCTGGATGGCAGTAATCATGGGCCTTGGCGGTGTGATCGTGGTTCTGCGCCCCGGTGTCACACAGTTCGACCTGGCACATCTGGCCGCCTTGGTGGCGGCCTTCGGGTCGGCGCTTGCCTCGATCATCGTGCGCAAGATCGGCAATGACGAACGGCCCGAGGTTCTGGTGCTGTATCCGATGCTCACCAATTTCGTGGTGATGGGGGCGCTGACGGCCTTTGTCTATGTGCCCATGCCGCTTGAGCATCTGGCGCTGAACGCAACGATGGCGGTGCTGGGGTTTGCCGCGTCGATGATCATCATCTACGCCTACAAGGCCGCCGAGGCGGTGATCGTCGCCCCGATGCAGTATTCGCAGATCCTGTGGGCCGTGGTTTTCGGGGCGGCGTTCTTTGACGAATGGCCCGACCGCGTGACGCTGGCCGGGGCCGCGATCATCATCGCCAGCGGTGTCTATATCGTGCTGCGCGAAGGCAGCGGAGGGGCGTCGGAAAACACGCCCGTGCTGCAGAACCGCGGCCGCTATGAAACCGGTACGCTGCCCCGGGTCAGCACGCTCTTGCGCCTCCGCAAGGACCGCAGCAAAGCGCAGTCGTGACCCCTTGCCAAAGGCCGCGCAACGGGCTATCCCGCCCGCCACGGTCGGAGTGTAGCGCAGCCTGGTAGCGCACCTGCTTCGGGAGCAGGGGGTCGGAGGTTCGAATCCTCTCACTCCGACCAATTTTTCCCTGAGATCCTGCTCTGCATATTCGTCGTGTGCGCTCGCCAGACCGCGGGATGGCGATCCGACACCCGTGCGACGCACTTAATCCCCGCACCCCCGCGCGCCGCATCTGCGTCTTGCTGTCGTCTGACAATCGCCAGCCCGGGGGGCGGTCTGGCGATCGCGCGGCGGCCTTTGGCCGCTGTCCGCGCGGGGGCTACGCGCGGCAACCGGCGCGCCCGTCAAGTCGCCCCCTGATCCGCCAGCCAGACAATCTGATGCGCGGCCAGCGTCACCCCGGTGCGCACGTGATAGGCTTCGCCGCTGATCAGGTCGGTCAGGCGCGGTGCCGTGGCGATAAATCGGTCGGCATGGATCTCCTGCGGCTGATCGGCAAAATTCGCCAGTACGCAGACCTCCTGCCCCCCACCCCGCCGCAGGTAGCCCAGCACATGCGGGTTTCCGGTGTCGAACCCTTCGATGGCATTGCCTGCCAGACCCGGCGCCGCCTGCCGCGCGGCGATCAGCCTTTGCATCCCGGCAAAGATTCGGCCCGCGTCGGTGTCGGGATCGTGCCGCTGGTCATAAAGCGCATCAGGCCGGAACGGGCGGCCAACCCAGCGCGTGTCCTTGGCCTGGCCTGCCCGGCTGGCATAGCCGTGATCGTTCAACTGCCCCACCTCGTCCCCCAGCGACAGAAGCGGAATGCCGCCTGCGGAAAACGCGATGCCGTAGAGCAGCAGCATCCGGTCGATCCCGCCCGCATCCCCGGCTTCGACCCCGGTCAGTGATGCGGTGGTGCCGCAAACCCGGCAATCGCCGGTGCGCGGGTTGAACTGGAACGGCACGCCGCGGGCGAAACTTCCATCGAACTGGTTGGTGTAGAATGCGTTCAGGAACCGCCGGTGATCGAACCCCATGATGTCGAGCTCGGCCGCATCCTCGTCCGCAAAGGTCCAGCCGATATCGTCATGGCTGCGCACATAATTGACCCAGGCGCAGTCGCCATTGATCGGCTGGCGCCGCCGGATCGCCTGGTCCAGCAGTTCGACCTTGCGGGTCGCCAGCGCCTCCCAACTCAGCGCCATGAGCAGCGGATTGTACGAGATCGGGCATTCCTCTGGGTCGATGTAGGACACGACCTCGTCGGGGTGCACGATTGCTTCGGATTTGAACAGAAGCGACGGCGCCGCCATCCGGCACACGGCGTTGAACGCGCGCAGCAGCAAATGCGCCTCTGGCAGGCTTTCACAGGGCGTGCCGAGCCGTTTCCAGATAAAAGCGACGGCATCCATGCGGATAAGGTCAACGCCCTGATTGGCCAGCGCCAGCATCTCGCCCGCCATGGCGCAGAACACCGCCGGGTTGGAATAGTTCAGATCCCACTGGAAAGAATGAAAGGTCGACCAGATCCAGCGCCCGTCCTCCATCTGGATGAAGGCACCGGGGTGATCGTCAGGAAAAACCTCGCGCACCGTGCGTTCGAACGCATCGGGCATGCGCCGGTCCTCGAAAATCCAGTAGTAATCGGAATAGTCCGGGTCGCCCGCCGCCGCCTTCTGCGCCCACATGTGTTCGTTCGAGGTGTGGTTGAACACGAAGTCCACCACCAGTGAAATGCCCGATTCGCGCAGTTCCGTCGCCAGCGCGCGCAGGTCGGCCATGGTGCCCAGATCGGACCGCACCTCGCGATAGCTCGACACCGCATAGCCGCCGTCGGAGTTTTCCTTGGGGCAGTCGAAGAGCGGCATCAGGTGCAGATAGGTGATGCCCAATTCGTTGAGGTAGGGCACATGCTTCTTAAGCCCCTGAAGATCGCCCGCGTAGCGATCCACATAGCAGAAGGCACCCAGCATCTTATTCGACTGGAACCAGTCCGGCTGCGCCTCGCGCGCGGCATCCAGCGCCTTGAGATCCTCCGGGCGGTCACGCCAGGACGTCAGCGCAAGGGCGATCAGATCGGCCAGGTGGTCGAGACAGCGGTCGTGGTCGCCGTAAAGCGTCGCGAAAAGCTCGAAAAGGCGCGGAAACTGCGCGTCGAACCGCGCCATGAAGGCCTGCCCGGCGTCGTCGTCAACACCGATGCCGCGCGCCGCCAGGGCGGACAAAACATAGCTGCGCGCCGCGCGCTGCTGCTGTGACGAAGAAAGCATGAAGACCCCTTTTCCGCTGTTTCCGGGCAAAGTGTCGTCCAGAACCCGGGCAAGCGCAAACCGGAATGCCAGGCGTCGGTGCCGCGGCCCGGCATGTCGCGTGCCGACATTGACGCGGTGGCGGCTGCCGGTTCAGGCTGCGGGCCACACACCTTGAGGACCGAAAGGAATGTCATGGCCGCCATCGGCTTTATCGGGACAGGCCACATCGCCGCCCCCATGGCCCGCGCGCTGGCGCGCGCCGGGCACAGCGTCACCGTGTCAGAGCGTAACGCCGATGTGGCAGACGCTTTGGTCGGGGCCGGGCTGGGCATCGCCAAGGCCGCGAACCAGCAGGTTGTCGATGCCAGCGACACGGTTTTCCTGTGCCTACGCCCGGCGGTCTGGAACTCCGTCGTGACACCGCTTTCATTTCGCAGCCAACAGCAGATCGTTTCGGTGATGGCGGGCGTCGCGCTCGATGACATCGCCGCGACCTGCGCGCCGGTCACGCGGATCTCGGCCACGATCCCCTATGGCTATATCGAAAACGGCGGCTGCCCGCTCCCCGTCGGGGGGGAGCCAAGCGCCGTGCAGGCGCTGTTCGGCGATCGCAACCCCGTCCTGCCACAGCGGTCCGAGGCCGCGTTGAATGTGCATTTCGCCGCCTCCACCATGACCAGCGCCGCCCTTGGGCAGTTGATCGCGGCGACCGAGTGGCTGGCCGATCAGACCGGCGACGCCGACGCGGCAGAGGTTTACGTGGCCAACCTTGTGTCGGGCTTCCTTGCCTCTCTGCCGAAGGACGCGGCGGGCGGGCTGGCCCGCGAACGCGCGGCGCTGGCCACGCCCGACACGCTCAATCTGCAGATGGTCGAGGGGCTGCGCGACGCGGGTGCCTTTGACAGCCTTGGCCCGGTGCTGAGCGCCATCCTGGCCAGCATGGACCCCCCCGAGAATGCCTGAGCATCCTCAGGCCTTGGCGGCCAGGTCCCGCAGGATCGGACAGTCCGGCCGGTTGTCCCCGGCACAGGCATCGACCAGTTCCGACAGGGTCGCGCGCATGGATTGCAGCTGCGCGATCTTTTCGTCGATCTTGCCCAGGTGATCCAGCGCCACGGCCTTTACATCTGCCGACGCGCGCCCTTCATCGGCGTAAAGCGCCAGCAGGGTGCGGCAATCCTCGATCGTGAACCCCAGCGCCCGCGCGCGTTGCAGGAACGCCAGCCGATGCAGATCGGGTTCGCGAAAGGCACGGTACCCGTTGGGATCGCGCCCGGGCGTGATCAGCCCGATATCCTCGTAATAACGGATCGTCTTGGCGGGCAGGCCCGCGCGTTTGGCAACCTCTCCGATGTTCATGCCGTCCTGACCTCTGCGTGCGGGGCCTCTTCTGGTGTGGATTCTGACAGCACCGGCCGCAGTCCACGCAGCCGCAGCGCGTTGTTGACCACAAAGACCGACGACAGTGCCATCGCCCCCGCGGCCAGCATCGGCGACAACAACAGCCCGGTCGCGGGATAAAGCACCCCAGCCGCAACCGGAATCAGCGCAACGTTGTATCCGAATGCCCAGAACAGGTTCTGCCGGATGTTGCGCAGCACCGCGGCCGAAACATGCCGCGCATTGACCGCGCCCACCGGATCGCCCGACACCAGCACCACGTCCGCCGCTTCGATGGCGATGTCGCTGCCGGTGCCGATGGCCAGGCCCACATCCGCCGCCGCGAGCGCCGGCGCATCGTTGATGCCGTCGCCGGTAAAGGCGACCGGCCCGTGACGCGCCTGCAGCCGCTCGATGGCGGCGACCTTTTCATCGGGGCGCACCTCGGCCTCGATCTCGTCGATGCCCAGCGTCTTTGCCACCGCCTGTGCCGCGGCGCGGGTGTCGCCGGTGATCATCGCGACCTTAACCCCCGACTTGTGCAGCGTCGCCACTGCATCTCGACTGCTGGCCTTGACGCGGTCGGCCACGGCAAAGGCCGCTGCGATCCGCCCACCCTGCGCCACCAGAACCGGCGTCTGCCCGGCCGCGGCAAAGCGTTGCAAGGTCTCCTCAAGCACAGTGATGTCGATGTCTTGCGCCCGCATCAGCCGCGCGGTGCCGACCAGAACGACCTGCCCTTCGACCTTTGCGCGCAAGCCGTCGCCGGGCAGCGCCTCGACACTCTCGGCCTGCGACAGCGGCCCGGTGGCCGCACGTTCAAGCGCCCGCGCGATGGGATGTTCCGACCGTCCTTCCGCCGCCGCGGCAAGGCGCAGAACCGCATCCGGCTCGAACCCCGGCGCGGCCACCGCATCGACCAGCAAGGGCTTGCCCAGCGTCAGCGTGCCGGTCTTGTCAAAGGCCATCACCTTCACATCCGCGAGCCGCTGGAGCGCGTCGCCCTTGCGGAAGAGCACACCCATTTCCGCCGCGCGCCCGGTGCCCACCATGACCGAGGTCGGCGTCGCCAGCCCCATCGCACAGGGGCAGGCGATGATCAGCACCGACACGCCCGCGACCAGCGCGAATCCCAGCGCCGGATCGGGCCCGAATGCCAACCAGAGCGCCACGGTCAGCGCGGCGATGCCGATGACCGCAGGCACGAACCACAACACCACGCGGTCGGCCAGCGCCTGGATCGGCAGCTTGGCGCCTTGCGCGTCCTGCACCATGGCCACGATCCGCGCCAGCATCGTGTCGCGGCCCACCGCCGTTGCGCGATAGACCAGCGCACCCGATCCATTCACCGTGCCGCCGGTGACGGCCGCACCTTCGGCCTTTTCCACCGGGACGGGTTCGCCGGTGATCATACTTTCATCGACGTAACTGCTTCCGTTCAGCACCTCGCCGTCGACGGCCAACGCCTCGCCCGGGCGCACGTGCAGGGTGTCGCCCACCCGCACCTGATCGACGGGCACCTCGACGATCTCGCCGTCGCGGTCCACCCGGGCGGTGTCGGGCCGCAGCGACATCAGCTTGCGGATCGCCGCACCGGTGCGGCCCTTGGCCCGCGCTTCCAACCAGCGGCCCAGCAGGATCAGGGTCACGATCACCGCCGCCGATTCGTAATAGACGGCGCGCGCCTCGGCCGGAACCAGGCCGGGTGCGATCAGCACTAGCGTGGAATAGCCCCAGGCCGCCAGCGTCCCCAGCGCCACAAGCGAATTCATATCCGGCGTGGCCCGCGCCAGCAGCGGCAGGCCAAGGCGCAGGAACCGCCTTCCGGGCCCGAACAGCACGGCCGACACAAGCGCGAACTGCAGCCACCACCAGCCTTGCTGACCCAGCAGGTCCACGGTCGCGTGATGCACCGGCGGAAAGAGGTGCCCGCCCATTTCCAGCAGAAAGACCGGAAGCGTCAGCGCCGCCGCGATCCAGAGGTCACGGCTGAGGACGCGACGTTCTTCGGCATGCGGATCCTCGACCTCGGGCCCTGCATCCCCGGCTTGCGCGTCATAGCCGATCCCGCGCACCACCTGGGCCAGATCCTCGGCGCTCGCGGCCCCCCGCAGCACCTGAACCTGCGCGCTTTGGGTGGCCAGGTTCACATGCGCGGAAAGCACCCCGGGTTCCGCCAAAAGCGCGCGCTCCACACGGCCCGTGCAGGACGCGCAACTCATCCCGTCGATCTTCAGGGTGAACTTGTCCTCTGCCGCCGGATACCCGGCCTCGGCCAGGGCATCGCGCAAGGCCGCAGGCGTCACGTCGCCTGTCACCTGCCCGGTGGCGCTGGCCAGATTGACGCTGGCCTTTGCCACACCCGGCACCGCCGCCAGCGCACGTTCCGCGCGACCGGCGCAGCCGGCGCAGGACATGCCAGTGATCTCGAACCGCTGACTCCGTTCCGCCATGACGCACCTTTCCCCTCACGAGATAACCTTCTGTCAGGAATATAGGGCTTCCAGTTACGGGAAGGTCAAGGGCAGCTGCGTTAACCCTGCCCGGTCTCTGCCGCGATCTGCGCGCGGGATTTGCGCGCCCGTTCGGTCGCGGACTTGAGCTGTCCGCAGGCGGCCATGATATCCTCGCCCCGCGGCGTGCGGATGGGCGAGGCATAACCGGCCTTGTAGATGATGTCGGCAAAGGCTTCGATCCGCGCCCAGTCCGACCGCTGATAAGGCGCGCCGGGCCATTCGTTGAAGGGGATCAGGTTGATCTTGGCGGGAATCCCGCTGATCAGCTTGACCAGCCGCCGGGCATCGGCATCGCTGTCATTCACATCCTTCAGCATCACGTATTCAAAGGTGATCCGCTCGGAATTGCTGGCCTTCGGATACTCCCGCAAGGCATCCAGCAGCGTCGCGATGTTCCAGCGCTTGTTGATCGGCACCAACTTGTCGCGCACCTCGTCAGTGGTGGCGTGAAAGGACACCGCCAGCAGACAGCCGATTTCCTCGGCGGTCTTGGCAATCTCGGGCACCACACCGCTGGTGGACAGGGTGATGCGGCGGCGCGACAGCGAAATGCCCTCGCCATCCATGGCGATCTTCATCGCGTCGCGCACGTTTTCAAAGTTGTAAAGCGGCTCGCCCATGCCCATCAGCACGACGTTGGACAAAAGACGCGGCCCGCTGTCGCCGGTGCCGGTGCCCGGTTCGGGCCATTCGCCCAGATCGTCGCGGGCCAGCATGATCTGCCCGACGATTTCGCCCGCCGTCAGGTTGCGCACCAGCTTTTGCGTGCCGGTGTGGCAGAACGAACAGGTCAGAGTACAGCCCACCTGAGAGGAGATGCACAAGGTGCCGCGGTCGGTTTCGGGGATATAGACCACCTCGACCTCGTGCCCGCCCGCGATCCGCACCAGGTACTTGCGGGTACCATCCGCGGACACCTGCCGCGACACGACCTCGGGCAGGGAGATGGTGAAATGCCGGGCCAGGGTGGCACGGAAATCCTTGGACAGGTTCGTCATCGCGGCAAAGTCGCGCACGCCCCAGTGATAAAGCCACTGCCAGATCTGGTTGACCCGCATCTTGACCTGCTTGTCGGGCGTGCCCACGGCGCGCAGCGCCTCGGCCAGCGCCGGACGGGTCAACCCGACAAGGTTCACCGGCCCCTCGGCCATCTTGCGCGGGATCGTCAGCACATCCTGGGTGATCGGTGCGGAAACGCTCATCGTGTCACATCCTTTATCGAAGCGCGTTGCATATAGGATTCGCGCGCCCTTGCCAAAAGCAAAAAGACCGGCAGCGCGCGCCGGTCCTGTCTTCTCTGGTTCGAAAATACCTCGGGGGTCCGGGGGCAGCGCCCCCGGGGTCACCGGCCTAGCTGGTCGAACAGCGCTTTTCGGCATCCTCGACCGCCGCCGTGAAGCCCAGCAGCGAAAACGTGTCCTTGGTCTGCGTGCCACGGCTCGACCGCGCGGTCAGGATGGCATTGGCCCCGCGCTTCATCGCCGTGACGATCTTGGCATCATCGGCGGGGGTCGCGGGCCAGGCCCATTCACCCTCGGTGAAAAGCTCGAACTCGGTGCCGCCGATATTGACGTTCACGGTGGATGCGTCCGCGAAGGGATAGCCGCCGGTAAAGGCCAACTGGCCCTGCACCTCGGCCCCGGGGCGATAGAACACCATCAGCAGGATTTCACCCCGCGTCACCGCGACCACGCGCCCGTCCTTGGTGTTGACGCTTTCCTTATAGGTCGTCACCGCCCAGCATTCGCGCGGATCGGTGCCTTCGAAAACCGACCAGTCGGTCATGGCATCCACGCGGTTGGTGCTTGCTTCCTGCGCGGTGGCCACCGCACAGGTCATCACCAGCGCCGCAACGGCCCCGGACATCACGCGTCCAAGAAATGAATTCATACGTCCAGCCTCCAGCTGTCCTCAGCCTCAATTCGGTGGTTGCGTCCTTCGTGGTCCGGCTTATCCTGCCGCGCAACCGGTTTCTCTCGACCCGGGCAGAATAGCCTGAAAATCCGGGCCGATAAAACCCCAATTGGCAGATTATCGCTCAGATGTGAGGACCCGCATGGCCATCGCCCCAGCCCCCATTGCCGAAATTCGCCGTGGGCCCTTTATAGAGAGCATTCACTGCGGTCACGCGGTGATCTGCGATGCCTCGGGCGGGGTGATTGCGGCCTGGGGCGATCCGGAGGCGGTGGTGCTGCCGCGCAGCTCGGCCAAGATGATCCAGGCGCTGCCGCTGATCACCTCGGGCGCGGCCGACAGGTTCGGCCTGACCGATGCGCAGCTTGCGCTCGCCTGTGCCTCGCATCAGGGGGCGACGCTGCATACCGACGCGGTGACGCGCTGGCTGGGCGATCTCGGTCTGGACGACGATGCCCTGCGCTGCGGCCCAGAGGTCAGCCGCGATCCGGAGGTGGCCAGGACGATGATCCGCGAGGGGGCAGAGCCCTGTCAGGTCCACAACAACTGCTCCGGCAAGCATGCCGGCTTCCTGACGCTGAACCGGCATCTGGGCGGCGAGGCCGAATACATCAACCCCGATCATCCCGTTCAGGTCGCCTGCCGCGCCGCGACCGAGGACGTGACACAGGAGGACAGCCCCGGCTACGGAATCGACGGTTGTTCCGCGCCCAACTTCGCCACCACCATGCACGGCATGGCCCGCGCCATGGCGTATTTTGCCAGCGCCCACAGCCGCGGCGACAGCCAAAGCGCCGCCGCCACGCGGCTGGTGCAGGCGATGTATGCCCATCCCGTGCTGGTCGCGGGCGAAGGCCGCGCCTGCACGCGGCTGATGCGCGCGGTGACAGAGCCTGTGGCGCTCAAGACCGGAGCGGAGGGGTTTTTCGTGGCGATCCTGCCAGAGCGGCAGATCGGTATCGCCGTCAAGGCCGCGGATGGCGCGACGCGGGCCGCCGAATGCGCCATCGCGGCGCTGCTTGTCCGGCTGGGCGCGGCCCAGGCCGGGCATCCGGACGTCGCGGCCTTCCTCACCCCCGTCCTGCGTAACCGGCGCGACATCGCGGTGGGCGAGATCAGACCGGCACCGGGCCTTCTGTCCTGACGGCGCGGACCGGCTTCGAGCCCCGTTATCGCGCCACGAAATCTGACTTCGCGTACCCCTGCAGGTACAGCAGCGCTGTCAGATCGCCGTGGTTGATCCGCAGATCACATTCCACCTGCACCGACGGTTTCGCATGCAGCGCCACGCCAGTGCCCGCAAGCGTCAGCATGCCCAGATCGTTGGCCCCGTCCCCGACCGCCAGCACATCCGCAGCAGTGAGGCCCAGCCGCGCGGTGATCTCTTCCAGCGCCTGCACCTTGGCGGCACGGCCCAGGATGGGCTTTTCCACCTCTCCGGTAAGCCGACCGCCCGCGACGAGCAATGTATTGGCCCGGTGTTCATCAAAGCCCAGCCGCGCCGCAATGGCAGCGGTGAAAGCGGTAAAGCCACCCGACACCAGCGCCGCATAGGCGCCGTGCGCCTTCATCGTGGCCAGCAGTTCCGGGCCGCCGGGCATCAGCGTGATGCGGCGTTCCAGCACATCGCCGATCACGGACTCGGGCAGGTCTTTCAGAAGCCCCACCCGTTCGGTCAGCGCGCCGTCGAAATCAAGCTCGCCGTTCATGGCGCGGGCGGTGATGTCCTTGACCCGGTCGCCGACCCCTGCGGCATCGGCCAGTTCGTCGATGCATTCCTGCTGGATCATCGTGCTGTCCATATCCGCAAGCAGCATGGCCTTGCGCCGCGACTCGACCGGCTGCACCGCCAGATCGACGCCCATGCCCTGGACGTCTTCCCACACCTGCCAGCGATTCGCGGGCACCTCGGGCAGGACGAATTCCGCCGCCTCATCCGGTGACAGCCAGACGATATCGCCGCCGCCCCAGGCGTTGCGCAGGCTGTCGGTCAACGCGGGGTCCAGCCCGCCGGGCCGTGCGATCAGGGTTACGATGAACATGGGTCAGGTTTCCGATGATGGTCAGGGATGTCGCGATTGCGCGCTCAAGCGGCGCAATACCGCCATTTTCCGGATTGTGGAACCGGGAATTGGGGCGTATGTCCGGCGGTGGGACACCCCTCCCCAACGAGGGGCGCTTATCTGGAAGGGTAGCATCATGGCTATTGCACAACCGGCCGCGCGGCCGGCAAATCCGCGTTTTTCCTCTGGCCCCTGCGCCAAACCCCCCGCATTCGATCTGAACAAACTGTCCGACGCGGCCCTGGGCCGGTCGCATCGCGCCGCTGTCGGCAAGGCCAAGCTCAAGACCGCCATCGACGGCACGCGCGAGATCTTGGGCATCCCCGACGATTACCGCATCGGCATCGTGCCCGCCTCGGACACCGGAGCGGTGGAAATGGCGATGTGGTCGCTGCTGGGCGAACGCCCCGCGACGATGGTCGCCTGGGAAAGCTTTGGCGCGGGCTGGGTCTCGGACGTGGTCAAGCAGCTGAAGATCGAGGCCGAAGTAAAGACTGCGGAGTATGGCCAGATCGTCGACATGGCGGCAGTGGATTACGACACCGACGTCGTCTTTACCTGGAATGGCACGACCAGCGGCGTGCGCATGCCGCATGGCGACATGATCCCGGCGGATCGCGCGGGCCTGACCATCTGCGACGCGACTAGCGCCGCCTTTGCGCAGGACCTGCCCTGGGACAAGCTGGATGTGACCACCTTCAGTTGGCAAAAGGTGCTGGGCGGCGAAGCGGCACATGGCATGATCGTACTCAGCCCCCGGGCTGTCGAGCGTCTTGAGAATTACACCCCCGCCTGGCCGCTGCCCAAGATCTTTCGCATGACCAAGGGCGGCAAGCTGATCGAAGGCATCTTTGTCGGCGAGACAATCAACACGCCCTCCATGCTCGCGGTCGAGGATTACCTGCTGGCGCTGGACTGGGCACGCTCGGTCGGCGGGCTCAAGAGTCTGATGGACCGCGCCAATGCCAATGCGCAGGCCATCTGGAATTTCTGCGAGGCCAACGACTGGATCGCCAACCTGGCCGAGGATCCGGCCACGCGGTCGAACACCTCGGTCTGCCTCAAGTTCACCGATGCGCGCATCACCGATGGCGCGGCGTTCGCCAAGGCCGTGGCCAAGCGGCTGGAGGCGGAAGGTGTGGCGCTGGATGTGGGTGCCTACCGTGATGCACCGGCAGGTCTGCGCATCTGGTGCGGCGGCACGGTCGAGACGGCGGACATCGAGGCGATGCTGCCTTGGCTCGACTGGGCCTTTCACGCCGAGATTGCAGCCCAGGCCGACGCCGCCTGATCGCACACCCTGACCGCCCGGCGCGACGCCGTTTTCCTCAAGGAAAACGGTCCGGAATTCTCAAGAATTTCGGGTGCCCGGCGAACCCTTCTTTCGTTTCATCAAAGGACCAACAGAATGGCCCCCCGTGTACTCATCTCCGACAAACTCTCTGACGCCGCCGTGCAAATCTTCAAGGATCGCGGCATCGACGTCGATTTCCAGCCCGATCTGGGCAAGGACAAGGACAAACTGGCCGAGGTGATCGGCCAGTATGACGGCCTCGCCATCCGCAGCGCCACCAAGGTCACAGAAAAGATTCTGGAGGCCGCGCCCAATCTTAAGGTCATCGGCCGCGCGGGCATCGGCGTCGACAATGTCGACCGCGACGCGGCCTCGAAGAAAGGCGTGATCGTGATGAACACGCCCTTCGGCAACATGATCACCACGGCCGAACATGCCATCGCGATGATGTTCGCCGTGGCGCGGCAAATCCCCGAAGCCAGCGCCTCGACACATGCGGGCAAGTGGGAAAAGTCGAAATTCATGGGGGTCGAACTGACCGGCAAGACGCTGGGCGTCATCGGCGCGGGCAACATCGGCGGCATCGTCTGCGATCGCGCGCGCGGTCTCAAGATGAAGGTGGTGGCCTACGATCCCTTCCTCAGCAAGGAAAAGGCCGAGAAGATGGGCGTCGAGAAGGTCGAGCTTGACGCGCTGCTGAGCCGGGCGGATTTCATCACCCTGCATGTGCCGCTGACCGACCAGACCCGCAACATCCTGAGCCGCGAAAACCTGGAAAAGACCAAGAAGGGCGTGCGCATCATCAACTGCGCGCGCGGCGGCCTGGTGGATGAACAGGCGCTGGCCGATCTGCTGACCTCCGGCCAGGTCGCGGGCGCGGCGTTCGACGTCTTTGCCGAAGAACCCGCGAAGGAAAATCCTCTCTTCAACCTGCCCAACGTGGTCTGCACCCCGCACCTGGGCGCCGCCACGACCGAAGCGCAGGAAAACGTCGCCCTGCAGGTGGCTGAACAGATGTCGAACTACCTGCTGACCGGCGCGGTGGAAAACGCGCTCAACATGCCGTCGGTCACCGCCGAAGAGGCCAAGGTCATGGGCCCCTGGATCAAGCTGTCCGATCACCTGGGCAGCTTCATCGGCCAGATGACGGACGAGCCGATCAAGGCCATCAACATCCTTTACGACGGGTCTGTCGCGCAGATGAACCTCGCGGCGCTGAACTGTTCGGTGATCGCGGGCATCATGAAGCGCGCCAACCCGGATGTGAACATGGTCAGCGCCCCGGTGATCGCCGAGGAACGCGGGATCAAGATCAGCACCACCAACCAGCACAAGTCCGGCGCCTTTGACGGCTACATCAAGGTCACGGTCGTCACGGCAGAGCGTGAGCGGTCGATCGCGGGCACGGTGTTCAGCGATGGCAAACCGCGGTTCATCCAGATCAAGGGCATCAACATCGATGCCGAGATCGGGGAGCACATGCTTTACACCACGAACGAGGACGTGCCCGGCATCATCGGCACCCTGGGCATGACCATGGGCGAAAACGGAGTCAACATCGCGAACTTCACCCTTGGCCGGTCAGCCGCGAAGGGCGAGGCGATTGCCCTGCTTTACGTGGACGACGTGGTGCCCGCGAAGGTGATCGCCAAGCTTGAAGGCACCGGGATGTTCCAGCAGGTCAAGCCGCTGCAGTTCGACGTGGCCTGACGCGGCGCTGCACCGTGAGCGGCGAACAAGGGGGGCGCTGCCCCCCTTTTTTGATCCTGGCCTAACTTTGGTACGCAGTGCGCGCCCCTTCCTCACCTTTTGGCCACCTGCTGCGCGCGCGTCAGCGCCGGGGGTCGCGCAGGACGACCGCCAGAAATGTCAGCATCGACAAAAGCGTCAGAAGCGAGCCGATCTTGGCCAGCGTCTCGCCGGTTTCCAGGATTGCAAAGACGATGCCAGGCACGATCAGCACAAGGCCGACAACTGCCAGAGCGAAATGCGCCTTGGGCAGCCAGCCATCCATGGCACCGGGCACAAGATGATAGTAAAAGGCAAAGATCGCCATACTGACCCAGCCCAGCAGGTTCAGATGGGCATGGGCCGGTGCCAGGACGTGATCGCCGCTGGCGGACATCTGAATGCCCCATCCCATGCCAATGATGACCGAGATCACGCCGATCACGAGAAATCCGAATGAAATACCCTTCATGTTTCTTTCCTTCTTCCAGGTGTATGAGGTTCGCCGCCCATCGGCGGGCCGGTGAATTCAAGCTGATAGCGCGCTGCGACCTCGCAGATGCGCGGCATGTCCTGCGGGATGCGGCACCCTTCGCTGGCCATTTCGGAAAAGAAGCCTTCGAACCCGCCCGGCGTCAGGATCGTCAGATGTCGCGCCGGGGTGTGGCCCACGGCGCGAAAGCTGTGTTCCTGGCCACGGGGCACGAAAACCGTCTGCCCGGGACCGCGATGCAGGGTCCGACCATCGAGCCAGAACTGCCAATCGCCGCTTAGCAGGACAAAGGTTTCGTCGGCATCGTGATGAACATGCCGGGGCGGGC
Source organism: Thalassococcus sp. BH17M4-6 (assembly GCF_049323015.1). Classification (NCBI taxonomy): domain Bacteria; kingdom Pseudomonadati; phylum Pseudomonadota; class Alphaproteobacteria; order Rhodobacterales; family Roseobacteraceae; genus Thalassococcus; species Thalassococcus sp. BH17M4-6. Next base: position 103,002 of record NZ_JBMPGU010000011.1, read on the forward strand.
CGCTGCCCGCTGGGCTGACGGTGTCAAGTATCGACATCGCACCCCCCGTCGCGTCGGTGGACAGAATCGTCCGGTATTGCACGCCCTGCCATTCCAGGGCGTCAGGACCAAGAATGTTGCGAGACATGAAAGAGCGGCTCCTTCGGGTGACTATGCGGGCCAGGCGGCCCCCTGAAAGCGGGTGATCCTGGGCAGGGATTTCTTACCAACACACTGGCACGACAAAGTTCATATCGAAAATAGATAGATTATATGATATCTATCAATCTCATGAATTTTTCTAGTTTCGACCTCAACCTGCTGCGCGTGCTTGATGCGCTTTTGACGACCGGATCGACAACCGAGGCAGGGCAGCGCATCGGGCTGTCCCAACCCGCCGTTTCGGCGGCCCTGTCGCGGTTGCGCCACGCGCTGGACGATCCGCTGTTCGTGCGTCAGGGTCGGCAATTGGTTGCCACCGATTTCGCGCGCTCTCTGCACGACCCGCTACGCCGCATTCTGGACGAGACAGAGGCGCTGCTGTCCGGTGGCGCGCGGTTCGACCCGGCCACCGCAAGCGCCCGCTTCAAGATATCCGGCAGCGACTTCTTTGCCGAATTGCTGATTCCGGACCTGGCGGAACGGGTGTCGCGGATGGCTCCGGGCATCACTGTGCAACTGGTCGATCTCGTGCCCGACGGTTTTATCGACAGGCTCCAGCAGCACGAAATTGACCTGGCCTTGCTGCCCGAAACCGACTTTCCCGACTGGATTGATCACCGGCGGCTGTTTCATTCCAGCTTTTCCACCATCGCACGTGCCGGGCATCCCCGGCTGCGACACGCCGGGCTGTCGCCGGGCGACACCATTCCGATCGACCTTTTCTGCGATCTTCAGCACGTGATCTTTTCACAGCAGGGCAACTTTCGCGCCATGGGCGATGCCGCGCTGGCCAAAGTCGGGCGCGAACGCCGTGTCGGCGTGACGATGCCGGTCTTTGCGGGGGTCTGCAACGCCGTGTCACGCAGCGACATGGTGGCGCTGGTCCCGCATCAGATGGCCCTCAGCATGGCACCCCGACTGGGGCTGGAGCTTTACCAGGCACCAATGTCGCTGCCGGTGGTGGCAATTGCCATGGTCTGGCACCGGCGCACCAGCCGCAACCCCATCCATATCTGGCTGCGCGACCAGATCGCGGCGCTGATGGAACCGCTCGACCGGGTTGCGCCCAAAGCCACCATCGGCGAGGGTTGAGCGATGGCACTCCAACCGATCTTTGCCGTCGGCGACATCCACGGCCAGCCCGACATGCTGCGCGCGGCGCTTGACCTGATCGACGCCGATGCCGATACGGGCGCGCCAGTGGTGTTTCTGGGCGACTACGTTGATCGCGGGCCGGACAGCCGCGCGGTGCTGGACATTCTGGCAAATGGGCTGGCCGAGGGGCGGCCATGGATCACGCTGCTGGGCAATCACGACCGCTACATGCGGAATTTCCTGAACGGCAGCGGCCCGCAATATCCCGAACGGCTGGGCTGGCTTCACCCAAACATCGGCGGCCGGACGACGCTGGAATCCTATGGCGTGGATGTGGGCGACCGTCGCACCGAAGAGGCGATCCGCCGCGATGCGATGCAGGCTGTGCCCGCGGCACACCGCGCGTTCCTGGACAGGCTGCGGACGATGCACCTGACGGAGGACCAGATTTTCGCGCATGCAGGCATCCGCCCGGGCGTGCCGCTGGATCAGCAGGAAGAGCATGACCTGATCTGGATCCGCGATCCGTTCCTGATGGACACCCGCGATCACGGCCGACTGGTCGTGCACGGGCATACGCCGCAGCAGGGCCCAGTGCATCTCGGCAACCGGCTGAACCTGGACGGCGGCGCAGGCTTTGGCCGACCGCTCAGCGCGGCAGTGCTGCGCGGTCGCGACGCCTGGCTTTTGGGCAAGGGCGGCCGCATCAAGCTGTAGGGTCCGCCCTGCTACGGCACTGGCCTCAGTCGTAGCTGAGCGCCGTCGCCTTGCCGCGGAACACCGTATAGGCCAGCGCCGTATAAAGGATGATCATAGGAAGCACGAAGCACGTGCCGATCAGGATGATGAACAGGCTCTCTGGCGCGCTGGCAGATTCGTAGATGGTCAGCCGATCCGGCACCACATAGGGATAGAACGAATAGGCCATGCCCGCGAACCCCAAGACAAAGATGCCGATGGTCACCACGAACGGCACCCAGCAATGACGATCCTCCTCCGCAGGCAGCTTTTGCAACTTGTTCCAGAGGAAAAGCACCAACCCACCGGTCAGGATCGGCAGCGGCAGGAGCCAGAGCATTTCAGGCAGCACGAACCATTTGTCGAAGATGCGCGCACTGACCAGCGGCGAGCCCAGTGAAATCGCCCCCATTCCCAGAACGACGCCCCAGATGCCGCCCTTGGCCCAGCCAACGGCCTTTTTCTGCAACGCGCCTTCGGATTTCATGATGAGCCACGTCGCCCCGATAAACGAGTAGGCCACCGTCAGGAACACCGCCGTGACAAGGGCAAACAGCAAATGAAAGAACGTGTAGTCCAGCCCCATCACGTACATTCCCAGCATGAACCCCTGGCTCAGCGAGGACATGAGACTGCCCGCAAAGAACGCGTGGTTCCAAAGCGGTTTCCACCGCTTCGGCGCCTTGGCCCGGTATTCGAACGCGACCCCCCGCAGGATCAGCCCGATCAGCAGGATCGCGACCGGCAGATAAAGCGCCGTCAGGATCACCCCATGCGCGGTGGGAAAGGCCACCAGAAGGATACCGATCGCCAGCACCAGCCAGGTTTCATTGGCATCCCAGAATGGCCCGATCGAGGCGACCATGCGGTCCTGCTCGGCATCGTCGGCAAAGGGGAACAGGACCCCTACGCCCAGATCAAACCCGTCAAGCACGACGTAGATCAGGATACTCAGCCCCATGAGCGCGCCAAAGGCGAAGGGCAACCAGACATCGGGGGGGCCGAAAAGATCCATAACGACCTACTCCGCTGGAACTGAGGCAGCCCGGGCGGCCGCCTGACCGGACGCCGCGCGTTCCCGCACCGGATCGCCCTGCGCCTGTTTGCGCGCAAGATAGAAAAGCACGCTGATGTAGATGCCCAGCAGCAGCACATAGACCACCAGATAGGCGATCAGCGTCGTGGCCACCATTCCGGCAGCCACCGGTCCAACCGCGTCTTGGGTGGTCAGCACGCCCTGCACAAGCCAGGGCTGACGCCCGATTTCGGTCGTGTACCAACCGGCCAACGTCGCGACCCAGCCGGAAAACGCCATCGGGACCAACGCGTAAAGTAGCGGCTTGGGCAGGCCCTCAACGCCCCGCCGCTTGCGCCACATCAAAGCGACCGCCGCCCAGCTGAGCACCAACATGGCAAGCCCGGTGGCGACCATGATCCGGAAGCTGAAGAAGATCGGCGTAACCGGCGGGTGCAGCACGGTGCCGTCTTCGGCGACGAAATCGTTCAGCCCCGGCACCACGCCATCGGCGCTGTGCTTGAGAATCAGCGACGCCCCGTTGGGAATCGCGATCTCGAAATCATTCTCGCGTGTTTCCTCGTTTGGCAGGGCGAACAGGACCAGCGGCACGTTGCTTTGCGTTTCCCAGTTCGCCTCCATCGCGGCGACCTTTTGCGGCTGGTATTCCAGCGTGTTGAGCCCGTGCATGTCGCCCGCCACGATCTGCACCGGCGTGATCAGCGCCCCCATCCAGAGCGAGGTGACAAGCGCCGCGCGCACCGACGCGCAGCGGTCGCCCAACAACCAGCGGAACGCCGACAGACCGGCGATCAGGAACGCCACGGTCAGCCCGCTGGCCAGCAGCATGTGCACCAGCCGGTAGGGCATCGACGGGTTGAAGATGATCGCCATCCAGTCGGTCGCATGCGCCACCCCGTCCCGCATCTCGAACCCCACGGGGGTGTGCATCCAGGAATTCAGCACGATGATCCAGAAGGCGGACATGCTGGTGCCGAAGGCGACAAGGAAGGTCGCCGTGGTGTGCAACCAGCTGGGCACCCGGCTGAACCCGAACAGCATGATGCCAAGGAACACCGCCTCAAGGAAAAAGGCGGTCATCACTTCGTACGCCAGCAGCGGCCCGGCGATGTTGCCGACGGCTTCCATGAAGCCCGGCCAGTTGGTGCCGAACTGGAACGACATGGTGATGCCCGACACCACCCCCATGGCAAAGGACAGGGCAAAGACCTTGACCCAGAACTGGTAGGCCTTCATCCATTTCGCGTCATCGGTGGCGGCGAACCGCAGCTTGAAGAAAAGCAGAACCCAGCCCAACGCAATGGTGATCGTCGGAAAGAGGATGTGAAACGAGATGTTGGCGCCGAATTGGATGCGCGACAGCAAAAGAGTGTCCATGAGCCATGCCTCCGAAAAATTTCTGCCGGTAGGGAACCGGCTGACGGGGGGGTGTTCGTTCAGACATCATATAAGCCGAAAGGTCGACCTGTCGCGGCCCTGCGACAGCTGATCACATCCGGCCCCCACCCAAGCATCGGTTGATTCCGGCGCTCGTTTCCACCACGATGGTGGATAGCACATTTTTTGCCCGCCTGCCCCGGTGGCAACGGCGCGTATTCGCTGTGCCAGATGAACTGACCATTTCGCCCGCCAAATGGGCGAAAAGACGGACAATTCCCTGCCGACCCCGATCAATCAATTCAAATTTGCGTTCTTCCCGTGCTACGCTTGGTCATTCTGCGTAGCCGCATGCGCAGTTCACGAGAATGGAGAAAAGCATGTCCGGAAAATTCGTTGTCGGCTTCGATGACAGCTCTCCCGCCAGGCGCGCCCTGGATTTTGCCCTTGATAAGGCCAAGAAAACCGGGGGGACGATCATTGTCGCGCATGTGATGGAATGGTCGCCCTACAGCTTTCTGACACCCGAAGAGCTGGAAGAGCGTCACAAGCGCCGCAAGGAAGAGATCAAGCGCGCCGAAACGGCGGTGATGGGCGCGGTGACCGAAAAGCTGCAGAAAAGTGGCGTCACCTTCGAAACGGTGATCAAATACGGCCATATCGCTGAAAAACTGTGCGATATCGCCAAAGAGCATGGTGCCACGCAAATGGTGGTCGGTCGGGATGGCAATTCCGCGCTGGTCAGCCGGGTCTTCGGATCGGTCGCGGGCACGCTTGTGCAGATCGCACCGGTGCCCTGCACCATCGTGCCGTGATCCGACGGCCCATCAGAAACAAAAGAACAGGGATTTATTCATGCACTCTCAGACACGCATAGGGCTGGTCGCCCTCGTTCTGGCGCTGCTCGGCGCAGTTCCGGCGCGGGCCCAGGGCATCGACCAAGCCATCAATCAGGCCTTTGCCGATTATACCGGCTGGTACGTGAGCTTTATCTTCGCCCCGGTTCCGGGCACCAACTTTTCATGGATCGCGCTTTGGCTGGTGGTCGCCGCGCTGATCTTCACCTTCTATTTCGGCTTTATCCAGTTCAAGGGCTTCATGCACTCCATCAAGCTGGTCAAAGGCGACTATTCCGACCCCAACGACGCGGGCGAAGTAAGCCATTTCCAGGCGCTGGCGACGGCGCTGTCGGGCACGGTGGGCCTTGGCAACATCGCCGGTGTGGCGGTGGCCGTGGGCATCGGTGGGCCGGGCGCGACCTTCTGGATGATCGTCGCCGGCCTCTTCGGCATGGCGACCAAGTTCACCGAATGTACGCTGGGCGTGAAGTACCGCAACGAATATCCCGATGGCTCCGTCTCGGGAGGTCCGATGTACTACATGACCAAGGGGTTCGCCGAGCGCGGGCTCAAGGGCGGTGGCATCTTTGCGATCCTGTTCTGCATCTTCACCATCCTCGGCGCCCTTGGCGGCGGCAACATGTTCCAGTCGAACCAGGCACATGCGCAGCTGGCGGGCGTGCTGGGTGACTATCCCGGCTGGATCACCGGTGTCATTCTGGCGGGCGTGACCTTTGCCGTCATCGTCGGCGGCCTCAAGTCCATCGCACGGGTGACCGAAAAGGTCGTGCCGTTCATGGGCATCTTCTACGTCATCGTGTCGCTGCTTATCCTGATCATGAACTACGACATGATCGGCTGGGCCTTCGGGCAGATCTTCGTCGGCGCGTTCACCGGCCTCGGTGTCGTGGGCGGCTTTACCGGCGCGCTGATCCAGGGCTTCCGCCGCGCCGCGTTCTCGAACGAGGCGGGCATCGGGTCGGCGGCCATCGCCCACTCTGCGGTCCGCACCAAGGAGCCCGTGACCGAAGGCTATGTCGCCCTGCTCGAGCCGTTCATCGACACGGTGGTGATCTGCACCATGACCGCGCTGGTCATCGTGATCTCGGGCGTGCTGAACGTCGACCCGGACACCGGTCTCTACATCTGGAACGCCGAGGCGGGCCGGATCTCGACCGAGGGTGAGGTTGCCGGCGTGGCGCTGACCTCTGCCGCCTATGCGCGGGCGCTGCCGTGGTTCCCGGTGCTGCTGGCGATTGCGGTGGTGCTCTTTGCCTTCTCGACGATGATCAGCTGGTCCTACTACGGGCTGAAGGCCTGGACCTACCTCTTTGGCGAGGGCAAGGCGAAAGAGACCACGTTCAAGGTGATCTTCTGCGTCTTCATCGTGATCGGGGCCGCGGCGAACCTTGGGCCGGTGATCGACTTCTCGGACGCCATGCTGTTCTCGATGGCGATCGTGAACATCATCGCGCTCTACCTGCTGATGCCGATCGTCAAGCGCGAGCTTGGCAGCTACGTGTCGCGACTGAAGTCGGGCGAGATCAAGAAGTTCAACTGATCAAGTGACGACGCCAAAGGAAAGGGCCGGGACTGTCCCGGCCCTTTTCGTTTGCTCCGATGGCGGCCTGTTCGGGCCGGAGGAGGTGCCGCTCCTCAAGCCCTAGCGGGCTTTCCTCGCCTCAATCCAGCTCTTCCGGCAGCGCCAGGTTCAGGATGATCGACAGCGCCGCTGCGGGCAGCAAGCCGCTGGTCAGCAGGATCTGAAGCGTGCGCGGCATATGCTGCAGCGCATCGGGCACCAGTTGCAGGCCCAGACCCACCGACAGCGACACCGCAAAGATCACCATGTTGCGGCGGTTCCAGACCACCTCGGACAGCATGTTGACGCCAGCCGCACAGACCATGCCGAACATCACGATCACGCCGCCGCCCAGCACGTTGATCGGCACCGTCGATACCGCCGCGCCGATCTTGGGCACCAGGCCGCAGAGGATCAGGAAGATCGCACCGATAGTGACCACGTGGCGGCTCATGACACCGGTCATCGAGATCAGGCCGACGTTCTGGCTGAAGCTGGTGTTGGGCAAGCCGCCAAAGATCCCGGCGATGGCGGTGCCCAGGCCGTCGGCGAAGGTGGCGCCCGCCACCTCCTTGTCGGTCGCCTCGCGGCCCGCGCCGCCCTTGGTGATGCCCGACACGTCGCCCACGGTTTCGATGGCCGAGATCACCGCCATGAAGCACATGCCGATGATGATCGCCGCGTTGAATTCGATCCCCCAGCGGAACGGATCAGGCAGGGCAAAGCTGGCTGCCCGGCCGACATTGCCGAAATTCACCTGTCCCATGGCCAGCGCCACCACGTAGCCCGCAATCAGGCCGATCAGCACCGCCGCCACCGACATCAGCCCGCGGGTAAAGAACTTGATCGCCAACGTCACGACCACCACGGTCAGCGCCGGAATCCACATCGCCAGCGTGCCGAAATCCTCGGACCCGATCTTGGGCACGCCGCCCGCGGCGTACTGGATGCCGACCTTGACCAGCGCCAGGCCGATCATCAGCACGATCAGCCCGGTCACGAGAGGCGGCAGGGCAAAGCGGATGCGTCCCACGAAGGTGCCGATGAAAAAGTGGAAGATGCCGCCGATCACCACGCCGGTCATCAGACCGGCCAGCCCCGCGACACCCTGCCCAGCCACCGCCGGGATCATGATCGGCAGAAAGGCAAAGCTGGTGCCCTGCACGATGGGCAGCCGCGCGCCTACCGGCCCGATACCGATCGTCTGGATCAGCGTTGCCACACCGGCAAACAGCATCGACATCTGGATCATGTAGATCATCTGCGGAAAATCCGCGCTGTCCGATCCAAAACCGAAGCCCGCCGCCCCCGCGACGATGATCGCCGGGGTGACGTTGCTGGCGAACATCGCCAGCACGTGCTGGATGCCCAGCGGCACGGCCTTGGCCAAAGGCGGGGTATAATTCGGATCCGCGAGCTGCGCGGGCGTGCCGATACTTGCGTCTGTCATGTCTGTCGTCCCTTTGTTGGTTGTTCCGCCGCCTTCGGTCGTGCGGTCGGTTCACGAAATGGGCTCAGGGCCCGAAAATGCGGATGGGCGGGTCAAGCCGCACCTCTTCGAGGTTCGGCGTGTCGCCGATGCGATCAATCACAGCAAAAAGGCCGGGCGCCGCCAGCGGGGTCAACACGCCATGCCAGGTGCCGCGATGGAAATTCACGCATTGGCCCGGATTTGCTAGAAAAGCATGCAGCTTTCCGGGCACGGCCCCGGGTGCGGCCACCACCACCAGCCACGGGTTCTGGTGCAGCGGCACAAAGGCCTGAGAGCCGTCGGGGTGCCGTTCCACAAGGTCGCAGGTATAGGGCAGGCTGCGCGGCGTGGCATCGAACAGGCTAAGCCCGGCGCGCCCATCGGGGCCGAAATCCAGCTGCGCGCGGTCGTGAAAACGCCCGCACATGCCTGCGTTGATGATCTTGTCGGGCGCGCCCGCCGCCTCGAGCACATCGCCAAAGGGCGCAAAGGCGGCGGCGGTCAGGGGGCGGGCGGTAAGATCCTGCATCGTCATTCCACCGCGTAGACCGACGGGTCACGCGGCAGCATCGCGCCGCGGACACTGCGGTTCTGCACCGGGACGCCACCCAGCGCCAGCGACGGATGCCGATTGACGTCCTTGTAAAGCAGATAACGGAATGGCTCGTCCCCCGTGGCGATGCAGGCCTGCGGGCAGAAGGCGCGCAGCCACATGAAATCGCCGGGCCCGACATCGACCCAGTCGGTGTTCAGCAGGTATCGCGCCGTGCCCTGCAGCACGTAGAGTCCGTGTTCCATCACGTGGGTTTCCGCGAAGGGAATGCGCCCACCGGGCTGGAAGGTGACGATATTGGCATGCATGTCGTGGCGCAGGTCCAGCGGGTCGACGAACCGCTGCGTCGCCCAGACGCCGTTGGTGCCCGGCATTTCAACCGGTGGAATTTCGCTGTCGTGCGTCACCTTCGAATCCGGCGGCTGCTGCCCGTCCAGCCAGGTGTAGCGCTTGCGGATCCAGTGAATGCCGCAGGGTTTTTCCGACACGTTCCACAAGGTCCAGACCGCCGCGGGCGGGATATAGGCATAGCTGCCCGGCACCAGATCGTAGTTGTCGCGTCCGATTTTCAGCCGGACCTCGCCAAAGGCCACGAACAGGACCGCCTGCGCATCCTTGTCCGGTTCCGGCTCGGAACTGCCCCCGCCCGGCGCCACCTCGATCGCGTATTGCGCAAAGGTTTCGGCAAAGCCGGTCATCGGGCGCGCGAGGATCCAGGCGCGGGTCTGCACCCATCCGGGCAGAAAGCTGGTGACGATGTCGCGCATACAGATCGCCGGGATCACCGCATAGCTTTCGCGAAAGACCGCCGTGCCTTCGGGGTTGTCCTGCTGCGTCGGCAGCCCGCCGGGCGGAAAGGCATAGCTCATAGCATATCCTCCAGCCGCAGTCGGGCGATGCGTTCGACCTGCGCGCAGGCGGTGGCGAATTCCGTCGCCGTGTCATTGGCGATCCGCGCCTCAAAGGCCGCAAGGATGCCCGCCTTGTCGTGATCGCGCACCGCGATGATGAAGGGAAAGCCGTGCTTGGCCACATAAGCCTCGTTCAGCTCGGTGAACCGCGCACGCTCGGCATCGGTCAGCGCGTCCAGCCCGGCGCTGGACTGCTCGGCAGTCGACTCGGCCGTCAGCCGCTTGGCCGCGGCAAGCTTCCCCGCAAGGTCCGGATGCGCGGTCAGAACGCCCATGCGCTCCACGTCCGAGGCAGAGCGGAACATGCGCGCCAGCGCGTTGTGCACCCCCGCGGCGCAGTCATGCGCGGGGCCCAGTTCCAGGCCGTGCGCCCGCTCTGCGATCCAGGGGGAATGTTCGAACACCCCGCCAAAGCGCGCGACAAAGGTGGCCCGGTCCATCTGGCTGGGCCGCTCTTTCGCCACCGCCGGATGCGTCCGGGCCCAGTGTTCGGCGATGTCGATGCGGCGCGGCCACCAGACGCCGTCGTGTTTCTGGATGTGCTTGATGAAGCGCTGCAACCCGCGCAGCTTGCCCGGCCGTCCGATCAGGCGGCAATGCAGGCCGATGCTCATCATCTTGGGCGCGCCCGCCTCGCCTTCGGCATAAAGCACGTCGAAGGCATCCTTGAGGTACTGATAGAACTGCCGCCCGGTCGTGTAGCCGGGGGCTGTGGCAAAGCGCATGTCGTTGGCTTCGAGCGTGTAGGGAATGATCAGCTGGTCGCGCTCGCCGACGCGCATCCAGTGCGGCAGGTCATCGTCGTAGGTGTCGCTGATATAGTCGAAGGCACCGGTTTCAGCGGCAAGCCGCACGGTGTTCATCGAACAGCGTCCGGTGTACCAGCCGCGCGGCGCCTGTCCAACGACCTCGGTATGCAGGCGGATTGCCTCGGCAATTGCCGCGCGTTCCTCGGCTTCGGGCATGTCGCGGTGTTCGACCCACTTGAGCCCGTGCGACGCGATTTCCCAACCTGCGTCCTTCATCGCCTCGACCTGCACGGGGCTGCGCGCCAGGGCGCTGGCCACACCGTAGATCGTGACCGGAATATCCGCGCCAGTGAACAGCCGGTGCAGTCGCCAGAACCCGGCACGCGCGCCGTAGTCGTAGATCGATTCCATGTTCCAATGGCGCTGACCGGGCCAGGGCGCGGCGCCCGGGATGTCGGACAGGAAGGCTTCTGACGCGGCATCGCCGTGCAGGATGTTGTTCTCTCCGCCTTCTTCGTAGTTCAGCACGAACTGCACGGCGACGCGCGCGCCGTCGGGCCACTGCGGATCGGGCGGCGTCGCGCCATACCCTGTCATGTCACGCGGATATCGTTGCATGATGCTCCTCTCGACTCGCTATGCTTTTAGGCGAGAAAATCCCCGGGCATTTTCAATTTTTATCGAAAGGTCTTTCGGGGCTGCGCCAGCGCCGACAATCGCCTAGGCTTTGATCAAAGCAAAGCCTCAACGCGCGGAAAAAGGAGTGTTCCATGTCCGAAGGGTACCTGACCACGCACGTTCTGGACACCGCACGGGGCGTGCCGGCCGACGGCATCACCATCGCGCTGTACCGGGTGTCGGGCAATTCCCACAAGAAGATCGCAGAGGCGGTGACCAACGACGACGGCCGCACCGACAGTCCGATCCTGCCCAAGGGCGAAATGACGGCGGGCACCTACGAGCTGGTATTCTTCTGCGGGCCGTACCTTGACCGGCACGGGCTGGGTCAGAGCGATCCGAAATTCCTTGACCAGATCCCGATCCGGTTCGGCATTGATGACGAGGCAGCGCATTACCATGTGCCGCTGCTGCTGTCGCCCTACGGTTACTCCACGTATCGCGGCAGCTGACCCGCTCAGCGCCGTGGCACGCCCGGAAGCGCGCAGAGCATTTCGTAAAGCAGGTTCGCGCCGATCAGCGCGGTGTTGCCGCTGGTGTCATAGGGTGGCGACACCTCGACCAGGTCGCCCCCGACCAACGACAGGCCCGCGCAGCCGCGCACGATTTCCAGCGCCTGCCAGGTGCTGAGCCCGCCCATCTCCACCGTCCCGGTGCCGGGGGCAAAGGCCGGGTCCAGCGCATCAATGTCAAAGCTCAGATAGACCGGCGCGTCACCGATCCGGTCGCGGATGTCCGTCATCAGCGGGGCCAGCGATTTGTACCAGCAGTCCTCGGCCGGGACGACCGTCCAGCCCTTGTCGCGACCCCAGTCGTAATCCTGCGGCGAATAGCCGGTGCCGCGCAGGCCGATCTGGAACACCTTGTCGTTGATCAGGCATCCGTCCTCCCAGGCCCTGCGGAAGGGGCAGCCATGGGCCACCTTTTCGCCGAACATCTCGTCACTGGTGTCGGCATGAGCGTCCACATGGATCAGCGCCACCGGCCCGTGCCTGTTACGCATGGCGCGCAGGATCGGCCAGGTCAGGGTGTGATCGCCGCCCAGCGTCAGCGGAACGGCACCGTGGCCCAGAATGTCATTATACTGCGCCGTGATGATGTCGCAGCTTTTGCGAAGATCGAAGGTGTTGATCGCCACGTCGCCGATATCCGCCACCTGCAGATGTTCGAACGGGGCGGCCCCTGTGCCCATGTTGTAGGGACGCAGCATCCGGCTTTCGTCGCGGATCTGGCGCGGCCCCAGCCGCGTGCCCGCCCGGTTCGAGGTGCCGATATCCATCGGGATGCCGACGAAACAGGCGTCCAGCCCCTCGGCCGTGTCCGCCGTGGGCAGACGCATCATCGTCGCGGGCCCGCCAAAGCGCGGCATGTCGTTGCCGCCAAGTGGTTGGTTGTATTGCGCCATCGTGCTGCCCCCTGTTGCTGCCCGACAGAGTGGTGCCAAGACCCGCGCGGATGCAAGCCGCTAAAGCAGGCCCCAGAACACCAGCCCGGCCATGCCGAAAGACAGGCCCATGGGCAGGCGATTGGCATCGTCGCGCAGCCCCGCCCAAGCGCCGCGATATCCGGGGCGCAGTTTTCGCGCTGCCAGGACGATCGCGATGCTCAGCAAAAGACAGACCGCCGCGACGAATGCAAACCACGTCAGCTGGTGCGACGGCACGAACAACAGCAGAGCCGACAGGAACTTGACATCGCCGCCGCCGATCAACCCGGCAGCAAAGGCCGCGAGCCCCAGCGCCAGCAACACGCACGCGGCCAAGAGCCGCCAGCCAAGCTCGGCCAGGGGCAGAAAGGGTGCCGCCAGCAGGGCAAAGCACAGGATCAGCGCATAGACCAGCATGTTGGGCAGGCGCAGATGCCGCAGGTCAAAGAAGACGGCCGCCAGCAGGATCACCGCCAGCACCACAGGCACCAGAATCGCGGAAAGGGTGCTAAGCTCAGACATCGGCCTGCCTCTCCTGCTGCGCAAGCGCGATCAGCGACACCTGCCCGCCGGTGCCCGTCTTGCTGTAAAGGTTGCGCAGGTGGGTCCGCACGGTCGCGATGGATTGGTTCTGTGCCGCCGCGATCTCTTTCGGGGTCTGTCCGGCGGCCAGAAGGCGGCATACCGCAATCTCGGCCCGGGTCAGCGCATAGGGGTTGCTGATGTCAAAGATCGACACGCCCGATGTCCTGGGTGCGGACTGGCGGCGCCGGTCTTCGGCGATCAACGTGTCGATCACCCCGGGCGCCTTGAAGGTCCAGACATCCGCCAGCGCCTTGGTCACGATGATGCTGGGCAGTTCCGGACTGCGGTTTGGCGCGGATTCAAAGCTGATCTCGAGCAGGTCGCAATGCCGGTCGGTCTTTTCCATCACGATCAGGCTGATGTCGAAAAGCGCCGGATGGCGGTCGCGCTCGCGCGCCGCATCGGATCCGGCAAAGCCTTCGGTCTTGGCCACCTCGGACTGCCGCCAGATGGTCCCCGCGCCCATATCTTCGCCGTTATGGTCCAGCAGGAACCGGGCCAGCGCGGTGGACATGGTCGCCCCTTCGCTGCTGCCGGTGACGCGCGAATGCGCGATGATGCGCTCGGACCGGCGGCTGGCCAGGTCGACCCGGTAAAAGGTCACGCTTGCCGCCTGGGTCTGATGCGCGAGAGTCACAACCACGTCCATGACGTCGTAATGGCCGGTCAGCGCCCCCATCCAGTCGGTCAAAAGCGAAAATGACCGCGCCAGCCGGTGATGCAGGTCGGTCGCCCCCTCGAACGGGATCAGATCCACACGTCTGAGATAACTCCTGGTCGGCATCACTCACTACCAAAAAACACCGAACAATCCGGCACAGTCTTGTCCCGATTCTCACCCGGACGCCGGACGCCGTCAAGCCACCCGTCAGGGCAACGGCGGCCAAACGACCCGTCAGAAGTGCAGTGCGGCGGCAGAAGGGGCCGATTGTGGCGGTTCGGGCCCGGGTTTGCCGCAAACTTACCTTAATTCCTCATCCATCTGAGGGACGTGGCTGTGCGCAAGTTGAGCTAATTTCTCCTCATCACGTCCAAGACTGCTTGGGCAGGACATCACCAACTCCGCAGATACGATCTGCGTTTTCTTTGAAGGAGAAAACCAATGACGAAAGTCGCAAACCTCATCCGCCGCTTCGGCGCGAACGACGAAGGCGCAACCCTGGTGGAATACGGCATCGCGCTTGGCCTGGCCGTCACCTTGGGCGCCACCGCGCTTATCACGCTGTCCGGCGATGTCAGCGGCACGATGAAAGCCGCAGGCGACGCGATGCCGGAAGCGGCCGCGCCCAGCTAAGGCTGATCGTACGGGCCCCCTCCGCCCGGATCAGACGACGCTCGGGGGGCCTTTTGGCCCCCCGGGTTTTTTACCCCGCCCGACACCACAGGACAGCACCATGAAAAGGCCCCCGTTTACCACACTGCCCACCGACGAAGACGGTGGCATCCTGGTGTTCTGGAGCTTTACGCTGGCCGCGATCCTGGGCCTTGCCGCGCTGGTCGTCGATGCCGGACGCCTGTCGGCGACGCATTCGGAGCTGCAATCCTATGCCGACGCGGTCAGCCTGACGGCCGCGGCCGAACTGGACGGACGCGCCGATGCCATCGACCGCGCGCGCGCCGCGGCGTCGAACCTGATCACCGACAGCCAGACCTTCGGCAGTGGCAGCCGGACGCTGGCCGCCGCCGATCAGACCCTGACATTCTACCAGCCCGGCGGCACTGGCGGCTTTGACCGCGACGCGGCGCTGGTCACCAACAATCCGCACCTGGCCCGCATCGTCGAGGTGCGCATCGCCGAACGGCAGGTCAGTCTGCCCTTCAGCGCCGCGATGGCCGCGCTATCGGACACCGCCGCCGTCGACGACACCGTCGCCGCGACCGCCGTTGCGCAATTCTCGATCGAAGCCTGCGACGTGTCGCCGGTGGCGATCTGCCTGCCGTCGGTGGATTTCTCTGCGGAAACGGCCATCGGGTCTTCGCTGTCGCTCAGCACCGATATCTCTGCGGGGGTGACCCTGCCCGGCGACCTGATCGCCGTCGACACACTGTCGAGCCTGCTCGATGGTCTGTCGATCTGTGTGGGGCTGTCGGGCGGGGCGCTTGACGCCTGCCTGCTGGCCGCGCAGGAACCCGAAACCGCCTGCCGCGGCGGGTCGGGCGGGCTGCAGATTTCCGCGGATGTGACCGGCAACGACCTACTGGACGCCGTCAACACCCGCTTCGGCCTTTTCGAGGGGCTGACCTCGGGCCTCGCGGGCAACAGCGACTTTCCGGTCGCGCCCAGCCTGCTGGGCGGCGTGCTGGGGGCGGGCGGGCTTTGCACCCCGCAGACCACCATGCCCGAGGATATGGCCCTGCCTGTCGACGACTGTTTCGCGACCGGCACCTGCGCGGTGCAGGGCAACGGCAGCTGGGAGATTGGCCGCGATGCCTACATCGAGGCGCATTACGACGGCACCGACCCCTTTCCCGAAGCCTCGACCCGGTTCGAATTCTACCAGGCCGAGATTGCCGCCGGGATCGGGCCAGAGCCATCGGGCAACCTGGTCGGCAACCTTCTGGGCACCCTTCTGCCGCAGCTTTGCGTGCCGCCCACCGCCGCCGATGTCACGCGCCGCTTGATGGTCGTCGCGGGCGTCAATTGCGACGGCGCGTCGGACGGGCTGCTGCCGCCGGTCCAGACCTTCTTTGAGGTCTTTGTGCTCGGGCCCGGCGAAAACGGCCTGCTCAACGTCGAAGTCACCGCCTGTCTGGGTGGCGACTGCGGCGGCGGAAACCTCGACACGTCTGTGCAGGACATCGTGAGGTTGGTGGAATGATCCGACTGTCCCGCTTTGCCCGCAGCGAAGATGGCGCCGCGCTGGTGGAATTCGCCCTGCTGCTGCCGACCTTTCTGCTGTTTCTCGGCATCAGCATCGAAGGCGCGCGCACGTTCTGGTCGTACCAGACCACGATCACCGGGGTGCGCGACGCGGCGCGCTATCTGGGCCGCGCGGTGCCGCAGGACATCTGCGCCAGCGGCGGCAGCGTCACGGGCTGGAACGATAGGCTGACCGACATCGTGCGCAACACCCGCACCGGCGACACACTTTTTCCCTCGGCCGTCAGCATCGACAGCGTGACCGCGACGCTGGACTGCGCCGCCGGCAGCTATCGCAACGGTGCCGTCCCGGTGGCGACGATCACCGCGATCCTGCGCATCGACACCCCGTTCAGCGGGCTGTTCCGCCTCGCGGGCCTCAACTTTGACGGCATCGACACGGTCGTCAGTGACCGCACGCGGATCATCGGCGCATGACCGGCACCCTGACATATCTCCGCTGTTTCTGGCGCGACGAGGTCGGCACCGTGCTGGTGGAACTGGCGGTGGTGCTGGGCATCTTTGTGCTGATGATCTTTGGCCTGATCGACTTTGGCCGCCTGGGCTTTTCCTATGTGCTGTCGGAAAAGGCTACGGAAACCGCCGTGCGCATGGCCGTGGTGCGCCCGGCGATCTGCCCGAATGTGCCGCAGGTGGTGCGCCGCACCTTGCTGGGCACGCTGAACCTGGGCGTGCGCAACGGCACCCGCTGTTCCGATGCGGGCGGGGTCTGCCGCGCACCGGCGCCCGTCTCCTGCGACGGCAGCGCCGGGCAACCCGACGTCGCCGCCATCTGGGCGCAGATCGCGCCGCTGCTGCCGGTGAACGCCGGGCCGGAAAACCTGCGCTTCACCTACAGCTACGACGCCGCGCTCAATCGCGTCGGCGCCGCCTACGCCCCCGTCGTCACGGTCGAGATCGTCGATCTGACCTATCAGTTCATCTCGCCGCTCGGGGCTTTTGTGGCGCTCGCGGGGGGGACGGCCGATGAAAGCCTGGCCGCCGATTTCACCTTTTCGAGCATGAGCGCGTCGTTGCCCTCAGAAGACCTCAGGTAAACAGTAAGGATCACTGCCATGACCTATGCCTATTCCGATATCGAACGCGCATCCCACGACCATGTCGCCGACCCGGCAGAGCGCATGCAGATCGGCGTTGTCGCCGCCGATGACGCGATGCTGGCCCGGATGACCAAAACGATGCAGGATGATGCCACGGTTGCGGTGCAGCCCATCCCCGGCACACTGGCGCAGTTGCTGCTGGGTGGCGACGCGGACTGGCCGTCGCTTGATTTTCTGG
The DNA here is from genome assembly GCF_049323015.1 of Thalassococcus sp. BH17M4-6. NCBI lineage: Bacteria > Pseudomonadati > Pseudomonadota > Alphaproteobacteria > Rhodobacterales > Roseobacteraceae > Thalassococcus > Thalassococcus sp. BH17M4-6. Next base: position 120,342 of record NZ_JBMPGU010000011.1, read on the forward strand.
TCTTCCACGCCGACCCCGACGATGCCAGCGTTCTGGCCGCGGTCCACTGCCTGCTTTCGAAACCAGATGTGCGCCTGCACGCCATCGCCATGACCGACGGCGCGCCCGACCCCGCGTTCAAGGCGCAACTGCAAAGCGCCGGCGTGGCCGAGGTTCTGCCGGTCCCGCAGGGCTCGCCCCCCCCACCGCGCGTCGACACCGGGCCGCGCCTGCACCTGTCTTTGCCGGACGCGGATCCCGTCATCGCCGCGCCTGCACCCGTGCCCGCGCAAGAGGCCCCGGCGGCCACGGACAAGACCGAGGCACCGGTGCCCACCGGGACGGGCCGCATCACGACCGTTCTGCGCGCCCGGGGCGGCGCCGGGGCGTCGACCGTGGCGGTGAACCTGGCGCTGGAACTGGCCCGCACGGGGCAGGACGGATCGCGCGTCGCGCTGGTAGACCTCGACATCCAGAACGGATCGGTCGGCGTGCTGCTCGACCTGCCGGATTCGCCTGCTGTCACCGCGCTGCTGCGCGACGGCGGCACGCCTGACGGCGCTTTTCTGGACGGTGCCATGTCGCGCCATTCCAGCGGTATCGACGTGCTGGCCGCGCCCGATATCTTTGTGCCACTCACCGCGCTGACCGTGCCCATGCTCGAGGCGCTGATGGACACGCTGCAGACGCGTTATGATCATGTCATCGTCGACATGCCACAGGCGATGCTGGACTGGATCGAACCGGTGTTCGAACGCGCCTCGCAAGCGCTGATCGTGACCGACACCTCGGTGCCCGCGATCAAGCGCAGCCGCCGCCTGATCGACGTGCTGAACGACGAACACATGACCCTGACCGTGCAGGTCGTGGTCAACAAGGAAAAGCGCCCGCTGCTGCTGTCGGAGTCGCAGAAAGAGGCCGCGCACCTGCTGGGCCGTCGGCTGGATCACTGGGTGCCCGAAGACATCGCGGGCGCGCGCAAGGCGCTGGATGCGGGCGTGCCGATCATCCTTGGCGCGCCGCGGTCGCGCCCGGCCCGCGCGATTGCAGGACTGGCCAAGGCGCTGTTCCCCGCCGCGCGCTCGGGGGCCAAGTGATGTTCCGCAGCTTTCATACCGCCAAATCCGACTCACCCTCCATGCCTGCCGCCCCGCAGCCTGCCCCGGCGGCCAAGTCGGCCCCCCTGCCGCTATCCCAATTCAAGGCGGCGGATGCCGCCCCGACCCAAAAGGCCCGGCCGAAGACCGACACGCACCTGGCGCTCAAGGGCCATCTGCACCAGAAACTGCTCGAGGCGCTGAACCTGTCAAAGCTCGACAGCGTGTCGCCCGCCGATCTGCGCCGAGACATCGCCACGCTTGCCGCCCGGCATCTGCAGGAAGAAGGCCGGGTCATGCCCGCCCAGCCGTTCCAGCGCCTGGTCGATGAACTGCTGGACGAGGTGCTGGGTCTTGGTCCGCTGGAGCCGCTGCTGGCCGACCCAAGCGTCAGCGACATCCTTGTGAACGGCATCGACCACGTCTTTGTCGAGCGCAATGGCATCCTGGAACGCAGCGACACGCGGTTTCACAACGAACGCCACCTGCTGCGGATCATCGACAAGATCGTGAGCAGCGTGGGGCGGCGCATCGACGAAAGTCAACCCTGGGTCGATGCCCGACTTGAGGATGGCAGCCGCGTCAACGCGATCATCCGGCCCTGCGCCATCGACGGCCCGTCGCTGTCGATCCGCAAATTCTCGCGCCATCCGCTGCGCATGGACAAGCTGGTCGAAACCGGCGCCATGACCGCCTCGGCGGCGGCCTTCCTGTCGGCGGCGGCGAAGGGGCGGTTGAATACGCTGATCTCGGGCGGGACCGGGTCGGGAAAGACGACGCTGCTGAACGCGATTTCGGCCTATGCCGATCCGCGCCACCGGATCGTGACAATCGAGGACGCGGCAGAGCTTCAGCTGCAGCAGGAACACGTGGTGCGGCTGGAAACCCGGCCCAGCAATTCCGAAGGCAAGGGCCGGATCACCCAGCGCGATCTGATCATCAACGCCCTCCGGATGCGCCCCGACCGCATCATCGTCGGCGAGGTGCGCGGCAACGAAGCCTTCGACATGCTGCAGGCGATGAATACCGGCCATGACGGGTCGATGACCACGATCCACGCCAACACGGCGCGCGACGCGCTGAGCCGGCTGGAACAGATGGTGGCGATGTGCGGCGGTGACATTCCCCTGTCGGTCATCCGCGCGCAGATCGCATCGGGCCTGCAACTGGTGGTGCAGACAAGCCGCCTGTCCGATGGCCGGCGCCGCGTGGTCAGCATTTCCGAGGTGACCGGTCTGGATGGTGACACGATCCTGATGCAGGACATTTTCGTCTTTCGCCGCAGCGGCGTTGACGATGACGGCACGGTGCTGGGGCAGATGTATGCCACCGGTGTGCGGCCCAACTGCCTCGAGATCCTGAAATCCGCGGGCCTTGACCTGCCCGAGGACACCTTTCGGATCCGGGAGGGCGCGCGATGACCGACCCGGGCCTGATCTGGATCGCGCTGGCCGCGGGCGCGGCGCTCGTTCTGCCCGCCGCCCTTTGGCTGCTGACCGCCTCCGGGCGGGCCGACGCGGCACGCAAACTTCAGCGGATGCGCGGCGTGGCCCCGGCACCCGACACGGCGCAGCGCATCCTGCTTGAGGTCAGCGAAAACGACGGACGCCGGAAACCGCCGTTCCTGCGCAGCATCGACCAGATGCTGGCGGCGCTGCAGGCGCCGCTGGGTGGGCGGACATTCCTGTTGCTGACCGGGGCGCTGGCATTTTTGATGGGCGCACTGGCGGTCAAGCTGTCGGGATCGCTTCTGATCGGGGCCGCGATTTTCTCAGCCGTCGGCTTTGCCCCCGTGGCCATCCTGCGCGCGCGCTTTGCCAGGCATGTGGAAGCCTTTGCCGCGCAACTGCCCGACGCGCTCGAGCTGATGACGCGCGGCCTGCGCATCGGCCATCCGATCAGCGCCACGATCAGCAACGTGGCGCGCACCATGGCCGACCCCATCGGTGCGGAATTCCGGGTGATCGAGCAGAAGATCGGGCATGGCGACTACCTGACCGACGCGTTCAGCGACCTGGCCGACAAGATGCAGCAAGAGGACATGCATTACCTGGCCGTCAGCATCCGCATCCAGCACGGCACCGGCGGCAACCTGGCCGACATGCTGACCACCCTGTCCAAGGTGATCCGGTCGCGCATCCTGTTGCGTCGCAGGGTCCGGGCGCTGTCGTCCGAAGGCCGGATGTCGAGCCTTCTGCTGTCGTCGCTGCCGGTGGTAATCTACGGCGCGACCACGCTGATGGCCCCGGATTACTACGGCGCGGTGCAGGATCATCCGATGTTCCTGCCGATCGCGGCGGCGATCATCGCGCTGGTGGTGGCGAATTTCCTTGTGCTGCGCCGCCTCGTGAATTTCCAGGCCTGAGAGGAGCGCCACGCACATGACCTTTGACCAGAGCCTTTTCGCCGACAACGCGCTTTACTACGTGGCGGCCTTTGCCGTTGTCCTGCTGATGTCGGGCGGCGTCGGGTTCCTGATGCTGCGCGACCGGTCGGCGATGCGGATGCGCGGCATCGCGGCGCAGCGTTCCGGGCCCGAGGCGCGCAGCCTGGCCCGCACCGCCAGCACCGCGCCGCGCGGACTGGCCCGCGCGCTGATCCCCGACGATCCATCGGAAATCGCGCAGATCCAGTTCCAGCTGGCCAAGGTCGGCTTTCACCACGCCAACGCGGTGCAGCATTTCTTTATGGTGCGCCTTTTGCTGGCGGTGTTGCCACCGCTGTTGGTCTTCGGCGGCTTTGCCCTGGCCCGCGCCGGGTTGCTGCCGCAGGACATGGCGCAGGTGGTGCTGGACTTTCCGCGCCTTGGGCTGATGCAGATTGCCGCGGTCACCGCGGCCGCGGGTTTTTACGGCCCCAGCTACCTGCTGAAATCCCGGATCAAGGCGCGCCAGCAGCGCATCCGCAACGCCTTTCCCAACGCGCTGGACCTGCTGCAGATCTCGGTCGAGGCGGGGATGGGCCTTGATTCCGCGATGAGCCGGGTGGGATCGGAAATCCACAAGGTGTCGCCCGAGATCGCCTATGAACTGCTGACCCTGCAGAACGAGGTCAGCGCCGGGCGCGACCGCGAAACGGCGATGTTCGACATGGCCGAACGCATGGGGGTGGACGAGGCGAAAAGCTTTGCGCTGGTGATCGTGCAGTCGCTGGAATTCGGCACCAGCCTGACCTCGGCGCTCAGGACCTATGCCGCGGAAATGCGCGAATATCGCGAACTGGCGGCGCAGGAAAAGGCCAACCGCCTGCCGGTGCAGATGTCGGTGGTGATGTCGTTCCTGATGCTGCCCGCGCTGTTCCTGATCACGCTGACCCCGATCATCATCCGCTACACCGCGATCTACTGACGCCGGTCAGACCTTGGCCGGGGCGGCGCGATAGACCAGTTCCGCGTCCTGCGCCGAGGCGTGACCGTCTGCCTGGGCCTGCAGCGCGCCGTGATGCGGTGACTTGATGCAGACCGGATCGGTGGCCGAGGCATCGCCGACGATGGCCATCGCCTGGCACCGGCAGCCGCCGAAATCGACGGTCTTTCGCTCGCATGACTTGCAGGGGTCCGACATCCAGTCGGTGCCGCGATAGGCCTGAAACGCCGATCCTTCGTACCAGATGTCGCGCAGGGATTTGTCGCGCACGTTGTCGAATGACAAATGCGGGATCGATTCCGCCGCGTGGCACGGCAGAACCTTGCCATCCGGGGCCACGTTCAGCCCCGTCGTGCCCCAGCCGCCCATGCAGCGCTTGGGGTAGTCTGAGTGATAATCGGCGGGCACGTAGTCGATGACCAGCGTGCCTTTCAGTCTTGCGCGGGCCTCGGTCACGATGCGGTCGGCCTCGCCTGCCTGCTCGCGGGTCGGCATAAGGGTGTCGCGGTTCTTGAGCGCCCAGCCGTGGAACTGCACTGTCGCGACCTCGATCCGGCGCGCGCCCATCTCCACCGCCATCTCGATGGCGCGGGGCAGCTGGTGCAGGTTGCGCCGGTGCAGCACCGCGTTCAGCGTCAGCGGAAAGCCGATGTCGCCAATCCAGCCCGCCACCTTCATCTTGCGATCAAACCCGCCGCGATAGCCGCCGATCTGATCTGCCATCTCGGCATCGGTGCCTTGCAGCGACAATTGCACGTGATCCAGTCCCGCCGCGTCCAGCGCCTGAAGCCGCTTTTCCGACAGTCCGATGCCCGAAGTGATGAGATTGGTATAAAGCCCCGCGTCGCGAGCGGCGGCGACCAGCGTTTCCAGATCGCGGCGCGACGCCGGTTCGCCCCCCGACAGGTGCAGTTGCAGCACGCCAAGATCGGCGGCCTGCCGAAAGACCGACACCCAGGTGTCTGTATCCAGCTCTGAATCGATCCGGGCCAGTTCCACCGGGTTCGAACAATAGGGGCAGGACAGCGGGCAGCGATGCGTGAGTTCCGCCAGCATCGCGATCGGCGGGCGCACTGTCGGGGTCTGGGCATTCATGCGCGCACCTCCAGAAACCGGCGGTCCTTGAGCGCCCGCAGAAAGCCCGCGCTGTCCTTGGCGATCTCATCGGCGGGGGCATTGTAGCGGTCGGCCAGCGCCCGCGTGATCGCCCCGAAAGACCGTTCGCCGTCCAGTTCGCTCAGGATCGCGTGGCCGATCTGATCGAGCATGATCGCGCGTTCGGGGGCCAGCAGGACCCAGGCATCGCGCACCCGGTCATGATGCACACGCACGCCGCGCGGCAGGTAGGGAACATCGTCGGCCTGCATCACGCGGCCCTTGCGTCGGCCAGGCCCTCGCCCGGCTGCCAGGCCCCCGGCGGGATGCGCGCAGGCGCGACATAGGCCGAGTACAGCGCGTCGAGCTGCGACCAGAGCACATCCGTTTTGAATTCGAGCGCGCGGGCGGCAGCGTCCTGCTTTTCCTGCGTATCCGCATGGTCCAGCACCCACGCCAGGCCAAAGGCCACGTCCTTCGGCGCCTCTTTCAGACGGTTCTGGAAGTAGGACAGCGAGGAGTCGTCGGCGAAATCGTAGTTCTTGAGCAGACCGGCGATCCGGTCCTTGTGGATCTTCGGCGCGAAAAGCTCGGTCAGGGACGCCGCGACGGCTTCGAGCAGGCTCTTTTCCCGCACGAACCGCACATAGGCATCGACGGCGAATTTCGTCGCGGGCAGCACGCCCCTGGTCGAAGAGACATAGTCAGGGTCCAGTCCCACGGCCTCGGCCAGGCGCAGCCAGCGTTTGATGCCGCCCTCGTTCGTATCGGTGCCGTCGTGATCCTCGATCCGGCTGCGCCAGATCTTGCGCATCGCCGGATCTTCGAGACGCGACATGAAGGCCGCGTCCTTCATCGGGATCGAATGCTGGTAGTAATAGCGGTTGATCACCCAGGCGCGCACCTGGTCCGGGGTACAGTCGCCGCCGTGCAGCAGGTGGTGAAACGGATGCTTGTCATGATAGCGGTCCGCCCCGATCTGGCGCAGCCGGGCCTCGAACGCGTCGCGTGTCTGGGTCATAGGGTGATCTCCATTCCGTCCTGTCCGATGGTCCAGCCCGCGGCTTCGGCCTCGGCCCGTTCCGGCGACTCCGGCCGCAGGACAGGGTTGGTGTTGTTCATATGCACATAGATGCGGCGGGCGATCCCCAGACCGTCAAAGGCGGCCATCGACCCGTCGGGGCCGGACATCGACATGTGGCCCATGCGCTTGCCGGTCTTCTGGCCCAGCCCGGCCCGGACCATCTCATCGTCCTGCCACAGCGTACCGTCGAAAAACACGGTCGACGCCCCTGTCAGCCGCGCGCGCAGATCGTCGTTCAACAGCGCGCACCCGGGGATGTAGTAGGCATCGCGCCCATCGGCCTTCAGATGGACGCCGACGGTCTGATCGCCGATCAGGTCGGTCTGCACCTCTGCCCCTTCCAGATACAGCGGCACCTTGCCCGGCACGGCAAACAGCGTCGCGGTCAGGCCCGGCGCGATCTCGGCTGGCTGATCCAGCGCGACGGTCGCGCGGTCCACGACCTTTTCATTAAGCGCGGCAAAAATCGGATTGTCCTGCAACACCTCGTGAATGCCGGGGGTCGCAAAGACCGTGAAGGGCTGCATCTCGCGCAAGGTGAGCAGACCCGCCACGTGGTCAATGTCACCATTGGTCAGCAGTACAGACCGCAACGGCATGTCGCGCAGCCCGGTCGGATGCAGGGACGGCGCATCGGCAAGCTGCTGGCGGATGTCAGGCGACGCGTTGAGAATTGCCCAGTCGGTGCCATTCGCACTGACCGCGAGAGAGCTTTGTGTCTGTGAGGGGATTTTGCCCTGTCGGGCCAGATTGCAGTTGTCGCAACCGCAATTCCACTGGGGCAATCCACCACCGGCGGCTGCCCCCAGAATACGCGCGCGGAATGTCATTCAACCCTCCGCGCGCAGGATGCTTAGAACAGCACGCCGTCGTCTTCGGGGCCGTACATGTTGATTTCCATGCCGCATTCGATTTCGCGGACAACGGGTTTGGTCCATGCCATGGGTGTTTCCTCCTCGGAATTGCAAATTCGTAACGCTACCTTGCACGCCCGAGCCGCGAACTCCGAGTCTTATAACTTAAGAACGGCATAGCCATTGGTCGTAAACCGGGCTTCAGACCAAGGTCGGTGTCAGCCCGTCGATCACAAATCCCTTGTTGCGGATCGTCTTGATTTCAAAGCCGAAAGTCCGGTCAGGGCCAAGTTTTCTGCGCAGGTAGCCCAGGTAGACGTCGACGACGTTTTCCGAACTCGACCCCTCTTCGGCCCAAAGCGCGTCGAAGATCTGGCCGCGCGACAGCGTGTCCCCGGCGTTTTGAACCAGCAACGCCAGCAGCGCGCATTCCCGTTCCGTCAGCTGCACCTGCGCGGGGCCCTGGGTCAGCGTCCGCGCCGTGGCATCCAGTGTCGCGGGACGGGGCCGCAGGCTGTCGGCGCGCCGTTCCTGCACCTTGAGCCGGGCCACAAGCTCGTCGAACGAGAACGGCTTGACGATATAATCGTCGGCGCCGGCCTCGAGCCCGCGGGTCCGGTCGTCGACCTCGGACAGGGCCGAGAGCATGAGGACCGGCAGCGTCAGCCCGTCATCGCGCAGGCCGCGCACCAGATCGATGCCGCTGTCCTCGCCGATCATCACGTCGATGATCGCGGCGCTCAGCGCATCGTGCTGCAGCCGGGTGCGCGCCGCGTCGACGCGGTTTTCCGTCACCGGGTCATAGCCGTGCAGCATCAGCCCCCGCGCCAGGGCAGAGGTGATCTCGGGGTCGTCATCGACAATCAGAATGCGGGGCGGGGTGTCTGTCATGGGCGGAATTTACGCCTGCTCACACGGGATGCCTACCGTGACTTTTGTCCCGGGGGCGTCGCCCAGGGCCTCTGGTCCGGATAGTGGGCTGGTCACGCCGATCCGGCCCTGATGCTGCTCGATCACCCACTTGGCCAAGGCGAGCCCGATGCCGAACCCTTCGGACTTGGCCGGGCCGGTGCCCTGCCCGAAGCGTTCGAAGATGTCCGCCTGATCGGCTGCGGCGATGCCGGGGCCATTGTCGATCACATGTACCTGACCCAGACCGTCGCCCACCTCGGCCACCAGCTCGATCTGTCCGCCCGATCGCGCGTGGCGCACGCTATTCTGCACAAGCCCGCTGATCACCTGGCGGATCCAGTTGGCGTCTCCGGTCACCCGGACGGGATCGGGCGCGCGGGTGGTCAGGGTCATGCCGGCGGCGTCGACCTCGGCCGACAGGTCCGCGGCCACGTCGCGCAGGGTGTCGCGCAGATCGAACCCCGCGCGGTCCAGCGCCAACTGCCCGGTTTCCGACCGCGCGATGCGCAGCAGATCGTCGATCCGCCGGTTCAGCCGCAACGCCCGGTTCTGGATCGTCTCGAACGACGGGCCCGGCTCGGCCGACCCCCTGAGACCCAGCTGCGCCTCCATCAGGATCACGGTAAGCGGCGTGCGCAGTTCGTGGCTGATGTCGGCAAAGAACCGACGCCGGTTTTCGTCGGTCTGCGCCAGCCGGTCGTTGGCCCGTCGCAGGGCTTCGGTCCGGTCCTCGATGGTGGCGTTGAGGCGGCTCCATTCAAAATCCACCGCGTCCTTGCGGCGGGCCAGCGCGTCGGCCATGCGGTTGGTTTCGGCAATCAGCCCGCCGATTTCATCCCGGGGTCCGTCGGGAAGGGACACGGCAAAATCTTCCTGCCCGATCTTCTGGGCGGCGTCGCGCAACAGGTCCAGCCGCGAAAACTGCGGCCGCACCAGCCCCAGGTAGAACCCGGCCATCAGCACCAGCGTGGCCAGCGCAATGCCCAGCGCGGTGAGGGTAAGGGTGCGGCGCAGATCGGCGATGCTGTCGATGATCTTGTCGCGGGCGCGCAGTTCATCGGTGATGACCCCGTTCAGCAGCGGATCGAACCCGATGGCAAAGGTGTCTATGAAGCCCTGCAGGCGTTCACGATCGGCGGTCGAGGACAAGAAGGCATCGCGGGTCGAAACGAACAGCGCTTCCATCCGGGCGATGCCGATGCTTTGCGTGGCGCGGCGCGACTGTTCGTCCAGGCCCAGCGCCTGCGCCTCGGCCACCGCCTGTTCCAGATCGCGGCGCAAGAGCTGGAAGGTCCGCGTGACGTTGAGCGTGATGCTGTCCAGCCTCTGGGTCCGCTCTTCGATGGGCAGTCCGGACTGGATCGCCTCTGCCGCGACGACGATAAAGGTCGACACCTGCGTGGACAGCACCGAATACCGCTCCACCCGCGCTTCGGCGGCGACCGACGCCTCGATCCGGTCCGACACGCGCTGCATGGCCAGCACCATGATCGCCGCGGCCAGCAGCGCCGCTAGGCCCAGAAGGCCCGCGCCGAACGCCAGCTTGGTCTTGAGCGATGGCGTTCCACGCCGCATGACGCCCTCCGTATCGTGGCCGCGACCAGCGGACCCCTTGAAGATCAGCCCATTTTTATAGCTTTCGCCGGAAAAATGGGCAATTCATAACCATTTCTGCACCGCAGCATCCTGCGAGCGCAGTCTTCAGGCGATCTTTATGTCTGTCTGCATAGGTATGGAACCAGCAATGCCATCCAACCGGCACGAGGGTCCCATGATCGAACTGCTTTTTGTCGCCTGCCTCAGCACCGCCCCGACGGAATGTCGCGAACGCAGCCTTCTGTTTACCGGCATCACCCCCGGACAATGCGCCATGGGCGCGCAGCCGGAACTGGCGAAATGGGTGAATGCGCATCCCAACTGGCAGATTGCCCGCTGGAAATGCCAGCAGGTCCAGACCGCAGAGCGGGATATCTGACGCAATTCTGCGCTGCGCTGCCAGGGTAACACCTGATTTGCGGCCTGCGCGCCGGACGCGGGAAAGCCTTTCGCCGCCGCAGGGGCGATTTAAACCATAAGGCGATCCCGTTAGCGGCCGCCCAAAAGCTCCACAGGCCGACCTGGCCTTGCAAGAGGCCTCTCAGATTCTTGGGCTACAACAAAACATCATATTTCCTCACACTGATGTCGCGAATTGCGCAAAGTTGTGAACGGCGCGCGTAGCGCCTTGCCCGAAACACGCCCTGGTTGCATACACCTCTTGAGCTGTGGCTGACGCTGCGGCAGCACGCAGGGTGGATTGGGTATGTTCGACAGAAATCACACGCAGAATGGGATGGCGGCATGGTCGCCCGTGCGCGGCGACCGGCGTACCGGTTGGCGGCACGCCGAGGCACCGGGCCTGCAACGCGATGCAGAGGCGGACAGTCCGTCATTTGACCTCTCCGACCTGATTATCGGGAAGCCGAAAAATGTCCCGTTTCACTGACGCGCCCGTCGATTTCCTGTTGCTGAATTTCAGCAACTACCCCGAACGGCCAATCTTTCCGTACGCCTTTGTCCAGATCGGCGCGCAGTTCCGCCAGCACGGTCTGCGCTTCAAGGCCATCGATTTCCTGGGCCAGCCGCCCGCGAAATGGCCCGAACTGCTGCGCGATGCGCTCGACCGCTACGCCCCGCGCTGCGTCGGCTTTCACCTGCGCCAGGTCGACAGTTGCGATTTCCGCGACTACCTGGCCGCCGCCCGCAACACCTCTGTCGACTGCGCCGCTTTCGAGCCCGTCCAATGGACCAAGCGCGCCATCGACCTGGTCCGCCAACACACCCCCCGGACGCGGACCATCGTGGGCGGGATCGGTTTCTCCTTCCAGCCGATCCCGCTCTTCAATTTCCTGCAACCGGATTTCGGTATGGCGGGGGATGTGAATTCCTTTGCCGCCCGGTTCGACGATATCCTGTCGGGCCGCGATCTGGACCAGGTACCCAACCTCATCTTCACCGATCACAGCGGCAAGGTCACCGCCAACCCTCGCGCGCATTTCGCCGGGCCGGACTTCACCGAATACACGCCCAAAGTCATCGCCGAACTGCGTGCCTTCTACGACCATCATGACGATCCGGCCCGGCACGCGCCGCAGGTCGCCGTCGAGATCGGGCGCGGCTGTCCCTATCAGTGCTATTTCTGCGGCGAACCGGTCGCCAAGGGGCGCAAGGTGTCGTGGCGCAGCCTTGACGTGGTGCGGGCAGAACTGGAGTTCCTGATCTCTCAGGGCGTGACCCGGTTCTGGCTGGTCTGTTCCGAACTGAACCCCAAGGGCGACAAGCACTTCCTCGAGGTCGCGCGGATGATGGGCGAGCTGCTAAGCCTGCATCCAGGCATCGAATGGAGCTCGTACATCCTGCCCTTCATCGAGCCCGAGGATCTGGCCTATCTCTACAGCACGAACTACCGGCTTTCGAACAACGAGGTGCTGTCGCTCGACCCCGAAAACCTGCACGCGGCCAAGGTGCCCTACACGGTGGAACACGCGAAACGCTTCATGCTGATGCAGGCGGCGCAGGCGCCCGAGGGGCAGAAAAAGAAGATCACGCTCTTTACCGGCAACACCAGGATCACCGCAGCCACGGTCAAGCGGACGGCGCGATATATCTCCGAATATCGGCTTTACGACGCATACGATCATTGCTCGGTGGTCTATGGCAGCCGGATCTACGGCAACGAAAAGGCCACGGGCCACGGTACGGGCCGCAACGGCTATGCGTTCCGCGACGGCGATCTGCACAAGGCAAAGGCCGACATCGCCGATCCGTGTCTGCCGACCTTCATCCTGCCCGACACCGTGACGGATGAGCTGACCGATCTTGAGGATGTCGACCGGTTCTACAAGTTCTGCGGCGACTACCTTTTTTCCCGTGCCTACCGCCACGCCCGCGGGGCAGACGGCTTCGCGGACTGGTGCGCCGAACGCGGGCTGCCCGCCCCTACGCCCGCGCAGATGGCGCGGATCGAAAAGCGCCCGCATGCGGCGGCGGGGGCCGAGGATGCGCAAGCGCTGGACATCGCGGGGTCAGAGCCCGAACAGCAGCAAATTTGCCGGGAGTTCGCCACCGGACTGGGCCTTGATCTGGCCGAGGATGGCGCGCTGCCCTTCGACAACCTCACGCTCTACGAGACGATCTTTGAGCGGTATCCCGGGGCCACCGATCTGACCCGGATCCTGGACAAGCAACCGGAATTCAGCGCCTCAAGCCAGGTCTTCTTCAACTGGCTGTCCTACCGGCACGGCCTTGACCTCGCGCTGCGCTACAAACCCCTGATGTCAGCCGCCTAGCGCGAAACCGGGACCGACGAGATGAGCATCTACCGAACCCCCTGCATGACGGATTCTCAAGGTTACACCCTGTTGCTGGGATCGCAGGAGCGGTGGAAGGACCGCGCGGTCTGCGCGGCCATGCGGTCCAGCACCCAGCCGGTCTATGTGATGGAACCGTCGCGGCTCAACTCCAGCCGGTCGGCGGATGGGCTGATCGTCGGCAACCCGCTGGACGCCGCTTCGGCCATCGCGGCGCTGGAAGAGCATGAACGCGCCACCGGCCACCGGCCCGCCGCGGTCATTCCACTTTTCGAACCGGCGATCGAGGTGGGGCATGCGATCAGCCGCCACTTCGGCCTGGGGTACCTGAGCGATGCGGCGGTGATGAACGTGCGCAGCAAGTTTCACATGCGCCGTGCCTTTGAACAGGCGAGCCTGCGGGTGCCCCAATACGTGCGGATGTTCGGACCTCAGGATGCCGAAAAGGCCGCGCACCTGCGCTTTCCGGTCATCGTGAAGCCCGAAAACCTTGGCGGCGGGCTGGGCGTGCGGCTGGTACACACCGCCGAAGACCTGCCCGACGCGCTGGCCTGGTCCAGCCAGGCGGCGCAGGCCTTGCTCGCCTACGGGATGCACACGCCGTCGTTCGTGGTCGAGGAATATATCGAAGCGGTGGCCGAAGTGTCTGTCGAGGTCCTCAACGCACCCGACGGGTCCGAGGTGGTGGGCATGACCGACAAGATCCTGTCCGGCCCGCCGCATTTCGTCGAATGCGCCCATCGGTTTCCCAGCCGCTATATCCAGGATGCGGCCATTCAGGACACCGCGCGGCTGGCCTGCCGGGCCGTCGGCATGGATCGCGGCGTGGCGCATGTGGAAATCCGCGTCTGCCCCGATGGCGCGCCTGTGGTGGTCGAGGTCAATGGCCGCCTGCCCGGCGGTGCCATCCCGGAATTGATCGAAAGCTGCACGGGCCGCAACCTCTTTGAGCTGCATTGCGCCAGCTTTGTCGGCACGCCGTCCATCGAGGTGGCGCGCAAACCGGCGATCATGCGCGGCAGCGCCGCCATCGTGTTCCTCAAGGCGCCCGAAGGCTGCATCACCCAGGTCAACACCAGCGCCCTGCCCGACCTGCCCAAGCCGGTGATCGGCCTGCAGGTCTGGGCGCGGCCCGGCGATGTCTCCGGTCAGGGGGCCAGCAATTTCGAACGCCACGGCGCGGTCGAGCTGTTCTGGCCCAACGGGACGGAGCCATGGACCGACGACCAACTCATCGCCTTTGCCCAACGGTTAAGCCGTGACGTCTTCTGCACCGACGGCTGAGCGCAGGATCGCCGGATCGCGCATTGCGCTGATGTCGGTTTTCCTGTCGCGGCTGGCGCAGTTTGCAACCTTTCCATTCATCTACAGCTTTGTCGTCGGGTCGGGGGCCAGTCCGGTCCTCGCCGGTGTGGTCGTGGCACTGTCGGCAATCACCTCAGCGCTGGTCGGGCTGGGGGGTGGCGTGCTGGCCGACCGGCGCTGCGAGGTCGCGGTGATCGGGCTGTGCAACCTGGCGTTGGCGACTTTGCTGCTGTTGTTGCAGATCAGTTTTGCGGTGCATGTCCTGATCCTTTTCAGCGCGCTGTTCGGGGCGATACAGGGCTGCCTTGATCCCGCAACGCAACTGTCGCTGGCCAAGCAGCGCACGACCTATGAAAGCCGGAGATCGTTCGGGGCGCGCTACTACGTGATCAACCTGGCCGCCGCCATCGGCCCGGTGCTGGGCGCGCTGATCTTTGAACACGCGCAGATCTGGCCGGTCTTCGCGATCTCGGCGCTGCTGGTCGGCGTCGCCGGGCTGTCCCTGCCACACCGCGCTGACACGCCCCCGCCCGGCCCGGCGCGCGCCGCGCCGCTGCATGACATCCTGGCCGCCCTGCGCCACTACCGTGGCGGCATCCTGTCGGTGACGCTGATCATGGTGGCCTATGCGCAGATGACCACGACGTTTTCGCACCACATCATCACGTCGCTGGGTTACGGCATCGAATTCTACGCGGGCCTGATGGTGTTTCACGCCGGGCTGATCCTGTTCGGCCAGCCGCTGGTGCTGAACCTGCTGGCACGGGCGCAGTTCGTGCAGACGATCACGCTCGGGCTTCTGGCGCTGGGGCTTGGCCTGCTTCTGCCTGCGCTGGCAAGTGGTCCGCATGGCCGCGCGGTGCTGGTCGCGGCGATGTTCTGCTTTACCGTGGGCGAGGTGCTTGTGCTGCCCTCCTCCAACGCGCTTTTCGCCGAGCTGTCGCCGCAGGACACCAAGGCACTGGCGCTGAGCCTTTACAATCTCAGCCGCCTTGGCCTTGCCGCCGGGCCGATCCTCGGGTCGGTCATCGTGGAAACGCTCGGCTTTCCGGCGCTTTGCGCGCTCAGCGCGCTGGCCGCCGCCGGGGGGACGATGGGCCTTGTCCGGATGTCGCGGCGCGAGGAAACCGCCAGCGGCTAGGCCGCGCAAATCCCGTTATCGCTATCATGCGAACCCGCCCCCGAACGGGTAGGGCGATCCCCCCCGCCGCGGCGGCGTTTCCTATCCTGCAAGGTGTTCCGGTCAGGCCGACCCAAGGTCAACCTGAAGCTCAGAAACAGAGATCAGAGAATCCTTGGGAGGATCCCGCATGCCCGGCTACAACCATCTTTTCATTCCCGGCCCCACGAACATCCCCGAAGAGGTCCGCATGGCGATGAACGTCAGCATGCAGGACATGCGGGCGCCGGACTTTCCCGAACTCACGAAACCGCTGTTCGAAAAGATGGCCAAGCTCTTTCGCAACACCACCGGCCGCGTCTTTCTTTACCCGTCCTCGGGCACCGGCGCCTGGGAAGCGGCGATTCAGAACACTCTGTCGCCCGGCGACAAGGTGCTGATGAGCCGCTTTGGCCAATTCAGCCACCTCTGGGTCGACATGGCACAACGCTTTGGCCTCGACGTCGATGTGATCGATTGCGAATGGGGCACCGGTGTCCCGGTCGAGAAATACGCCGAAAAATTGAAAGCCGACACCGCGCACGAGATCAAGGCGGTCTTTGCCACCCATAACGAAACCGCCACCGGCGTGAGTTCCGATATCAAGGGCGTGCGCCGCGCGCTGGACGATGCCAACCACCCGGCCCTGCTGATGGTCGATGGGGTGTCGTCCATCGGCTCCATCGAATTCGATCAGGACGCCTGGGGCGTCGATTGCGCCGTGTCGGGTTCGCAGAAGGGTTTCATGCTGCCTGCGGGCCTTGGCATCCTGTCAGTCAGCAAATGGGCGCTCGATGCGCACAAGCGCGCCGAATACAAGCGCACCTTCTTCAGCTTCGAGGACATGATCGCCACCAACGACCAGGGGTTTTTCCCCTACACCCCCGCCACGCAATTGCTGCGCGGGCTCGACGTGGCCTGCGACATGCTGCTGGACGAGGGGCTGGAAAACGTCTGGGCGCGGCACAACCGGCTGGCCACCGGTGTGCGCAAGGCCGTCGATGCCTGGGGGCTGAGGCTTTGTGCCAAGGAACCCAAATGGCATTCCGACACGGTAAGCGCGATCATGGTGCCCGAGGACAAGGACGCCCGCGATGTCATCGCCACGGCCTATTCCAAGTATAACACCTCGCTCGGGTCGGGGCTGAGCAAGGTCATGGGCAAGGTCTTCCGCATCGGGCACCTTGGCTGGCTGAACGAAGGCATGGTGACCACCGCCCTGTCGGTCGCCGAAATGTCGATGATCGAAAACGGGTTCGACATCAAGGCGGGCTCTGGCGTCGGCGCTGCCATCGACCATTTCACCAGCACCTCGGCCAGGAACGGCAGCGCCATCGCCGCCGAATGATCCGCAACATCGCACAGACTGACAGGAAAGACCCCGCACTATGAGCCATACAGTTCACGGCATGCGCGCCACCCGCCTTCAGCGATCCACGCTGGCGGTGCCCGCCTCCAACCCGTCGATGGTCGAAAAGGCCGCTGAATCGAACGCTGACGTCGTGTTCCTTGATCTTGAGGATGCAGTTGCCCCCAACGACAAGGAACAGGCCCGCAAGAACGCGATCCAGTTGCTGAACGACATCGACTGGAAGGCCAAGAACAAGATCACGTCGGTCCGGATCAACGGGCTCGACACCCATTACATGTACCGCGACGTGGTGGATGTGGTGGAACAGGCGGGGGCCAAGCTGGATGTGATCCTGATCCCCAAGGTCGGCCTGCCGCAGGATGTCTATATGGTCGAGGCGATGCTGAACCAGATCGAGATGGCCATGGGCCTGAACAAGAAGATCGGGATCGAGGCGCTGATCGAAACCCCGCTCGGCATGGCCAATGTCGAAGCCATCGCCGCCGCCCCGTCGCGGCTCGAGGCGATGCATTTCGGGGTCGCGGATTATGCCGCTTTCCACAAGGCGCGCACCGTCAACATCGGCGGTCTGAACCCCAACTACCCGGGCGATCAGTGGCACGCCGCGCTCAGCCGCATGACCACCGCCTGCCGCGCCTACGGCATCCGCCCCATCGACGGCCCGTTCGGCGATTTCAGCGATCCCGACGGGTTCCGCGACGCCTGCAAGCGCGGTGCGGCCCTTGGGATCGAAGGGAAATGGGCGATCCATCCCAGCCAGATCGACCTCGCCAACGACGAATATTCCCCGACAGAGGCCGAGGTAGAGCGGGCGCAGAAGATCCTTGTGGCGCTTGAGGAAGCCGCTGCACAGGGCAAGGGCGCGGCCAGCCTTGACGGCAAGATGATCGACGCCGCATCGGAAAAAATGGCCAAGAACGTTCTTGCCGTGCAGGAAGTTCTCAAGGCCCGCGCGGCCTAATCGGACCCAACCGGGAGGAGTTCAAGATGGATATCCATGAATATCAGGCCAAGGAACTGCTGGCCACGCACGGCATCCGGATGCCTCGTGGCGGGCTGGCCTACAGCCCCGAACAGGCCGCCTACCGCGCGACCGAAATCGGCGGAGAGGCGTGGGTCGTCAAGGCGCAGGTGCATTCCGGTGCCCGCGGCAAGGCCGGCGGCATCATTCTGTGCAAGTCCGACAAGGAGGTCGCGGACGCCGCCGAGAAATTGCTGGGCCAACGTCTGGTCACGCATCAGACCGGGCCCGAAGGCAAGCTGATCAACCGGCTTTATATCGAGGAAACCGTCGATATCGAGCGCGAGCTTTACCTTGGCTTCGTGCTCGACCGCAAAGCCGAGCGGATCATGATCGTCGCCTCGAGCTCGGGCGGGATGGAGATCGAACAGATCGCCGAGGAAGCGCCCGACAGCCTGGTCCGCGCCTCGGTCGATCCGGGGCTGGGCATGCGCGAATTTCAGGCACGCGAAATCGCGTTCGGCCTGGGCCTGGATGGCGCGCTGATCGGCAAGGCAGTCGATACGATTCTGGGCTGCTACCGGGTGTTCCGCGACTTCGACGCCTCGATGCTCGAGATCAATCCGCTGGTGGTGTCCAAGGGCGAGGTCATCGCGCTTGACTGCAAGATGTCGTTTGACGAAAACGCGCTCTTCCGCCGCCCCGAGATTTCCGAGCTGCGCGACAAGAGCCAGGAAGACCCGCGCGAAACCTTCGCGTCGGATCGCGGGTTGGCCTACGTCGGTCTCACCGGCAACATCGGCTGCATCATCAACGGCGCGGGCCTGGCGATGGCCACTATGGACATGATCAAGATCGCCGGCGGCGAGCCTGCGAACTTCCTCGACATCGGCGGCGGCGCATCGCCCGACCGGGTGGCGAAAAGCTTTCGCGCCGTGCTTGCCGACAAGGAGGTCAAGGTCATCCTCGTCAACATCTTTGCAGGCATCAACCGCTGCGACTGGGTCGCCGAAGGGGTGGTCAAGGCGCTCGAGGAGGTCGGCGTCGACTGTCCGCTGATCGTGCGCCTGTCCGGCACCAAGGTCGAGGAAGGCAAGGCGATCCTGGCCGAAAAGGCGCCGGACGTCACCGTCGCCGACACCCTGAAGGAAGCGGCCGAAGCCGCCGTCGCCGCCTTGCGCCGCGTCGAGAAAACAGCCGCATAGGATCGGGAGGAAACCACGATGGCAATTCTGCTGAACAAAGACACGCCCGTGCTTGTGCAGGGGTTCACCGGGCGCATCGGCACGTTTCACGCGCAGGAAATGATCGACTACGGTACCAAGGTCGTGGGCGGCGTCACGCCCGGCAAGGGCGGTGCCACACATCTGGATCTGCCGGTCTTCAACACCGTCAAGGGGGCGGTATCCGAAACCGGGGCCGAGGCGTCGATCGTCTTTGTCCCGCCGCCCTTCGCCGCCGATTCCATCATGGAAGCCGCCGACGCGGGCATCAAGTATTGCGTCTGCATCACCGACGGCATCCCGGCGCAGGACATGATGCGCGTGAAGCGCTACATGCGCCGCTACAAGGCCGAGATGCGCATGCGCCTGACCGGCCCCAACTGCGCCGGGACGATCAGCCCCGGTCAGGCGATGATGGGCATCATGCCCGGGTCGATCTACACGCCCGGCCGCGTCGGGATCGTCGGGCGTTCGGGCACGCTGGGGTACGAGGCCGCAAGCCAGATGAAGGCGAAGGGGATCGGTGTCTCGACCTCCGTTGGCATCGGCGGCGACCCGATCAACGGGTCGAGCTTCAAGGATATCCTCGAGCTTTTCGAACAGGATCCCGAAACCGATGCCGTCGTGATGATTGGCGAAATCGGCGGACCGCAGGAAGCCGAGGCCGCGGAATGGGCGCGCGCGCACATGAAAAAGCCGCTGATGGCCTATGTGGCTGGCCTGTCAGCACCCAAGGGCAAGGTTATGGGCCACGCCGGGGCCATCGTTTCCGCCTTTGGCGAATCCGCGCAGGAAAAGGTTGAGATCATCCGCGAGGCTGGCCATACGATTGTTCCGCATCCCGCAGCCTTTGGCGAAACCGTCGAAGCGGTGCTGTCGGGCAAGAAGGTGGCCGCATGACCAAGAAGAAGATCCTCCTGACGCGTCGCTGGCCGGACTCCGTCGAAGAACGGCTGTCCCGCGATTACGAGGCGACGCTCAACACCGATGACGTGCCGATGACGACCGAAGCCATCGGTGCCGCGCTCAACGACTATGACGCCGTCTGCCCCACGGTGTCCGACAAGCTGCCCGCCGAGATCTTTACCGGCGGGCACCGGGCGCAGATCCTTGGCAACTACGGCGTCGGGTTCAACCATATCGACATCGCCGCGGCAGAGGCGGCGGGGCTGGTGGTGACCAATACGCCGGGCGTTCTGACCGACTGCACCGCCGACACGGCGCTGACGCTCATGCTGATGCTGGCGCGCCGCGCTGGCGAGGGCGAGCGCGAGCTGCGCGCGGGCAACTGGGCGGGCTGGCGGCCGACGCACATGATGGGAACCCGCCTGCGCGGCAAGACTCTGGGCATCATCGGCATGGGCCGGATCGGCATCGCCACGGCGAAGCGCGCGCATGCGGCCTTTGGCATGAAGGTGGTGTTCTACAATCTGGTGGACGTGCCCGAAGAGCATATCGCCGGGATGGACGCCGTGCGAATGGACACGATCGAGGATGTGCTCGAGGCCGCCGACGTGGTGTCGCTGCACGTGCCGGGCGGCCGCGACAACACCCATCTGATGAACGCCGAACGTCTGGCGCTGATCGGGCCCGACGGCATGCTGATCAATTCCGCCCGTGGCGACGTGATTGACCAGAAGGCGCTGATCTCGGCGCTGAAGGATGGCAAGCTGGGCGGGGCCGGGCTGGACGTCTTCGAGGGCGAACCGGACATCCCGGCAGAGCTGATCGCGATGGAAAACACCGTTCTGCTGCCGCACCTGGGCAGCGCCACGCGCGAAACGCGCGAGGATATGGGCAACATGGTGGCCGACAACCTCGATGCCTTCTTCGCCGGGAAACCGGTGCCGAACCCGGTCTCATAAGTCCGGACCGGCGGTTGTAAGTCGACAGCGACCAGAGCGCCGATCCGCGCTCTGGTCTTTTTCATGCCAACAAGGCGGCGCTAGCGGTTGTCCAGCTGCGCCCTGACCGCCAGCAACCCCGCCCGGGTGATCCGGTAGGGTTGGCCCCCGCGCGAGCGCACGAAGCGCCGGGTGCGCAGACGGTCGAACACCTGCAAGCTGCAATCGGTCAGAACGTTGCCGTCACGGGTAAAGCAGGTCACGTCGCGCACCTTGCCGTTGGGATTGCGGTCGAAATGGATGGCGCCACCCTGCGCCAGAACGTGCAGCACGCGCTGCTCGTGTTTTGAGATATTCATCGGGAGGTCTCGGAAACATGTCAGACAACAGTCCGGCACCCGGCCAGTCGCGCGGGTGACGGTTGATGTATGTCGGCCCCGGGGGTCAGGGCCTTAACGGATGGCTACATTCTCTGACATGAACGCCTCGTTCGGCGGGAAACCTTCCCACAGGTGGTGTTCTAGCAGGGACCGCCGCCGTAGACCATAGGCTGTCCGGCACGCAGGTGATCATCCGTGGCTCGCGAACAACTCACGGGTGTTGCTCAAGCGGTCCCAAGAGGCTCGGGCAGGTGATGCGAAGAGCGGCGCATGACGGCACCCAGCCCAAATCACCTCAGGCCGCGCCATAGCCAACGGCCGCCGGACCGCAAGACCGTTGACTCTGCTCTCTTGTCTGCCTTATCGCTGCCGTCATGATGAACACGTGCTTCCAATTGCAGGCCTATTATCCTCAGCTTCCATAGCTGCGGGCCCTTCATCATTGGTTTTCCGCTGCCCTGACAGCGGTCAACATACATTCGACCTTGTGCCGGGCGGCAAGTTCAAAGGTCGAAAAATGAACAACAACAGCAATAGTCAAAATATGTCGCTCGGCATCGTGGGGTTTGGTGCGTTCGGTCAACTTGCTGCCCGTCATCTTGGCCCGCATTTCGACATCACCGCCTACGATCCGTCCCCGGACGTGGCCAAGGTCGCCCAGCAACTCGGGGTACGTCTGTCGCCATTGCCCTCAGTCGCGCAGGCTGATGTGGTCCTCATTGCGGCGCCAGTGTCCTCGTTCGAGCAGGTGGTCACCGAGATAGCGGCCGCGTGTAAATCTGGCGTGCTGATTGTCGATGTCGGCTCGGTCAAGGTGGTCCCATCGGAAATCATGCGGCGGCTGCTGCCCGACGACGTCGACATTGTCGCATCTCATCCCTTGTTCGGCCCTCAGAGTGCCACGGCAGGTATCAAGGGCCTGAAAATCGCGGTCTGTCCTATTCGGGGAAGGCGACATGCGAGGCTGGCCGCGTTCTTGCGTAAGGCTCTGGGTCTGACGGTCATCATGACGACAGCGGATGATCACGACCAGGAAGCCGCCGTTGTCCAGGGGCTCACGCACCTGATCGCCAAAGTGCTGCTGAGGATGGGGCCGCTGCCAACGCGCATGACAACCAGGAGCTTTGATTTGTTGTCCGAGGCGGTCTACATGGTTCAGCATGATGCGCCGGAAGTGTTCGAGGCGATCGAGAAGACCAATCCCTACGCCGGAACGGTTCGGCGTCGATTTTTCGATTTGGCCGCAGATTTGAGTGTCGAGCTGGAAACAACTTTGACGACGCCGACACACGACGAGACCGGACATTGAAAGGGCGCTATACGATATCCGCTTGTCACACCTTGTCTGGTCGAAAACGGGCTGTCGGGTCGCGTGTCTTTGGGACCAAAGCTCCCTGACAAACAAAAACGGGCCGCGGCGTTTGCGCCGCAGCCCGCCGGCATCGTTCCGCTGCGGCGTCTATTCGATGATGATATCGACACGCTGGCTGTCGCCGGTCGAACCGGGGATGCGCAGGAAATGGCGGCCCGGCTTGATGGCGATGAACTCGATCTCCATCGTGCCCTCTTCGTCGAATTCGACGCTTTCGATGCCGTAGGGGCGGATTTCCAGACCGTTGATGACGATCTCGTTGATCCAGATAGAGCGGAAGAAGCCCGGCCCCTCCAGCCCGATTTCGGCTGATCCGTCGGCGATGATCTCGATCTCGTAACCGGTGCCCGATTTCAGCATCAGCGGACCGTCCGCCATCTGCTTGCCCGATCCCAGCGTGATCGGCGGCAGTTCTTCCATGTTGGACGCCGACAGCACCCCGGCGAAACCGAAGTCATGTGCCCAGGCGGCACCCCCCAAAGCGGCGATCAGGGCGGACAGTGCGAGGGTTTTTCTCATGGGTTCTCCTTTGCTGAGACAAGGTGCGGGCCCAGCGTGGCCGGGTGTCCCCGCAGTTCGAGGATGCGCGCCGACAGGGCTTCGGCCTCGCCCCGCGCGTGGGTGACAAAAAGCGTTGCGGGACGGCTTTCCGCGACCAGCGCGCGGGTAAGGTCCAGCATCGTGCGGGCGGTTTCCGGATCGAGCGACACGAAGGGTTCATCCATGATCAGGAAATCGGGATCGCCCGCAAAGGCCCGCGCCAAAGCCAGACGGCGCTGCTGGCCCAGCGACAGCTGACCGGGGAAGAGATCGGTCTTGTCGCCGATCCCGACCTTTCCCATCATCTCTTGCGCGCGCGCCGCGCTTAGGCCGGGATGTACCAGTGTCAGGTTCTGCAAGGCGCTGCGCCAGGGCATCAGCGTGGGTTCCTGAAAGACAATGGCCATCCGGTCGGGCCGGTCGATATGCCCCTCAAAGCGCGGATCGATCCCCGCCACGATGCGCAGCAGGGTCGATTTCCCGATCCCCGACGGGCCGAGAATGGCGACGGTTTCGCCCTTGGCGATGTCAAAGCGAACCCGGCCCAGAACCTGCGTATCGCCGTACTTCTTGGAGGTGACATCGACGCCGATCATGCCGTCCGCCACCGGCGCACGCGCCGTTCCCAAGGCTGAAGGAAGGTCCATTCCACCGCCAGCATCACGGCGATGAACGACAGCGCATAGACCAGCACCATCGCGACGTCGAAAAGCTGGAAATAAAGGTGGATCTGAAACCCGATCCCGCTGGAGCGACCCAGGAATTCCACGACCAGCACGATTTTCCAGATCACCGCCAGACCGCCGCGCGCCGCCGCGGTGATAAAGGGCGCAAGCTGCGGGATCAGCACGTGCCGCAGCCGCGTCCAGGCCGACATGCGGTAAACCCGCGCCATCGCGTCGAGGTTCGGATCGAAGGCCCGTGCGCCTTCCCGGATCACCGTTGTGACGTTGGGCACCTTGTTGAGCGTCACCGCCACGATCGCCGCGGTTTCGGTGAGCCCGATCCACAGGTAGCACAGCACGATCAGTACCAGCGCGGGCAGGTTCAGGAACACCACCAGCCAGGGATCGAGCCAGCGATCGACCTTTTCGAACCGGCCCATCAGCAGGCCCAGCGTGCAGCCAAGGATCATCGCCAGCGCAAAGGCCCAGATCACCCGCAAGAGCGTCGCGCCCAGATGATACAGCAACTCTCCCGAGGCCAGTTCGCGGCCGAACGGGGCGATCAGCGCCCAGGGTTGCGGCAGCACCTGCGGATCGGCGGTCAGCGCCGCCGCCACGACCCACAGGAGCAGCAGTCCGACCAGCGATGCAGCCGGAATGTACCCCTTGCCGGTCATCGCGCCCGGATCACTTCAGATCCGCGAAAAGACCGTCGGGCAGGCTGGTCGCCTGGCCCACAAGATCCTCACCGCCAAGCTCGGTCATCAGCTGCAGGAACTTGTCCGCCCCTTCCAGATCGACCGGCCCGCGCACCGGCATGCCCGCGATGAAATCGGCCTTGAGTTGTTCGAACTGCGCATCGTTGCTGGCGTTCATCCGGGGGCGGATCGCCTCCCATGCGGCGTCATCGTCACGCAGCATCGCCTTGGCATCCTGCGACGCGTCATAAAACGCCTGCGCGATGCCGGGGTTCGCCGCGATAAAGCTTTCCTTCATGAAATACCCCAGAAGCGGCGTGTCGGGGTTGAGCCCCAGCGCCGTCCCGGCAGTTTCTACCGAGATCAGTTCACGCATGCCGCTGGCTTTCATCTTGGCCAGGAAGTGCCAGAAGTTGATCGCGCCTTGCGTCTCACCGCTCAGCCCCGATTTGAAAATCAGCGGCGGCGCGCCAAAGACCTGTTCGGTCTCGGCCTTGAGGTCCATGCCGTATTCCTGGCTGGCATAGGCGCGCAGGATCAGCCAGCTTTTGTCGAGCGGCCCGCCCGCGATGCCGATCTTGCCCCCGGCCAGATCCTGCAGGGTTTGTGCCTCGCTGTCTTCGGGCACCACCACGCCGCCGACGGCGCGGGAATAAGGGATAAAGACGTAATCCTTGCCCGCCGCGCGCTGTCGCGCGACCCAGATCCAGTCGGCCACGGCCACGTCAGCTTCGTCCCCTTCGACAGCCACGCGGGTCGCACCGTTGTCGGCAAAGGGCTGCACCTCAAGCGCGAAGCCGTGCTTTTCATCCAGCCCGTTTTCGGTGATCGTGGCCAGTTCCCAGTTCACCGTGCCGATCTTGAGCACGGCGGCCCGGACGGTTGTCATGTCCTGCGCGAGCGACGCGGTGGCCAGCGAAAGGCCCGCGATCAGGCCCATTGCGAATGTCCGTGGTGTCATCATCTTGATCCCTCCCAAGATCGTTTACTGATCCGGCTGCACGACCACGCCCCAGGGCTGCTGGCCGACCTGCACGGATTTGATCGCTTCCTGTTCCGCCACGTCGATCACGGTGATATCGTTGGAATTGCCGTTCGTGGTGATCAGGTATTTCTCGTCCGGGGTAAAGGCCAGTTGCCAGACGCGCTGGCCCACGATGATGTACTTGACCACCTCGCGCGCCTCCACGTCGATGACCGCCACGCGGTTTGCCGGCCCCAGCGCAACAAAAGCCCATTTGTCGTCCGATGTGACCCGCAGCCCCACTGGCTGAAGCCATTCGGGCAGCACGCCCGGCACCTCGAACCCGATCTTGGTGGTCAGCTCGGGCGTGCCATCTTCGGCGATGTCCATGACGCTGACCGTGCCGCCGATTTCCGAGGTGACGAACAGCATGGTTCCGTCGTCGGTATATTGCGCAAAGCGCGGGCGCTGATCGACCAGCACATTGTGCTTGATCTTGTAATCCTCGGTCGAGATGAAATGCGCCATGTTTGTCGTCTCGGAGGTGTTGACCACCCATTTCGCATCCGGGCTGATCCCCATGCCTTCGGGCTCGACGCCCACCGGAACCTCGGCCAGGACCGTGTGGCTTTCGGTGTCGGTCACGGTGACAAGGTTGTCGTCCTCGTTGGCGATATAAAGCGGGTTGCCGCTGGGATGCAGGACGAACAGCTCGGGATCCGGGCCGGAGGGCAGCGAATAAAGCTCTTCATAGGTGTTGGCGTCGAAGACCTTGACCTGATCATCGTCCGATGCGGCCACATAGAGCAGGCTGCCATCCGGGCTGATGGTGATGCCGCGCGGGCGGTTTCCGGCGGGGAACTCCTCCATCACCTCCCAAGTGTCGCTGTCGATGACGGTAACGGTGTTGCCCTTTTCGTTCGAGACAAAGACCTTGTTGGCCTGCGCCCCGGTGGCGAGAAGGGTGGCAAGGGCGGCGGTCAGAAAGACACGGTGCATGTTCTACTCCGATGCTCAGTTAAAGGCGGTGCAGGACGATTCCGGACGGTCGAGGCCCAGCGTATCCAGCGGTGAGGTCTGGTGCAGGAAGCCGTCTTGCGGCGATACGCTTACGGTGATCCGCCCGTCATACAGCAGGACAGGCTGGCGCAGCTGGCCGTTCCAGTCGCGAAAGGTGACGGCGACGCCCTTGAAGGCGGCCAGTTCGAACTGATCGCTCAGGATATAGTCCCTGAGCGTCGCCACCTCGTTCGACGAGGTGCGCGTCACCGCCTCTCCGATCACCCGCAGCGCCAGCCAGGCCTGATAATCCTCTTCGCGCACGTATCGGCGCGTCAGCTCTTCGAACCGGCGCTGGAACTGCGTGGCGCCCCAGGCCTCGTGCGCGCCGTGGATGGTGACGGGGCGCAGGCCCGACGATCCCATGGTCGGGCGCGGGGTCCAGAGGTGAAAAGGCACGTAGGGCGCAAAGACATCCGACTGATCGGCGGTGATGACGATCTGATGATCTTCGGCATTCTGGGAAAAGACCGGGATCTGCCGCTGCACCAGAACGTGGCCGGTATCGGTACGGCGCGAACCGCCGGTATCCTCGAATTCACGCTCTTCGACGATCTGCGCGCCGAACTTGGTCGCGGCGCGGCGGTAGGCGTCGGCCAGGGCGCGATCCTCGGGGTTGGAGCCGTGGATCAGGAACCAGCGCGGCCACTTCTTCCAGATCGCGAACTGCGCGACCGTATCGGCCATCATGGCGTGGCTGGGCGCGATGTGGATCATATTGGCGCGGCACTGATCATCACGCAGTGGCACGCCGCGCGCCTGCGCGTTGAGGATCAGCACGCCGTCGCCCGCACGGTCGGCCAGACGCAGCGTGTCTTCATCATTGGCCATCAGCGTGATGATCGTGTGCCCGTCGGCCAGCAGCGCATCCAATGCCGCATCCGCCTCGTCCGGCGGGACGGCGACGGTGTCGACCTCGTAGGTGTGGCCCAGAAACTGTCCGGTGGTCTGGTTGTCCTCTTGCGCCAGGGTGGCGCCGGCAAAGCCGTTATCCTCAGGCGTCAGGTCATAGCGGGAAATCGGTGCCAGAACCGGGTAGTCGACCCGCAGGATGGCCGACCGGACTTCGACCGCCAAGGCCGATCCCGCATGGAAAACCGCAAGCGCGCCGGTCAGCAGCGCGATCCAGAGTGATCTCAATTTCTCCTCCCGTGCCCCTGTTCCGGGGTCTCTTCTGGCAGACTGTCAGAGATCGGATGCCCCCCAAACCAATACCTTTGGATCATTGCCGGGCCTGCCTGTCCTGCAACAACATAGAATTCATGAAACATCTGGCAGCCCTTCTGTCTGTTCTTATTTTCTGTGGCACCGCGTCGGCACAGGCTCCGCAGAACCAGACACCGCTTGATCCCGACGGCCCAGTGGCCTTTTTCGGCGTGACCTTTCTCGATACCTCGACCGAGGGCGATTACTTCGGCGAACGCGCTGACCAGAGTGCGCGCATCGAGTTGATGGAGGACTATGTCCGGGACTGGTTCACCGACAACGGCTTTGCCTTCGTCGATCTCGCGCCGGTCCGGGAAGAGCTTGACCGAACCGTCAATCCCGCCGACTGTTACGGCTGTGAACTGCGGATGGGCGAAAAGCTGGATGCCGCCTACGTGCTGGTCGGGGAGGTGCAGAAAGTGTCGAACCTGATCCTGTCGATGAATCTGGTGATGCGCGATGTCGAAACCGGCCGGATGGTGCGCGGGCAATCGGTCGAGATCCGCTCGAACACCGACGATTCGTGGCTGCGGGGCACGCGCTACATCCTCAAGAACAACTTCTTCAAATCGTGAGGTCGCATGAGACAACTTAGATATCTGCTGGTCGTTCTGGGCTTTCTGGTGCCCGCCATGGCCATGGCACACGGGCCGACTCGTCAAAAGGTCACCCTGACGACCGAGGTCGCCGCCGACCCCGCCGCCGTGTGGGAAGTGATCGGTGATTTCCAGGACATGAGCTGGCACCCGGCGGTCTATTCCTCGACCGGTGAGAACGGCAACGAGATCGACGCCACCCGGGTGCTGACCCTGGGCGAAGAAGGCGGCCCGACGATTTCCGAGGTGCTCTACAAGTACAGCGCCGAGAAGATGAGCTATTCCTACCGGATCACCGACGTGCTGGTCGAGGTGCTGCCGGTCACCAACTATTCCTCGCATCTGACGGTCAAGCCGCGCGACGGTGGCGGATCGCTGATCGAATGGCGCGGGGCCTTCTACCGCGGGTATCCCAACAACGACCCGCCGCCCGAACTGAACGACGAGGCCGCGATCGCCGCCGTGTCAGGTGTCTATCAGGCCGGTCTGGACGCGCTTGCGGAACGCTTTGGTCCGCCGTCCTAAGGCTCTTTTCCTCGGGCTTCTTCCCGCCCTCGTCGCCACTGCGCTGGCGGCGGGGGATTTTGCATATGTGACCAACCAGAACAGCGAGGATCTGAGCATCCTTGACCTGGACGCCCGGGCCGAGGTTGCGCGGATCGCCGTGCCGGGCAAGCCCGCCGGGGTGGCAGTCACGCCGGCGGGCGCGGTCTACACCGTGTCGCCCGACAGCAAGGTGGTGCGGCGTCTGGATCAGGACGGCGCAGAGCATGCCAGCGTCACGCTGGACGGCGGCCCCATCGGCATCGCCGTCGATGCCGCCCGGTCGCGCGTCTTTGTCTCTGACTGGTACAACGCCCGGATCTGGGTGCTGGATGGCGATACGCTGGAGGTTCGTCAGACCCTCACCACCGGCAGCGCGCCCGCGGGGCTGGCCCTGTCGCCCGACGGCCGGTTGCTGGCCTCGGCCGACAGGGATGCCGATCAGGTGTCGGTCTTCGATGCCGAAACGCTTTCCCTGCGGCACCGTCTGACAGTCGGCGTCCGGCCCTTCGGTCTGGATTTCGCGCCCGATGGGCGTCTGTTCGTTGGCAATGTCGGCAGCAACGATGTGACGGTTCTGGATGCCGAGGCCGGGCAGGTCCTGGCCACCGCCCCGGTCGGCGCGCGGCCCTATGGCGTGGCCTTTGCCGCCGGGCGCGCCTTTGTCAGCAACCAGTATGCCGACACGGTCAGTGTCATCGACCTGGACACGCTGGACCCCCTGGGCGTGATCGACGTGGGCGAATACCCCGAAGGTATCAATGCCACTACCGACGAAAGTCTGGTATTGGTGGCCAACTGGTTTTCGAACACCGTCAGCTTGATTGATCCCGTCGCGATGGAGGTGGTGGACGAGATCGCGACAGGCGATGGCCCCCGGGCCTTTGGCGCGTTCATTCTGCGGAGGAACTGACAATGAAACTGACTGCTCTGACCCTGCCGCTCTGTCTGGCCGCAGCGCTGCCCGCCGCCGCACTCGAAGACAGCACCTGGACGGACCTGTCGCAGGCGCTTTATGGCGACCGCGCGTTGCAGGACGGCGCGGATGTCATCGCCATCGACGCGCCCTACCGCACCGCCAACGACACCCGCACGCAGATCGCCGCCCAGGTCGCAGCGCCCGAGGGGCTGATGCTGGGCAAGGTGACGTTGGTGCTGGATGAAAACCCGATGCCGGTGTCGGCGGTCTTTGAAATGGACCGCCCGCAAGAGCGGTTCTTTTTCGACGTGACCATGCGCATCAACGGCCCGACCCCCATGCATGTGGTGGCCGAAACCACCGACGGGCAGCTTTTCGTGGCCGAGGCCTTCGTCAAGACCTCCGGCACCGGCGCCTGCGCCGCCCCGCCGGGCACCGACGTGGAAGAGGCGCTGGCCACCCTGGGCAACATGGCTATCGGGATCGAGGACACGCTGGGAGGGCCCACGTCGGACCAGCTGAGCGCACTGTCGCTGCAGCAGCGACGGCTCGATCTGGATATTTCGCACCCCAGCCATTCGGGGATGCAGATGGATCAGATTTCGCTGCTGTTCATCCCCATGCGCTATGTCGAGAATGTCGAGATCGATCTGAACGGCAAGGGCTACGTGGACATGACGGGCAGTATCTCGTTGTCGGAAAATCCGCGGGTCAGCCTTTCTGTGCCGGGTCAGACGCAATCGGTCGATGTCACGATGACTGACACCGATGGCACCGTCACCCACGCGCACAAGACGCTGCCGGGTTACTGACCGCCCGGTTCGGGCGGGATGACCTCGGTCGGGTAGTCCTGAAAGGTCCAGCCGTCGGTGCCGTCGGGATACCAGTAGACCTGGGAGTAGCCATATTCCTCGATCGCGCGCTTGGCGGCGTTCCAGGACATCCAGCAGTCCTCCAGGCAAAAGAACAGCACTGGATGCGTCAGGTCGCCTCCGGTGGCCTTCTGCAATCCGGCCCTGAAATAGTCGTGGGTCACATCCGCGATGGCGCCGTATCCGACATTGGGCAGCCAGATCGCGCCTGGGATCGAATGGCGTTTTTTCTCGCGCCAAATCGTGCCTTCGGGCAGGCCCTTGGGCTTGGGCGCTTGCGGCAGGACATCGACAAAGGCGACCGTCCCGTCCTGCCAAAGCGCGTGCGCCTCTTGCGAGGAGACGACGGTTCCGCCGGTGAGCGTATCCGGCACCGGGGCGCGAAAGTCTTCCATCCGGTAGCTGTCGGGTTCATCCACCGCCAGGGCGCAGACCGGCAGCAGCGCGACAAGGCACGCCGCTGCCAGACCCCGTATCACTGTTGGACCTCAAGCAGCGCGTCACCCATATCGTTGACCAGCGGCACGCCCGCGTCGATCAGGACCTGATTGATTTCATCCTGATGCCGCCGGATCAGGGAATTGAGCTGCCGTTGCCAGACCTTTTCGCCCTGGCGTACCCCCATCGTGATCCGGAAGAACAGCCGCGGCGGCAGGGTTTCCTGCAAGAGCGGTGTGACCGTCAGATCGGGATAGCTTTCCTTTACCAGCGGCCCGGCCAGCGGCCCCCAGAGGATCGCCAGATCGGTTTCGCCGGATTGCACATCGTCCAGCAGGTCGATGACGGGGGATTCGTAGCGCCGGTCGACGACGAGGTTGTAGGGCTTGGCCGCCTTGAGCAGACCATTGCGCGCCATGTGGTCGGCGGGCGGGCTCCCCGCGACAATGCCGATCCGCGCCTCTTTCAGCCGATCATCGGACAGCGTGACCACATCGGCCAGCGGGCCGTCGGCCTTGGTCACGATGGCAAAAACCGAGGTAAAGTAGTGGTTGGTGTTCAGGACCATCTCGTGACCCTGGGCATAGCCGATCACGACATCGCATTTGTTGTCGCGCAGGGTATTGCGAATGAACCCGGTGGACATCGGATACCATTCGTACTGCACCGGCAGATCCAGCTTGGACGCGATGAGCTCGGCCAAGGCGTTTTCATACCCGGTGCCTTCCCTGTCCGACATCGGGTAGTTTGCGGGATCGGCGCAGACCCTGAACGCGTTCTTGGAAACGAGATCCGATGTCTGCGCCTGCCCCGGCCCTGCGTGGGAGATACACAGGACCGAAACTAGGACTGCACTCAGAAGGCTCTTAGCCCATGCAGGCATTTTCGGCCTCTTGGATCATCTCGGACTTGGCGTCCTTCTTGGCCGGCCGTCCACGCGGCACCGCCTCGACGCCGCGGGCCTTGAGGTAGACATAGATGTCGTCGAGATAGCACATGACGTTCTGGTTATCGCCAAAGTGCGGCATCACCGAATTGCCGTTCTGGCGGCCGTTCACCACCACGTCGACAAAGTCGTAGTAATCCATGTTCACGGCCGAATTCTTGATTTTCGGGGCGTAGGTCGATCCTTCGCCATCGGGGCCGTGGCACACGTGGCATTCCGAATGATAGCGGCGGAATCCCGAGAAGGTCAGCCAGTCGACGGTACCGTCTTCGGCCACGTTGAAGGTCGGGATGTCGTCATCGGTGTAATAGCGACCATTGTCTTCGTAGGCGACGGGCACCTGCGGATGGTCGGCGGCGGGGTCGACCGGCTGATCGCTCCAGGATTGGGCGGTGGCGACAGCGGGAAGCCCGAGCGCCAGGACAGCGGTGACAAGAAGGCGTTTAGCGGTACGCGGCATATGAAGCGAACCTTTCAGGGTTGATGGTGTTCGGAAAGGAAGGGGCCGACACTCCGGTCTGGCGTGCCGGCCCCTCTTGATCAGACTGCGCTTAGTTCGGCAGCTTGAAGACGGTCAGCTGACCACCCAGCGCGGTATAGTCGCTGAGCGCGGCATAGCCGCCCACGGCGCCCAGACCGTCGTTCGGGTTGGTCAGACCAGCCGCAAGGCCGATGCCTGCCCAGCCACCGACACCCGACAGGATGCCGACATACTGTTCGCCGTCATGGACGTAGGTCATCACGTTGCCGATGATGCCGGACGGGGTCTTGAACTTGTAAAGCTCATCGCCGGTTTCGGTATCGACAGCCTTCAGGAAGCCTTCGAGCGTTCCGTAGAAGGTGACGCCGCCAGCGGTTGCCAGGGCACCCGACCAGACCGAGAACTGCTCGGGGATGGACCACTTGATCTCACCCGCGATGTTGTCCCAGGCGATGAAGTTGCCCATGCCGCCGTGGCTGTCCGGTGCCGGATACATCGCGAGGGTCGCGCCGACATAGGGCTGACCCGCGGTGTAGGACACGCGGAACGGTTCGTAGTCCATGCAGACGTGGTTTGTCGGAACCAGGAAAAGCTCGAGGTTCGGATCATAGGCCGCGGGCTGCTGGTCCTTGGTGCCAAGCGCCGCCGGGCAGATGCCGGTGGAGTTGACGTCTTCGCCGTTCTGCTCGGTCGAGTACTGCGCCACGACCTGCGGACGACCGTATTGGTCGGACTCGGGGTCCATGTCCACGCCGGTGGTCCAGTTCACCGCCGGGTCGTACTTTTCGGCAACCAGAAGCTCACCGGACACGCGGTCCATCGTGTAGGCCAGACCGTTGCGGTCGAAGTGGGTGAGAAGCTTGCGCATCTCGCCATCAACTTCCTGCTCCGTGAGGATCATTTCGTTGATGCCGTCATAATCCCACTCGTCATGCGGGGTCATCTGGTAGAACCACTTGGCCATGCCGGTGTCGGCATCGCGGGCCATGATCGTCATGGACCAGCGGTTGTCGCCGGGACGCTGCGCCGGGTTCCAGGTCGACGGGTTACCGGTGCCGTAATAGACCAGGTTCTCTTCCGCGTCGTAGGAATACCAGCCCCAGGTCGTGCCGCCGCCGATCATCCACTGATCGCCTTCCCAGGTGTTGGTGCCGGAGTTTTCGCCGACAGGCTCGCCCAAGTGGGTGGTGTTTTCAGGATCGACGAGGATGTCTTCGTCCGGACCCATGGAATAGGCGCGCCAGACCTGCTCGCCCGAATTCATGTCATAGGCAGTGACGTGGCCGCGGACACCGAATTCGCCGCCCGAGATGCCGACGATGACCTTGTCGTTGACGGGCAGAACGGTGGCGGTGTTCGTCTCACCGATGGACGGATCGCCGTTCACGGCGGACCATTCCACAGCACCGGTGTCAGCGTTCAGCGCGACGACGGTGGTGTCGGCCTGATGCAGGAAAATCTTGCCGTCGGCATAGGCGACGCCGCGGTTCACGGTGTCACAGCACATCACCGGGATGACGTCCGGATCCTGCTTGGGCTCGTACTTCCACTTGATCCGGCCGTCGTTGGCCAGGTCCAGCGCATAGACGATGTTCGGGAACGGCGTATGCAGATACATGGTATCGCCGATCACAAGCGGCGAACCCTCGTGGCCACGCAGAACGCCGGTGGACATGGTCCAAGCGACCTGCAGGTCACCGACGTTGTCCTTGTTGATCATGTCCAGCTTGGAATAGCGCTGGTTCTTGTAGTCACCGGTCTGGATCACCCACTGGTTCGGGTCATCCATAATTTCCATCAGGCCTTCGTTCGCGCTGGCGAAACCGGCGCAAAGGGCAAGCCCTGAGGTCAAAGCCAAAAGCTTTTTCATTTCCAACTCCCTAGTTGTTTGTCTTGATTAGTGCCGACCGTTCCGGCGCATGGCTGCGCGGGCGGGCCGGATGGTTTCGGCCAGCGGGCGGGTCTGCCCGCTGACCAAATGCGTTTAAAACTCAGGAACCTCCCATCCTAGGTTTCATTCAAACGTGGCAAGGTAGGCGATCACGTCGTTGCGATCTTCTTCCTTGCGCAGACCTGCAAAGGACATCTTGGTGCCCTTCGCCCAATCGCGCGGCTTTTCGAGGAACGCGGCAAGGTTTTCGACGGTCCAGACCTCGCCTGCCTCACCCTTTTCCATCAGCGCGTCGGAGTAGCTGAAGTCTTCGACGGACGCGATGTCGCGGTCGACGATTCCGTTCAGAACCGGGCCGACCTTGTTCTTGGCGTCTTCGCCGACGGCATGGCAGGCCATGCACTTGCGGAACACCTTTTCACCAGCCTCCGCATCGCCGGTGATGTGGCTTTCCGCCGAAACCGCGCCTGCAGACATCATCATGATCGCTGCGGTGCCAAGCATTTTATTAAACATATCGTACCTTTCTTAGTGCCTTGTGCTGTTCAACCTTTGGGCGTGCCATTCCACATGATCCGCCGCAAAAGTGTTTACAAAGTAATAAGAGTGGTCATAGCCCCGTTGCATCCTGACCTGGCCGGGCTGTCGGCGTTTCGCCATGGCATCGACCAACGCTTCGGGCCTCAGCAGATCCAGGAACTGGTCGCTGGCGCCCTGATCAATCAGGATGTCACCCTTCCATCCATGCTCCTCCAGCAAAATGGTCGAGTCGTGATTGGACCAAGCACTCTCATCATCTCCCAGATAGGACGAAAGTTGCTTTCGTCCCCAATCCGATTGTGTCGGATTGGCGATCGGAGCGAAAGCCGAAACAGAATCGTACATCTCGGCGTTGCGCAGCGCGATCGTAAGCGCACCATGGCCCCCCATCGAATGGCCGGTAATCCCGTGCGCATCGGCAACGGGTAAATTCTCTGTGACCAGCGACCGCAGCTCTGACGTGATGTAGTCGTACATCCGGAAATGCCCCCGCCAGGGGTCGCGGGTGGCATTGACGTAAAAGCTGGCGCCTTGCCCCAGATCATAGGCTTCGTCGTCGGCAACGCTGTCGCCCCGCGGGCTGGTATCGGGGAACACGACCGCAAGGCCGTAGCGCGCCGCGTGCTGCTGAAAACCGCCCTTGGTCATGGCGTTTTCATGGGTGCAGGTCAGCCCCGACAGGTACCAGAGCACCGGAACATGGCCGTCCTCGGTCTGCGGCGGCATGTAGACCGCAAAGGTCATTTCGCAGCCGCAGGTGTTCGACGGATGCCGGTACACGGTCTGTACCCCGCCAAACGACCGATTTTCGGAAAGCACCTCCATCAGCGTTCAGAACTCCACCACGGCGCGGATGGATTTGCCTTCGTGCATGAGGTCGAAGCCGTGGTTGATCTCGTCGAGGCTCAGCTTGTGGGTGATCATCGGGTCGATCTCGATCTTGCCGTCCATGTACCAGTCGACGATCTTCGGCACATCCGTCCGGCCCTTAGCGCCGCCAAAGGCCGTGCCGCGCCAGTTGCGGCCGGTCACCAGCTGGAACGGCCGGGTCGAGATCTCGGCCCCCGCAGGCGCCACGCCGATGATCACGGAGGTGCCCCAGCCCTTGTGCGCGCATTCCAGCGCCGTGCGCATCACGCCGACGTTGCCCGTCGCGTCAAAGGTGTAATCCGCCCCGCCCTTGGTCAGTTCGACCAGGTGCGCGACCATGTCGCCCTCGACGTTCTTGGGGTTCACGAAATCGGTCATGCCGAAGCGGCGCGCCATCTCTTCCTTGTCGTCGTTGAGGTCGACCCCGACGATCTGGTCGGCGCCCGCCAGCCGCAGCCCCTGGATCACGTTGAGCCCGATGCCGCCCAGCCCGAAGACCACGCCGCGGCAGCCGATCTCGGCCTTGGCGGTGTTGATCACCGCGCCGATGCCGGTGGTCACACCACAGCCGATGTAGCAGATCTTGTCGAAGGGCGCGTCCTCGCGCACCTTGGCCAGCGCGATCTCCGGCACCACGGTGTGGTTGGCGAAGGTCGAGCAGCCCATGTAATGGTGGATCGGCGTGCCATCCAGCATCGAGAACCGCGTGGTGCCGTCGGGCAGCAGGCCCTCGCCTTGCGTGCTGCGGATCGCCTGGCAGAGGTTGGTCTTGCCGCTGAGGCAGTATTCGCATTCGCGGCATTCGGGGGTGTAGAGCGGAATGACGTGATCGCCGGGCTTCAGCGAGGTCACGCCCTCGCCCACCTCCATCACCACGCCCGCGCCCTCGTGGCCCAGGATGGCGGGAAAGATACCCTCGGGGTCGTCGCCCGACCGGGTGAATTCATCGGTGTGGCACAGGCCCGTCGCCTTGATCTCCACCAGAACCTCGCCCGCCTTCGGACCCTCGAGGTTCACCTCCATCACTTCCAACGGTTTCCCGGCCTCTAAGGCCACGGCAGCTCTCGTGCGCATG